>NZ_VFTJ01000024.1:0-79018 GCF_006439595.1 Mesorhizobium sp. B3-1-9
GGGTGGGGACTCGACCGGGCTTTCTCCTTGGGCACGCCGCCGCATCATGGGCGGCGTGCCCGATCGCTTTGGCGCCCTAGCGGACGCTGGCGACCGCGTCCTCGCGGCCGTCGTTGATCGTTACCCAAGCGCCCGAATTCTCCGTCGATTGACGTTTGAGATAGGTGTAGACCGTGTCGTTCCAGGCGAGCACTTTCGGCTCGAGATTGTCGAGGATGAATTCGCCGAGGCTGGTGCGCACCGTGAGCACCGCATGGCCGTCGCCATTCGGCTGGCGCACCACCGTCATCAGCAGATTGCCTGCCGGCACGCCGACGGCCATCAACTCGCGGCGCTTCTCCAGCGCGTAGTCCTCGCAGTCGCCATAGCCTTTATCGGGATAGGCCCAGTATTCCTCGACGCCGTAGATCTCCATGTCGGTGCGCGGCTTGACCCGGACGTTGACCGAATTGTTGACGTTGACGATCGTCGCCCACAGCTTGCGCGTCAGTTCGACCGGCGGACCCTTCGGCGTCCGTTGGTTGCATTCGACCGGAATGCGCTGGCAGAAATCGTAGTGGCCGACCGGCTGGGTGGTGCGGCCACCCGTATGCATGAAAGCCGGTCCTGCGCTTGCCGTGCCCCACGCGGAAAGCTGCATCGCCATTGCCAAGAGCAACAGCTTGCCCCTCGTCATTTTCATTGTTGTAGTCTCCCCGTTTGAGGAGACTGTGCCACGTTGGGATTTATTTGACGCAAAAACGCGAAGTAGACATTGAGTAAAACGCCGATAGAATAAACATAAAATTTGAACTATCGGAATTTCGGATTGTTCGGATTTTCATCCGGCCCGCGCAAGTCCTGATGCCACTGGCGGCCCGCGTCCGACCTCCCAAGACCGGACAACAAAAAACCGGCCGCTAAGGGCCGGTTTGCTTTGCTTGTGTCAGCTCGTCTCAGGAGCGGGCTTCAGCTCGTCTCAGGAGCGCGCGTCGCGCGTCTCAGGAGCGCGGTGCGTTGAATTCCTGATCGAGTGTTTCCGGCCGCTGGATGACCGCGAACTCGATGGCGACGCCGTCCTCGAAATGGCGCACCACCTGGCCGCGCATCGTGCCTAACGTGACCTGGACGCCGATCGCCGGCTTGACGTCGATCTCGACGGCAGCGCCCGAGAGCGACAGGTCGATGATGCGGCACTGATACTGGCGCCCGTCGGTAAGCTGCAGGACGCTCATCGGATTGCGCGGCGCCACGCGCTCGTGGCGGCGGTCCTCGGGCAGGTCGAGCTCATGCTTGTTGGCAAGCCAGGTGAGCTGCGCGGCAAGCTTGTCCTTCTTGCGGTCCGAGGCGATGACGGTCATGGCGAAACCGTCCTGCGACATGCGCGTCACGATGCCTTCGACACGGCCGATATGGTCGATATAGGCGATGACCTTCTCGCCCGGCATGCCGATCCGGTCCGTACGCAACGCAACATTGCCGGGCGACATATCGATCACCTGGCAAGGATGCTCGGTGCGGTCTTCCAGCATGAAGCGCCCGTAAATCTTGACGCGGACACGCTGAAAGTTGCGCCTCTCAGCTCGTGACGGCGCATATTCTACCGCCGCTGACCTCATGACTGCCTACACCCCGTTGGCATTCCGCGCGACGATGCGAGGAATTTCACCCGAAAAACTACAGCAAAGCAGGTTAACAAACGGGAAAGTCGGCCGCAAAAGCCTGGGCCTGGGGGCTCGCGCGACGCGGAAAAACTTACCGGGAGCGACGGGAAACCTTACACGGCCGGGCTCACTCGTGACGCCCGCCGTCGAGGACGACGAGATGGCGGATGCGGCGCACGCGGCCGAGCGCCGAAATGGTCTCCGGAGGATCGAATTCGGCCGGAACGAGCGAGGGGACGTCGATCGCCGGACGGTTCTTCAGGAACATCGGCTCCTTGTCGGGATCTATCACCCGGATCGTATCGATGAGCGCGTCGGCGAGCGGATCGGCGCCAAGCCAGAACGGCCTGTCGGCGGCGCTGACGATGCCGAGGCAGCGCGGGTTCTGGGCGCCCCCGTCCAGCGGCAGCGCCATGAGCTCGAATTTGTTGGAACGGCCGTTGCGGCTGAACCCCTCATAGGTCATGAGCAGAACCGATTTCTGGTCGAAAACGCCCTGCATGAGCCGCGACACAAGCCGCTGATCCTTCTCGCGCCAGAGCGAAGGGAAGGAGAATCCCTTGAGCTCCCGGCCATAATAGGCGCAGAGCCGCGTGCCGGCGAGCCGGAACACCGCCTCGCCGCGCGTGTCGCGCTCCAGGATGAAGGTGTCGGCCAGAAGCGACTTGATGTCGGCCGGCTCCACCTCCGATCGTTTCGGGGCGAGGCGACCATCACGCAGCTGGTTCCAATATTGGAACAGCGCGATTGATCCTTTTTCATTCATGTCCATTCCGCTCCGCACAATCTGTCTTTTGATGTCCCATCGGCGAACAGACAGGGCGCCCTCCGATGACCTTCATGCGGTGCGGAGCAGGATGCGTGCCAGTATCGTTAACGTTTGTTCACGCCTCGGGGTCGTTAAGGTTAACAAGTGGTTTACATTGCGTGCCGCCGAAGCCTGTGGCACATCAAAACCACTCCAAAACGGTCGTTCCTGCAGCGATCGGCAGCACTTCAGTCACGAGTTTATGGGGAGCAGGGGACTCGACCGGCCGTTCAGGGAAATCCTGGACGGCCTTCTTTTTGATTCGCTCCGTTCTGATTCGCTCCTTTTCTGATCTGGGCTGTGGCGATTAGCCGTTTGTGATTCGAAAGGGCGTGATCTACATGCTCGCCGAAAACCCCTAAGCCCCAGACCTGCAAAGGCGCATGAGCGAGCCTGTAAGCCCCACCGAAACCGAACCGACGCCGGACGAGGCTTCCGAGCCGCGCCGCCGCGAACCCGTGTTCAACCTGCCGCCGGTAGTGGTCGCCGTGATCGGCATATGCGTGGTCGTCTATCTGCTGCAGCAATATGTGCTGAACGAAGCGCAGCAAATGACGCTGCTCTACGACGGTGCCTTCATTCCGGTGCTGTACACCGGCCAGTACGGCTTCGACTGGTTCCTGTTCACGCGTCCGTTCACCTATGCGTTCATGCATGGGGGCATTGCCCATATCGCCATCAACATGATCTGGCTTGCAGCCTTCGGTTCGCCGCTCGCCAATCGTCTCGGCGCGCTGCGTTTCGCGATATTCTACGCCGTGACAGGGCTGGCTTCGGTTGTTCTGTTCTGGGCGCTGCATCCCTATGGCGAGGCGCCGCTCGTCGGTGCCTCGGGTGCGATCTCCGGCATGATGGGCGCGGCTGCGCGCTACGGGTTCCGCGTCGACCGCTCTTCAGGCAGCGCGGCCTTCGCCGGCGAGCCACTGCCGATCTCATCCGTGTTGCGCTCGCGCGGCGTCATGACCTTTCTTGGCGTTTGGATGGTGATCAATCTGGCCACGGGCCTGCTTGGCTTCGCGCCGGGCATCGACGGTCAGATCGCCTGGGAAGCCCATATCGGCGGCTTCGTCGCCGGCTTTTTCGGGCTGCGTTTTTTCGACCGTCCGATGGCTGCCGCCTAGAGCATGATCCCGAAAAGTGGGAACCGGTTTTCGGAGAAGATCATGCTCCAAAAAGAGATAGATCAGGATGGCGATTCAACGAAACGCCATCCTGATCTAGTCCTTAGGCGCACTTGAAATGCAATCAATCACGGCGCACGATGTTGCCCAAGCACCCAGTGTCTTTCTAAGGGCGCCGGGGCTCAAAAGCCGGTTAGGGCGGGAGCCGGCGTCAAAGGCAGTGGAGGACGCCATGACGGTTAAGGCAATTCTTGAAAGCAAGGGCCATGACGTGTTCACGCTCGGGCCCAATGAAAAACTCAGCGAGGCCATTCGCATGCTGGCCGAGCACAGGATCGGCGCGCTCGTCATCACCAATGGCGATCGCAAGATCGTCGGCATTCTCTCGGAACGCGATATCGTCAGGGTGGTGGCCAAGGAGGGCGCCGCCGCGCTCGACATCGCCGTGCGCTCGGCGATGACGCCGAAGGTCAAGATCTGCAACGAAAACCACACGGTCAACGAGGTCATGGAGATCATGACGCGTGGCCGCTTCCGTCATCTGCCGGTGGAAAAGGGCGGCCAGCTTGATGGCATCGTCTCCATCGGCGACGTGGTCAAGCGCCGCATCGAGGATGTCGAGCGCGAAGCCGAAGAGATGAAAGCCTACATCGCCACGGCCTGAAGCAAACGGAAAGGTGCCGCCGGCGTTTCGGCCGGCGGCATTGGGCGCTAGAGCAATTCCAGGAAAAGTGTGCGCGGTTTTCCGTCCGGAATTGCGTAAAACAAAGGCACTAATGGTTGTCGAGTTGGGCGCGCACGAGCTCAAGCCCGCGTCGGGTGATGCGGTAAAGACCGCCGATCGTTGAGGAAACCGCCTTCTTCCGCCCCAGCTTTCGGAAGAGCTCCAGGTCGAAGCCTGGATAGCGCCAGGCGTCGCGGGTCAGGCACAGGACCAGGCGATCCTCCTGCTCTCGTTCTTCTCTATTTCGATGCGCCCGCCCTGCGCGAGCAGGTGCAGGAGCACTGTTCCCCACAGCGCCGCGCGTCCTCTTGGACGCGCAAAGGACGCTGTGGCACCCTTATTTGGCGCATGATCCTTTCCGAAAATCGATTTCGATTTTCGGGGTCATGCGCTGCGCGAAATGTCCATTGGAGAATTCCCGGGAAAACAACAAAAACCAGCGCCGCGGGACGTCGCGGCACGGGGTTCCAGGTTTTTCCGCCCCGCCTCGCTTAGGAGGTCAGGGCTTCACCGGGACCGAGCGTAAGTGGACATCCACTCTCCATTGGGATGGACGTTTCTTAGGCGAAGGTGGCGGAAAAGGCCAGCGTACGGGCTTTGCGCTTGTCTCGCCGAGCTGTTTGCACTAGCGAGTGTTGCGATTTTCGCAACATGATATGCAAATCGAACCACCCCAAGCAAGCCATCCGACAGGCCTCCATGAGCATCATCGACACCCGCACCCCCGACGCAAAACGTCTGATCCCCGGCGCCACCGGCGACTGGGAGATCATCATCGGGCTCGAAGTGCATGCGCAAGTGATCTCGGAGGCAAAACTCTTTTCCGGCGCCTCGACGTCGTTCGGCGCAGCGCCCAACGCCAATGTCAGCCTTGTCGACGCGGCGATGCCCGGCATGCTGCCGGTCATCAACGAGGAATGCGTCAAGCAGGCGATCCGCACGGGGCTCGGCCTGAAGGCCGCGATCAATCACAAGTCGGTCTTCGATCGGAAGAACTATTTCTATCCGGACCTGCCGCAGGGCTACCAGATCTCGCAGTTCAAGCAGCCGATCGTCGGCGAGGGCAAGGTGATCGTCTCCGTCGGGCCCGACCGCCAGGGCGAGTTCGAGGACATCGAGGTCGGCATCGAGCGCCTGCATCTGGAACAGGATGCCGGCAAGTCGATGCATGATCAGCATGCGACCATGTCCTATGTCGATCTCAACCGCTCCGGCGTGGCGCTGATGGAGATCGTCTCGAAGCCCGATATCCGCTCCGCCGACGAGGCCAAGGCCTATGTCACCAAGCTGCGCTCGATCATGCGCTATCTCGGCACCTGCGACGGCAACATGGACGAAGGCTCGCTGCGCGCCGACGTCAACGTCTCGGTGCGCCGTCCGGGCGGCGAGTTCGGCACGCGCTGCGAGATCAAGAACATGAACTCGATCCGCTTCATCGGCCAGGCCATCGAATATGAGGCGCGTCGCCAGATCGCCATCCTGGAGGACGGCGGCAAGATCGACCAGGAGACGCGCCTGTTCGACGCCGTCAAGGGCGAGACGCGTTCGATGCGCTCCAAGGAAGAAGCGCATGACTACCGCTATTTCCCGGATCCCGACCTTTTGCCGCTGGAGTTCGACCAGGCCTATGTCGATGCGCTCGCCAGGAACCTGCCGGAGCTGCCCGACGACAAGAAGGCGCGGTTGGTCGATGCGCTCGGCCTCTCGGCCTATGACGCCTCGGTCCTGGTATCGGAAAAGCCGATCGCCGATTATTTCGAGAAGGTGGCGGCAGGGCGCGACGGCAAGCTCGCCGCCAACTGGGTCATCAACGATCTCCTTGGCCAGCTGAACAAAGCTGGCAAGGGCATTGAAAATGCTCCAGTTTCGCCCGAGCAGCTCGGCGCTGTTCTCGACCTGATCAAGGAAGGCACGATCTCCGGCAAGATCGCCAAGGACCTATTCGAGATCGTCTGGAACGAGGGCGGCGATCCGCGCCAGCATGTCGAGAGCCGCGGCATGAAGCAGGTCACCGACACCGGCGCCATCGAGAAGGCGGTCGATGAGGTCATCGCCGCCAATCCGGAAAAGGCCGAGCAGGCGCGCGCCAAGCCCACCATGGCCGGCTGGTTCGTCGGCCAGGTCATGAAGGCGACCGGCGGCAAGGCCAACCCGCAGACGGTCAACGATCTCGTCAAGGCCAAGCTCGGCATCGAATAACGGTGTTTGTCCGCACCGCCAGCGACCGTGACATTGCGGCTATCCGGGCACTGCTGGCCGAGACCTGGCACGCGGCCTGCGACGCCATCTATGGCGCCGAGCGGATCGATCGAACCATCGCGCTTTGGTGTTCGCCGGAAAAGTTGAAAGCGCGCATCGAGCGGCCGGATGCGGAGTTCCTGGTCGCCGACGATGGCAAGCGCATCGGCGGCGTCGCCTATGCGGAGAGCGCTGACCAGGGCGCTTCGATCGATCTGGAGCAGCTTCATGTTGCACCGGACCTGCAGGGCCGGGGGATTGGCGGCATGCTGCTGGACGAAGTGATGGAGAGCTTCCCCGAAGCGCGCGCGGTACGCGTCGAGGTGGCGGAAGCGAACAAGCGCGCCGTCGCCTTCTATATGGCGAACGGTTTCGTCCAGGTCGGCCGCGCCGACAATCGCGGGCCTGCGGAGTCCGGCATCGCGTCGCTGCTCCTTGAGCGGCCGCTGATCGCCTGATCGCTCGACGTCGCAATTGCTTCACGTTGTTGCGAGCGGCGCGCCCAGTGCCAGCTTTCATTTGACGGCCGAAGGCCCGGCGGCAATGCTGCGGCAGCCGACGCGCCGGCGACAGTCCGGTCGACCGGCAGCACGGTGACGAGGGGGATTGCCATGCCGAGCTTGCCTGAACTGATGCCGACCGAGGTGTCGGACGAAACCTTTGGCGGCGTGACCTATCACGTCGCCGGCGAACTGGTGCCCGTGCTGTCGGTCGATGTGACCAACATGCCGGTCTATTTCGAACACCACATCCTTTTGTGGAAGAACACCACGATCACCATCGGCCTGAAATCGCTGAAGGGCGCGCTGAAGCGCATGATCGCGGGCATGCAGATCTTCGTCACCGAGGCGTCCGGGCCGGGCGTCATCGCCTTCAGCCGCGACGGGCCGGGCCATATCGTGCCGATCCATCTTCGGCGCGGCGAGGAGATACAGGTGCGCGAGCATCAGTTCCTGGCCGCGACCGCCAGCGTCGACTACACGTTCGAGCGCGTCCGCGGCCTTGGAACGATGCTATTCGGCCAGAGTGGCTTCTTCATCGACCGTTTCCGCGGCGAGACAGGCGACGGCATCGTCTGGCTGCACGGCTACGGCAACGTCTTCGAGAAGGTGCTGGCGCCCGGCGAGACCATCGACATCGAGCCAGGCGGTTGGCTGTTCAAGGACGCTTCGGTCAAGATGGATACAAGGATCGACCGCCTTTCCAGCGGCTTCTTCGGCGCCGCCATGAATTTCGTCGTCAATCGCTTCACCGGTCCTGGGCGCGTCGGCATCCAGTCGATGTATCTGCACATGCCGTCGGAAGAGTAGGCGCCGAGCCTGATCGAACGAACGTCCGATCAGGCGGAGGGAATTTCCACATTGTCGATCAGCCGCGTCGTGCCGAGCCAGGCCGCCGCCAGCAGGCGGCCGTCACGATCCCGCTGCCAGGGCTCGAGCGTGACACTCGCGCGGGCGGCGACGTAGTCGACCTTTTGGAAACCCGCGGAGGCCAGGGCCTTCGCGGCGGCATCAATAGCGCCGGCTTCATCCGCGCCGGTTGAAAGTGCTGCCGCCGTGCGGCGCAGGATCAAATTGAGCTTGCGCGCGATGTTGAGCTCGGCTTCGCCCAGATAGGCGTTGCGCGACGACATGGCGAGGCCATGAGCATCGCGCACGGTCGGTGCGCCGACGATCTCGACGGGCAGGTCGAGATCGCGGCAGAGCTGCCTGACGACGCAGAGCTGCTGGTAATCCTTCTCGCCGAACACGGCGCAATCGGGCGCCGCCTGCAGGAAGAGCTTGGCCACCACGGTCGCGACGCCGTCGAAGAAACTCGGCCTGAAGTCGGTCTCCAGGCCGCGGGAGGGGCCGCCGACCGAGATTTTCGTAGCGAAGCCGGAGGGGTACATCTCGCTCACGTTTGGCGTGAAGGCGAGATGCGCGCCCGCATCCCGCAACCGGTCGAGATCCCGCGCCAGCTGGCGTGGGTATTTGTCGAGATCCTCCGTCGGCGCGAACTGGGCCGGGTTGACAAAGATCGAGACGACGCAGCGATCGGCCCGTTCGAGCGCGATCCTGACCAGTGAGATATGGCCGTCATGCAGCGCACCCATGGTCGGCACCATGGCGACCTTCAGGCCGGCCTGTCGCCAGTTCCTGACCTGTGTCCGAAGCGCGGCGACGCTGTCGACGACGATTGGCGCGTTCATGTGTCGTCCTTGCCGGATGCCGTCGTGAAGACGTGGTCGGGGCCGGGGAAGGCGCGGCTCCGCACCTCGGCTGCGTAGCGCGCCGCCGCATCCGCTATCGCGCTGCGCAAATCGGCGTATTCCTTGACGAATTTCGGTACGCGGTCGACGGTCAGGCCGACCATGTCGTCGATCACCAGGATCTGGCCGTCGCAGTCGGCGCTGGCGCCGATGCCGATGGTCGGTATCGAAATGTGATGGGTAAGCTTCGCGGCCACGGCCTCCATCGTGCCTTCGATGACGACCGAGAAGGCGCCGGCTTGTTCCACCGCCTCGGCATCGCTGAGCAGCGCGGCGATATTGTCCTCCGTCCGGCCCTTGATCTTGTAGCCGCCGTCCTTCTCCACCGATTGCGGTTGCAGCCCGATGTGGCCCATGACCGGTATTCCCTCGGCGGCGATCGCGGCGATCCGGGAGGCCATGTCGACGCCGCCTTCGAGCTTCACGGCCTGGCAGCCTGTTTCTCCGACGATCCGCCTTGCCGACGCCGCGGCCTGCGCCGGCGAGGCCTCATAGCTGCCCGCCGGCATGTCGACCACGACGCAGGCCTTGGCCGAGCCGCGCATCACGGCCTGGCCGTGCGCGATCATCATCTCCAGCGTGGCGCCGAGCGTTGTGGTGTGGCCATGCAGGACCATGGCGACGCTGTCGCCGACCAGCAGCAGATCGACATGGGGATCGAGCAGGCGGGCGACGGGATAGGTGTAGGCGGTAAGGCAGACGATCGGCACGCCGCCCTTGCGGCGGCGAATGTCTTCGGCGCTGATCCGGCTGTCGACGGACGGATCCCGGGTCAATCGTCACCTCCCTCAAGGCGCGCCCGAAACGGGCGGGCCGAGCTTTAGAAAGACAGGCGGCGCTTGGCAAGCCGCGTTGCCGCCGGCGGCACAACTGGATCGATTTAATGCCTGTTGCCCAGACGTGTGGAGCGGTTCTGGGACGACCGCATGCTTCAAGACAAGGACGCACGAAGCATTTACGTCGGGACATGGCAAAACCCTTGCCTTCGCGGTGGCGTGACGCCATAAGCAGGGGAAAGGCGCAGCCGCTGCCGCCGCGAGGATGTGGATGAAAACTTTCCTGCTGCAGTTTTTCACCTGGTGGAACAGCCAGACGCTCGGCACGCGCTTCCACACCTGGCGCTTCGGCAAGAGGGTCGGCGAGGACGAAGTCGGCAATGTCTACTATGAGGGCGGCATCGATTCGGAAGGCCGCACCCGCCGCTGGGTCATTTATCGCGATTATTCGGAAGCCTCGAAGATCCCGCCGGGCTGGCATGGCTGGATCCATCATCGCGTCGATACACCTCCATCGAGCGAGAGCTACAAGGCTCGCGACTGGCAGAAGGAGCATCGGCCGAATCTGACCGGAACGCCCGGCGCCTATCGTCCGCAGGGTTCCATCCTGACCAACCAGCATCGCCCGCAGGTGACTGGCGACTACGACGCCTGGACGCCGGGGTCGTAATCCCTCGGATCGTAATCCAAGACGCCGCTTCGGTCCTTTATCGCCACAATTGGCATTTAGCTGCTTGCTGACTGCGCAGCCATGACTAGCCTTGGGCGTTGAGAGAATCACCCGGGCGCAACCACCGGTATTTTGCATGAGCTCTTTCGGCCATACCTCAAAGGCGCTGATCGCGGCGGCGTCCATTCTGGTTGCCTCGACGGCGGCCTTCGCCGCCGCGCAGGCGCCGGCCGCGGCACCCGCGGCCTCCGACCGCGTCACCAATGCGGTGGCCGAGTTCGCCGGCATCGACAAGATCACCGGCCGCATCATCACCTTCGACGTCTATATCGACGAAACCGTGCAGTTCGGCGCTTTGCAGGTGACGCCGCGCGTCTGCTATTCGCGGCCGGACACGGAGCAGCCGAAGACCGATTCCTTCGTCGAGGTCGACGAGATCACGCTTGACCGCAAGATCCGCCGCATCTTCACCGGCTGGATGTTTGCCGAAAGCCCGGGCCTCAACGCCGTCGAGCACGCCGTCTATGACGTCTGGCTCAAGGGTTGCAAGCAGAAGTCGGACGTGCCGCCGCCGACCGCGGCCAAGGCCGACACGGCCAAGCCGAAGACCGAAGCCGCCAAGCCCAAGGCTCCGGCGCAACCGGCCGACGCCGCATCCGAGCCGGCTGACGCGGCGCCGGCTCCGGACGATACCACCGACACGAACTGATCTCGGAACCTGCCTGCCCTTTGGCCGTTCAAATCGGCAAGGCGAGGAGGATTCCGCGATGACTGTCACGAAAACAATCACCGCCAACAAGCAGGAGCTTCTCGATATCGAGAAGGGCTTTTGGTCAGGCGATTCCGCCTACTATGAAGCCAATGCCGATGTGGAGTGCCTGGTGGCGTTCCCGCAGATGGCGCAGGCAATGACCAATGCCGATCTCGCAAAGACCGCCACCAAGCCCAACAAATGGCGCGACCTGGACATCAAGTTGAAGGGCATGGTCGAGCCCGGCAGCGACATCGTCATGCTGACCTACGAGGCGCGCGCGACGCGCGAGAACGGCGAATCCTATGCCGCTTTGGTCAGCACCGGCTATGTCCATCGCGCCGACGGCTGGAAGATGATGTTCCATGCGCAGACGCCGATCGAGGCGGCAGAGCGAACTCAAGGATAAAAGACGGCCTCGCCCTTCAGCGCTTCGGCGAGCAGCTTCTCATACTGGCCGCGCGGCACGTCGACGGCGCCGAAGCGCTTCAAATGCTCGGTGGTGAACTGCGTGTCGAGCAGCGCGAAGCCGCGCGCCTTCAGCCGCTCGACGAGATGGTAGAGGCAGGTCTTTGAAGCGTCGGTCTCCCTGGCGAACATGCTTTCGCCGAAGAACACGCGTCCGAGCGAGACACCGTAGAGGCCGCCGACCAGGCGGTCCTCGCGCCACGCCTCGACCGAATGGCAGTGGCCCAATCGATAGAGATCGACATAGGCTTCGCGGATCGGCGCATTGATCCAGGTCGAGCGGCGCTCCTCGCGCCTTTCGGCGCAGCCGTCGATCGTCGCCTCGAAATCGAAGTCGTAGCGGATCTCGAACGGATGCTTGCGGATCGTCTTCTTCAGGCTGCGCGGCGTGTGGAACCGGTCCAGCGGAATGATGCCGCGCGTTTCCGGCCGCACCCAGAACACTTCGGGGTCGTTGGCGCTCTCGGCCATCGGGAAGACACCAGAGGCATAGGCCCTGAGCAGCAGGTCGGTCGGAATGCGATAGCCTGGCGCGTAGGGGCGGGTCATCGCATCCCCGTGCTATTCACCCTTGGCCAGGTATTTTTCCAGCCAGTGGATGTCGTAGTCGCCATTGGCGATGTCGGGATTGCCGACAAGGTCGCGGAACAGCGGCAGCGTCGTCTTGATGCCGTCGACGACGAATTCGTCGAGCGCTCGGCGCAGCCGCATCATGCATTCGACGCGGTTGCGGCCATGCACGATCAGCTTGCCGATCAGACTATCGTAATAGGGCGGGATTTTGTAGCCGGAATAAACGCCGGAATCGACGCGGATGCCGAGGCCGCCGGGCGTATGGAAATGCGTGATCGTGCCGGGCGAGGGCGTGAAGGTGCGCGGATCCTCGGCGTTGATGCGGCACTCGATGGCATGGCCGTTGAACTTGATGTCTTCCTGCCTGACCGACAGCCCGCCACCCGAGGCGACGCGGATCTGCTCGTGCACGAGGTCGATGCCGGTGATCGCTTCGGTGACCGGATGCTCGACCTGAAGACGCGTGTTCATCTCGATGAAATAGAACTCGCCATTTTCGTAGAGGAACTCGATCGTGCCGGCGCCCGAATAGCCGAGATCGGCAATCGCCTTGGCGCAGATGCCGCCGATGCGCGAACGCTCCTCGGCATTGAGCGCCGGTGAATTGGCTTCCTCCCAGACTTTCTGGTGGCGCCGCTGCAGCGAGCAGTCGCGCTCGCCGAAATGCACGCCGCGGCCAGCGCCGTCGCCGAACACCTGCACCTCGATATGGCGCGGCTTCTCCAGGTATTTCTCGATATAGACGGCGTCGTCGCCGAAGGCGGCACCCGCTTCAGACTTGGCCGTCTGCAGCGCGACTTCGAGGTCCGCTTCGCTATGCGCCACCTTCATGCCGCGGCCGCCGCCGCCGGCGGAGGCCTTGATGATCACCGGATAGCCGATCTCGGCGGCGACGCGCTTGGCTTCCTTCTCGTCGCTGATCGCGCCGTCGGATCCAGGCACGACCGGGATGCCGAGACGCTTTGCCGTGCGCTTGGCCTCGATCTTGTCGCCCATGATGCGGATATGGTCGCCCGACGGGCCGATGAAGGTGATGTTGTGGGCCGCCAGGATGTCGGCGAACTTGGCATTCTCCGACAGGAAGCCGTAGCCCGGATGCACGGCGTCGGCGCCGGTGATCTCGCAGGCGGCGACGATCTGGTGGATGTTGAGATAGCTTTCGCGCGAGGGCGGCGGGCCGATGCAGACGCTCTCGTCGGCAAGCCGAACATGCATGGCGTCGGAATCCGCGGTCGAGTGGACCACCACCGTCTGGATGCCGAGCTCCTTGCAGGCGCGCAGCACCCGGAGCGCGATTTCGCCGCGATTGGCGATGAGGATCTTCTGGAACATCTCTTGGTTGTTCCCGGCTCTACTCAAGGACCACCAGCGGCATGCCGTATTCGACCGGCTGGGCATCCTCGATGAGGATCGCCGTCACCGTGCCGGCCCGCGGCGAGGGGATCTGGTTCATCGTCTTCATCGCTTCGATGATGAGCAGCGTCTGGCCTTCCTTGACCTTCTGGCCGACCTCGATGAACGCCTTGGCGTCGGGCGAGGGTGCCAGGTAGGCGGTGCCGACCATCGGCGAGGGCACTGCGTTCTTGGACACATCGGCGGCTGCGGCTGCCGTTGCGGGCTGAGCCGCTGCCGCGGCAACAGGAGCAACCGCGGCAAGCGGCGCGGCGACGGCGTGGACGGCCTGCGTTTGGCGCGAGACGCGCACCTTGAGGTCGCCGAGTTCGACCTCGATCTCGGTCAGATTGGTGTCGTTCAGAATGCCCGCCAGATCGCGGATCAGCTGCTGGTCAACACCGGTCTTTTTAATCGACATTTTCGAGCCTTCTGTTTGGGGGCCGGTCACAGGCGTGCCGCCAGTGCCTGCAGCGCGAGGGTGTAGCCAAGCGGCCCGAACCCACAGATCATGCCGACAGCGACCGGCGCGACCATGGAGACGTGGCGGAAGGGCTCCCGCGCGTGGATGTTGGAAAGATGGACTTCCGCGACGGGCAGCGGTGCTGCGGCGCGGATGGCGTCGTGGATGGCGATCGATGTGTGGCCGTAGGCGCCGGGATTGATGACGATGCCTGCCGCCTTCTCGCTGGCTTCCTGGATCCAGTCGACCAGATCGCCCTCATGGTTGGATTGGCGAAAATCGATCTCGAGCCCGAGCGCGGCGCCGGCCGCCTTGCAGTCCTCGGCGATGGCCGCAAGCGTCTTGCCGCCATAGATCCCCGGTTCGCGCTTGCCGAGCGCATTGAGATTGGGACCGTTGAGGACGAAAATCGTTTTCAATATGCCGACCTTGTTCTACGCCGACCCCAAGCCGGCGCACTGCGCCTCTATAATGGGCATAGCCGCCCGCGAAAAGAGCGCAAGTGCGTTCTTTCGCTGTCCACAGCGGCCGGCTTTTGCACCGCGGGCGTCTAGAGCGCGCTCTTTGCCTCTTCGATCTTTTCCGCCAGAACCTGCTGGCCGAGCGCTCCGAAGATCACCTCGTTGCCAACCACATAGGACGGCGTGCCGGTGATCGACAGTTTCGTCGCAAGGTCATAGGTGCGCGAAAGCGTTTCGGCGATGCGCGGATCCTTCATCTTCTCGCGCAGCGCTGCCTCGTCGGCGCCGAGCGAAAGCGCAACCTTGATGGCGGTCGCTTCGGTGGCGCGACCCTGGCCGCCAAGCAGCGCGGTGTGGAATTCGCCGTATTTTTCCGGATGCATCAGGTGGAACGCCATGGAGACGACGCTGGCCTTCTGCGAATCCGGGCTGAGGATCGGGAATTCCTTGAGCACGAAGCGCAGGTCCGGGTCGGACTTGGTCAGCACCTGCATGTCCTCGATGGCGCGTTTGCAAAAGCCGCAATTGTAATCGTAGAACTCGACGATCGTGACCTTGCCCTTCGGATTGCCGACGACGCCGTCGAAGGTGGAGTTGAAGATCTCGTCCTTGGAGTCCTTGATCACGCCAAGTGCTGCGAGCCGCTGCTCTTCCTTCTGCTTGGCCTCGAGCGCGTCCTGCACCTCGAGCAGAACCTCCGGGTTCTTCAAGAGGTAGTCGCGGATGATGCCTTCGACCTCCTTGCGATCGACCTTGGTGTCGGCGGAGGCTTTGGTATCGGTGGAGGACGTGACCTGCGCGATTTGCACGGTGTCGGCCCTCGCGGCCTGCGGGTTTCCCGCCACGAAGCCGAAGGCCAACATCCCGAGCGCCACAGCCAGACCGCCAGCGCTGCCAAGCAGGATTGCCTTGTTCATGATTGTCGATCCTTTTGCCTTTTCCGGTCCGCCTTGGTCGCCGCCAATGTCCGGGAGGTTCATTTGAGTTTGTTCGATGGCGTGTAGTTTATAATATCCTGCGCGCGGACCCAGCGGGGTTCGCCGCGCTTCAATTTCTGTTGAGCGCGCATGGCGAAGATCTTAGCGTTTTTGTAGTCGCCCGCATAATAGTGGCCCTCGGCGGTGGCGAGATCGGCAGCCGGAATCTCGCCGAGTTCGCCATATGCCTGCGCCAGAAAGCGATAAGCGTCGGCATTTTCCTTGTCCCGCCCAACGCCATTGTTGAGCTGGACCACTGCCTTCTGAGTCGAATCGGGCGTTCCCACTGCCATCAGCGCCTGGCCGAGCGAGACCAGCAGCAGGCCGGAGCGCGCTGGATCGAGGCTGACCGCCTTGGCATAGGCGTCCGCCGCATCCTTCGACTTGTTGGCCTTCATCAGGATATCGCCGCGCAATTCATGGAAATAGGGGTTCTTCGGTTGTTCCTTGATCAGCGCCGCCGTCTTGGTGAGCGCCGCGCCCGGACTGCCGAAGAGATAGGTCTGCTGCGCATCGCCATAGCGCGAGGCAAGGCTGGCCGGGTTCCTGCGCATCAGCCGCGCGACGGCTGCCTGGCCCTGCATATAGGCGGCGATCTTGATGCGCATCATGTCGTGCCGCTGCTGCAGCGACGGCGGGTCGGCAACGTTGACGAACGGGCTCTGCTTGACGAGCACTTCCAGGTTGGCGATGCGCTCCTGCGGCATCGGATGGCTGATCCGATAGGGGTCGACATGGGTGCCGGCGAGCGAGAGCGCGCTCTGGAAGCGGCCGAAGGTCTTCAGCATGCCCATGCCGGATTGGCCGGTGGCGTTGAGATAGGTGATCGCCGAACGGTCGGCGGTGATTTCTTCGGTACGCCGATAGGCGAGGATCGACCGTTGCGCCATCTCGCCGCCGCCGGCGGCGACCCCCATGCCGGCGCCGGCAAGGCCGCGGCTGTTGGTGGTGGCGCCGGCCACCATGGCGCCGGCGCCGAGCAGCGTGGCCATGATGGCCATGGTCTTGGCTCGGTCGAGCTGGTCGCGCAATTTCTGCTGGTGGCCGCCGGCGATATGGCCGGCCTCGTGGGCGATGACGCCAATGATCTCGTTCGGCGTTTCGGCGGTCACCAGCGCGCCGGTGTTGATGAACAGTCGCCGCCCGGTGACGAAGGCGTTGAAACTCTGGTCGTTGACCAGAACGATATCGATGCCGTCATTGGCAAACCCCGCAGCCTCGAAGATCGGCCGGGCATAGTCGCGCACCAAGGCCTCGATCTCGGCGTCGCGCACCACCGGCACGCCTTGCGCGAAGGCGCTGACCGAGCTCGACACGGCGACCGCGGCGGCAAGCAGAAGCGTCGCGAAGTCGCGCGCAGTTCGGCTGAGGGAGGTCGATTCGCCAAGCGATGGTCGGGGTCGGCTCAACATAAGGTCCACTGGTAGACGAGCGGGCGAAAGATGAAAAGTCGGCGCCGGTAACTTCCTGCGCGCTTGTGATCCCCACATCAATCGGGCATTTGTGCGGCGCTGCCCTCGAACCGGGGCGGTTCAAGGGCGATCCAGGACGGCTTCCGCCCAGGAATTTCGCCGGATAATGGCAGTTGGAAGAGGTCAAATGGTCGTTTCGCTTTCACGCCGAGGGGAAGTCGAGCCCTTCCACGCCATGGACATCCTGGCCGAAGCCAACCGGCTGAAGGCCGCCGGAGTGCCCGTGGTGTCGATGGCCGTCGGCCAGCCATCGGATCCCGCGCCGGTCGGCGTCCGCGAGGCAGCGGCCGCGGCCCTGCGGCATGGCCGCATCGGCTACACCGACGCCTTGGGTCTCGCCGATCTGCGCAAGGCGATCGTGGCGCATTATGGCGAGCACTATGGGATCGACGTCGCG
The DNA here is from genome assembly GCF_006439595.1 of Mesorhizobium sp. B3-1-9. Taxonomy (NCBI): domain Bacteria; kingdom Pseudomonadati; phylum Pseudomonadota; class Alphaproteobacteria; order Hyphomicrobiales; family Phyllobacteriaceae; genus Mesorhizobium; species Mesorhizobium sp. B3-1-9. Next base: position 17,186 of record NZ_VFTJ01000024.1, read on the forward strand.
CCGTCGCGCATTGCCGTCACGACCGGCTCGTCCGCCGCCTTCAACCTCGCTTTCCTGGCCATGTTCGATCCGGGCGACCGCGTCGCCATCGCCGCGCCCGGCTATCCGGCCTACCGCAACATCATGGCCGCGCTCGGCATCGAGATCGTCGAAATCGAGCTCGGCGCGGATGCCTATCTGCATGCCGAGCACCTCAAGGCCGCGCATCGCGACAAGCCGCTGAAGGGCGTGCTGTTCGCCAGCCCCGCCAATCCGACCGGCGCGGTCATTCCGGCGGATGAACTTGCGGCGCTGGTGAAGACGGCCGAGGAACTCGGCATCGCCGTGATCTCGGACGAAATCTATCACCGGCTGGCCTACGCGGCGCCCGATGTCACCGCGCTGGCGCACGGCGCCGGCGTCACCGTGATCAATTCCTTCTCGAAATATTATTGCATGACCGGCTGGCGCATCGGCTGGATGGTGCTGCCGGAAGAGCTGGTGCGGCCGATCGAGCGTGTCGCCCAGAGCCTCTACATCTCGCCGCCTGAACTGTCGCAGGTCGCGGCGATCGAAGCCTTCAAGGCGACCGAAGAGCTGGAAATGGTGAAGGCGCGCTATGCCTGGAACCGCGACCTTCTGATGAAGCGCCTGCCGGAACTCGGCTTCGCGCTCGCCGCGCCGATGGACGGCGCCTTCTATGCGTTCTGCGATGTCACCTGCCACACCAACGACAGCATGGCTTTTGCGTGCAAGATGCTGGCCGAGGCGCATGTCGCGGCAACGCCCGGCCGTGATTTCGACCCGCAGCAGGGCCACCGCACCATGCGCTTTTCCTATGCCGGCAGCCATGACGAGATGGTCGAGGCGCTGGCGCGCATCGAACGCTGGCTGAAATAGAAGCCATGCCGGAACTCGAGCAGGCACTGGCCGAAGTGGCCGCCGAAATGGCGCAGCGTACCGATCGCGGCGAGGTGGCGACCTACATCCCGCAGCTCGGCAAGGTCGATCCGAAGAAATTCGGCATCGCCGCCGTGACCAATGACGGCCGCGTCATGCTTGCCGGCGATGCCGATCAGCCCTTTTCGATCCAGAGCGTCTCGAAAGTCTTCACGCTCACGCTGGCGCTTGGCAAGGTCGGCGATGCGCTGTGGCATCGCGTCGGCCGCGAGCCGTCCGGTAATCCGTTCAACTCGATCGTCCAGCTCGAACACGAGAACGGCATCCCGCGCAATCCGTTCATCAATGCCGGCGCCATCGTCGTCTCCGACGTCCTGCTCGCCGGCCATCAGCCGCGCGAGGCGATAGGCGAAATCCTGCGCTTCATCCAGTTCCTCGCCGATGACGAGACGATCATCATCGACCGCGAGGTCGCGGCATCCGAGCGCGCCACCGGCTACCGCAATTTCGCCCTGGCCAACTACATGAAATCCTTCGGCAATCTCCATCACGAACCGGAGCTGGCGCTGGGTGTCTATTTCCACCATTGCGCGATTGCGGTGAGTTGCCGCCAGCTTGCCATGGCCGGCCGGTTTCTGGCCAATAGCGGCAGGAACCCGGCGACCGGGCATTCGGTCGTCTCGGCCGAACGGGCACGCCGCATCGGCGCGCTGATGCTGACCTGCGGCCACTATGACGGTTCCGGCGACTTTGCCTTCCGCGTCGGTATCCCCGGCAAAAGCGGGGTCGGCGGCGGCATTCTCGGCATCGTGCCAGGGGTTGCTTCGCTGGCGGTGTGGTCGCCCGGACTCAACGAGAACGGCAACTCCAAACTCGGCTCAATCGCCATGGAGAAGCTCGCCCGGATGATGAACTGGTCGATCTTCGCGCCGTAAAGCAGCAAAGTGCTGGCGGTTTTCCACCCGGAACTGCGCTAAAAGGGCTGTGGCGAAATGAAAAATCCCGCGCCGGGTGCGGCGCGGGATTCTTTCGAAAGATCAGCCTAACAACCTGAAAGGCTTAGAAAAAGCCTTTGCGCTGCCACCAGCCGCCGCGCTTCGGCTTGTCCTCGGCCTTGGCTTCGTCGCTTACATTCGACGACACGACGGGAACAACCGGTGCGTCGACTGACTGTGGCTTGCGCCGCGTCGGGTGGGCGCCGGCGGCAGGCTCCGCCTCGGATGCCGCAGCTGCCACGGGCTCCGGCTCGGCAGCCACGGGCGCGACCTGGGCCTCGGCCACAGGTTCGGACACCGTCTCGGCCGCGGCTTCCTCGGCCACCTTCTTAGCCCTCGAACGGCGGGGCTTCTTCGGCTTTTCGATCGCCTCGGCATCGTCATTAGCCGCCGCCGGAGCGGCAGGTTCTTCCGCAGGAGCGGCTATTGCCGGCTCGCTTACGGCGTCCTGGCCTTCAACCGACTCACCCTCGATATCGCCAACAGTTTCGCCGGCAACGGCGTCTGAAGCTTCGTCCTCACGGCGGTTGCGCTTGCCGCCGCGCTTCCCGCGCCGGCGCTTCTTTCCGGAACCGTCGTCGGCAGCGGCCGCCACGGCCTCGTCGCCGGCGGTCACCTCCTCGGTGGTCTCTTCCGTTGCATCATCATCGGCTTCGCCGGCTTCCATCGGCGCCGCCGCGGCGTCCCCGTTGTGCTCGCGGTCGCGATCCCTGCCGCCGCGCCGCCGCCGACGCTTGCGACGCTTGCGATCACGGCCTTCGCCATCCTCGGATCGCTGCTGATGCTGGCCCTGCTGCGCGTGGCGCGGCTGTTCAGCCTGGACCGAGACTTCCTCTTCATCTTCCTCGACGACGATCTCGTCCTCGGGCTCTTCCGGCTCGACATAGGCCGGCAGGCTACGCACCTCGACAAAGCCTTCCGGCTTCTCGGCAACAGCGCCGCGGAAGATCGCGTAGTGTTGGGTGCCGAGCGTCTCGTCAGCCTCGATCGTGATCGTCAGGCCGAAGCGGGCTTCGAGCTCCAGCAGGTTGGCGCGCTTGTGGTTGAGCACATAGAGCGCGGTCGCCGCCGGTGTGCGCACGATGATGTGGCTGCGCGAATCCTTGAGCAGGAATTCCTCGATCGCCCGCACGACCATCAGCGCCACGGAGGAATCGGAGCGCACATGGCCCGTGCCGCCGCAATGCGGGCAAGGCTTCATGGTCGATTCCAGCACGCTGGCGCGAATGCGCTGGCGCGACATTTCCATCAGGCCGAAGTGTGAGATGCGGCCGACCTGTATACGGGCGCGGTCATTCTTGAGGTGATCCTTCAGCCGCTTCTCGACGGAGCGGTTGTTGCGGTTCTCCTCCATGTCGATGAAGTCGATGACGATCAGGCCGGCAAGGTCGCGCAATCGCAACTGCCGCGCGACTTCCTCTGCCGCTTCCAGATTGGTGTGGAGCGCGGTCTCCTCGATCGAATGCTCCTTGGTGGAGCGGCCGGAGTTGACGTCGATCGAAACCAGCGCCTCGGTCTGGTTGATGATGATGTAGCCACCGCTCTTCAGCGTCACCTGCGGCTGCAGCATGCGATCGAGCTGCGCCTCGATGCCGTTGCGCACGAAGATCGGCGTGGTGTCGCGGAATGGCTGAACCACCTTGGCGTGGCTCGGCATCAGCATGCGCATGAAATCCTTGGCCTCGCGGTAGCCGTCTTCGCCGGAGACAAGGATCTCGTCGATGTCCTTGTTGTAGAGGTCGCGCACCGAACGCTTGATCAGGCTGCCTTCCTCATAGACCAGGGCAGGGGCCGAGGACTGCAGCGTCAGGTTGCGGACGTTTTCCCAAAGCCGCATCAGATATTCGTAGTCGCGCTTGATCTCCGCCTTGGTGCGGCTTTCGCCGGCGGTGCGCAGGATGACGCCCATGCCCTGCGGCACGTCGAGATCGGTCACGACCTCCTTCAGCCGCTTGCGGTCCTGGGCGTTGGTGATCTTGCGCGAGATGCCGCCGCCGCGCGCCGTGTTCGGCATCAGCACCGAATAGCGGCCGGCAAGCGACAGATAGGTGGTGAGCGCCGCGCCCTTGTTGCCGCGCTCTTCCTTGACCACCTGCACCAAAAGGATCTGGCGGCGCTTGATGACTTCCTGGATCTTGTACTGGCGACGCACCGGCTTGCGGCGGTTGCGGATTTCCTCGAGCGCGTCCTCGGCGCCGACCGATTCGACCTCGTGCTCGTCCGAGTGCGAGGCCGAGACGTCCTCCAGCATGCCGCGATCATTGTCGCTGGCGGCGGCTTCGCCGCTCTGCTCGGGCTGATCCGCCTGCGGCACCGCCTCGGAAATCACATCTGCTTCGATGCTGGCGGCAATCGAGGTCGGGCCACCTTCGGATGGCTTGCCATCCTCATCGTCCGTGGCCTCATCTCCGCCAGCTTCGCCGGCGGGTTCTTCAGCCGCTTCCGATACGGCCTCGACGGCCTCGGAGACTGCTCCGGCACTTTCTGCCGGGGTATCGGCGGTCTCGCCGCCGGCTTCCTCGCCCCCGGCAACCTCGGCGGCGGTTTCGTCAGCTATAGCCTCGACCGTGCTTTCCTCGTTCTCCGAGGAAGCGTGCTTGTGCTCGCCGCGGTCGCGGTTCTTGCCGCCGCGCCGACGGTTGCGCCGGCCGCCGCGATCGCGCGCCTGCTGTTCTTCGCCGTTCTCGGCCTCCTCGTCGTCTTCGTCCGCGGCCTCCTGCGCCTCGGCGCGCAGCAGGGCCTGACGGTCGGCGACCGGGATTTGGTAATAATCGGGATGAATTTCACTGAAGGCGAGAAAACCGTGACGGTTGCCGCCATATTCGACAAAGGCTGCCTGGAGGGAAGGTTCGACGCGGGTTACGCGGGCGAGGTAGATGTTTCCTTTGAGCTGCTTTTTGTCCTGGGATTCAAAGTCGAATTCTTCGATGCGGTTACCGCGAACGACAACAACGCGTGTTTCCTCCGGGTGGGAGGCGTCTATCAGCATCTTGTTGGGCATTATTTTGTTTCCTGCCGGCAGCCGACAGCCGCAGCTGGCGTGGCAATGCCCGCCGCTGTGCGCCTGTATCTGTGTGCATGCCGGATAATTGAACGTCCGCCGGCCGCCGCTTGAGCGCAATGGCGGTGCCGCCCGCAGCCATTATGGCGCGGTTCGATGCGGACCTTTCCATGATTGCGCTTGAAGCCATCGGCACCCAGCAGAACCTTTTGAACCAAAGCCCGGGCTGAGCCGGACCAGCTTGTTTGCTCATAAAGAGCCGGCGCGGGACCAACCCGGCCGTTTTCCTCACGCAAGCGATTCCCCGCCACGAGGGCACGCCTGCGAAAATCGTCGCGACCACCCGAGCCTGGAAGGGTAAAGGAGCCGCCTTTGCATCCAACCTTTGGCAGGAAACTGCTGAGGCGAGCGGTTCCAGGATTGCAGTGATCCAACGTCGCTTTTATGATTTGGCGGGATGGAAGGCAACCCCGATTTCGGATGCCGGCAAAAAGCGCTTCCCCCCGGGAAGGTGCCTTCTTCCGCTCCATGAAAGGCTTGGTTAACCTTCTCTGAATACCAATCGTTAATCGAGTTGGCGGCCTGACAGGCACTCTGCGAGAAAACCGGGCGCAATGCGTCAAACCGGGAGCGACGGATAAGAGATGGGACCGGCGGGCGCCGCAGACAAGAGGGTTGGGGCCGCTGGGCATTTCCTGCGCGTGGCCTGGACTGCCTTGCTGCTGGCACTGTTGTTCTGCCTTACAGCCGCCGCGCGTGCCGACACCCTGCTTGGCGCGACCGGCTACAAGATGGCCGGCGACGCCACAAAGATGCGCATCGTCGTGAATTTCGACCGCGAGCCGGACGTCAAATGGTTCCTGCTGCGCGGCCCCAATCGCCTCGTCGTCGATCTGCCGCGCACGCGATTCGCGCTCGACGCCAAGGATGTGAAGCCGCGCGGCCTTGTACGGGCCGTTCGCTACGGCGATCAGGGACATGGCTCGCGCCTGATCCTCACCGGCAAGGGCCCTTTCGCTGTCGACAAGCTCGACGTGCTCAAGAACGACGACGGTAGCGGCTATCGCATCGCCATCGATATGTCGGCTGCCTCCGAGCGGGAGTTCGACGAAGCTCTCGCCAACCAGTCGCTGACGACCGGTTCGACGGTTTCGACCGAAAAGGGCGAGCGGGTCGGCACCGGACCGGTCTCGGCGCCCGGCCATCGCTTCACGGTGGTTATCGATCCCGGTCATGGCGGCGTCGATGGCGGCGCCGAAAGCTCCGCCGGCACGGTCGAGAAGGATGTCACGCTCGCTTTTGCCAAGGAACTGCGCGACAAGCTGGCCGCGGTCGGCAAATACGATGTCTACATGACACGCGACAACGACGTGTACCTGGCGCTGGACGAGCGCGTGCGCATCGCGCGCCAGCACGAGGCCGACCTCCTGATCTCCATCCATGCCGATACGATCGCCGTCAAAGGCCTTCGCGGCGCCACGGTCTACACGCTCTCGGACAAGGCTTCCGATCCGGAGGCCCAGGCGCTCGCGGATCGAGAGAACCTGTCCGACCAGTTCGCCGGAATGAAGATCGAGGACGACAACAAGGAAGTCACCGACATCCTGATTGACCTGATCCGCCGTGAAACGCATGGTTTCTCGATGAGCTTCGCCCATACGCTGGTCGGTCAGCTGTCGACCAGCGTCGGCCTGATCAACAATCCGCAGCGCTCGGCCGGCTTCAGGGTGCTCAGGGCCCCAGACGTGCCGTCCGTCCTGGTCGAGCTCGGCTACCTCTCCAACGTCAAGGACGAGGCGCAGCTGCTCAACGCCGACTGGCGCGGCAAGGCGGCGCAAAGCATAACCAACGCGGTTGCCCTGTTTGCCGCCGCCAAGACCGGAACCGCGACGGGTGGCTGACCCCGCCGCCCACGACCGCCGGACGTCTACAACCACAAGCAGCGTTGCATGACGACAACACCCGGCGTTATTATTCGCCAACCGAGTCCTCAAATTTCGCGCTGCCGTATTTTGTCCACATGGTCGCGACATGGGTTTTTCGATTGCGGATTGGGACCGCCCCTGGAAGCTTGCGCGACTGTCGGCTTCGTCTAGGAAATTCCCGAACCTCGGACTGGAGCGGGCATGATTCGTCTCATCGGCTATTTCTTTGGCATCGGCACGACGCTGGCGCTGCTGGTGGCGGCCGGTCTTGCCATCTACATCAGCCATCTGACGAAGGACCTGCCCGACTACGAGGTTCTGGCTAAATACGAACCGCCGGTGACGACGCGCATCCACGCCTCCGACGGCGCGCTGATGGCTGAATATGCGCGCGAGCGCCGTCTCTATCTGCCGATCCAGGCCATCCCGGATCGCGTCAAGGCCGCCTTCATGTCGGCCGAGGACAAGAACTTCTACAGCCATCCGGGCATCGACATCACCGGTCTTGGCCGCGCCATCATCGTCAATCTGCAGAATTTCGGTTCCGGCCGGCGGCAGGTCGGCGCCTCGACGATCACCCAGCAGGTGGCCAAGAACTTCCTGCTCTCTTCCGATCAGACCTATGAGCGCAAGATCAAGGAGATGATCCTGGCCTTCCGCATCGAGCAGGCCTATTCGAAGGACCGCATCCTCGAGCTCTATCTCAACGAAATCTTCTTCGGCTTCGGCGCCTATGGCGTCGCGGGCGCCGCGCTCACCTACTTCGACAAATCGGTCAACGAGCTGACGGTCGCCGAGGCGGCTTATCTCGCCTCGTTGCCGAAGGGCCCGAACAACTATCACCCCTTCAAGCACGCCGACCGTGCCCTGGAGCGCCGCAACTGGGTCATCGACCAGATGGTCGAGAACGGCTACGTCACCCGCGAGGAGGGCGACAAGGCCAAGGCCGAACCGCTCGGCGTGACGCCGCGCCGCAACGGCTCCTATCTGTTTGCCGGCGAGTACTTCACCGAGGAAGTCCGCCGCCAGATCATCGCGCGCTACGGCGAGAATGCGCTTTACGAGGGCGGCCTGTCGGTGCGCACCACGCTCGATCCCAAAATCCAGCTTATCGCCCGCAAGGCGATGCAGAACGGCCTGCTCAAATACGACATGCTGCGCGGCTATCGCGGTCCGGTGACGCATATCGACGTTTCCGGCGACTGGGGCGTGCCGCTCGGCAATGTGAAGGGCCTCGAGGACGTGCCGGAATGGACGCTGGCCGTCGTGCTCGACAGCTCGGCAACCGGCCTGACCATCGGCATCCAGCCGACGCGGCAGATTTCCGGCGATCTGGTCAAGGAACGCGTCCAGGGCACCGTCAGCAAGGAGGACATGGGCTTCGCCATGCGCCACTTCGTCAACGGCAAGTCCGTCAGGGCAAAGTCTCCGGCGGAAGTGCTGGAGCCCGGTGATGTGGTTTTCGTGCAGAAGAATGACGGCTCCGACAACACCTACATGCTGCGCCAGGTGCCGGAGGTCGAGGGCGGCCTCGTCGCCATGGATCCGCACACCGGCCGCGTGCTCGCCATGGTCGGCGGCTTCTCCTACGCGCAGTCGGAATTCAACCGCGCCACCCAGGCGATGCGCCAGCCCGGTTCCTCGTTCAAGCCGATCGTTTATTCGGCGGCGCTCGACAATGGCTACACGCCGGCCTCGGTGATCATGGACGGCCCGATCACCATCCAGAGCGGCAACACCACCTGGACGCCGAAGAACTATGACGGCACGGTCGCCGGCCCGGCCACCTTGCGCTCCGGCATTGAGAAGTCGCGCAATCTGATGACCGTGCGGCTCGCCAACGACATGGGCATGAAACTGGTCGTGGAATATGCCGAGCGCTTTGGCGTCTACGATCATCTGGCGCCCTATCTGCCGATGGCGCTGGGCTCCGGCGAGACGACCGTCATGCGCATGGTCTCGGCCTATTCGATCATGGCCAATGGCGGCAAATCGATCAAACCGTCGCTGATCGACCGCATCCAGGACCGCTACGGCAAGACGGTGTTCAAGCAGGACGAGCGCGGCTGCGAAGGCTGCAACGCCACCGAATGGAAGAACCAGCCGGAGCCGGAGCTGGTCGACAATTCCGAGCAGGTGCTCGACCCGATGACCGCCTATCAGATCACCTCGATGATGGAGGGCGTCGTGCAGCGCGGCACCGGCGCCACCGTCGGTGAGCTCGGCCGCCACATCGCCGGCAAGACCGGCACGACCAATGACGAGAAGGACGCCTGGTTCATCGGCTTCACCCCGAACCTCGTCGTCGGCCTCTATATGGGCTACGACACGCCGCGCGGCCTTGGCCATGGCGCCACTGGCGGCGGCTTGGCAGCCCCGATCTTCAAGGACTTCATGCGCGTTGCGCTCGACGGCAAGCCGAACACCGACTTCCAGGTTCCCGATGGCATGAAGCTGATCGCAATCAACCGCAAGACCGGCATGCGTGCTGCCGAAGGCGATCCGAACACCATCATCGAGGCTTTCAAGCCCGGCACCGGTCCGGCCGACAGCTACTGGGTGATCGGCATGGGCGCCGATGGCTCCAACGGTTCCGGCGCGGGGCTGTCGCCGCAGGCCAACCAGGCCATCCAGGACGGCGGCGGCGGCCTCTACTGACGTTGCCGGATTTCGCAATGGGCCGGCAGGTTGGTGCCGGCCCATTTCGCTTTACAGGCGGCGATGCCGTGCCTATGTATCGCGCCTATTCCGAAAAGACCGAAAAGAACAGGACCGAACGAAGAGCCATGCGCGCGGAAACGCTCAACATTGTCGACGAGATCAGGCAGGCGATAACCCTGCTGAGGAGGCATCTTTGACTGGGAGCAGGCTGTAAAGCGGCTTGAATACCTGAATTCGCGCGCCGAGGATTCCAGCCTCTGGAATGATCCGATCGAAGCGCAGAAGCTGATGCGGGAGCGCCAGGAGCTCGAGGACGGCATCGCCGCCGTCAAGGGGATGACGCAGGCGCTGGAAGACAATATCGGCCTGATCGAACTCGGCGAGGAAGAGGGCGACGACGGCATTATCGCGGAAGCGGAGGCGGCGCTGCGTTCGATGCAGGGCGAGGCGAAGGCCCGCCAGGTCGAGACGCTGCTCTCGGGCGAGGCCGACGCCAACGACAGCTATCTCGAAATCCATGCCGGCGCTGGCGGCACCGAGAGCCAGGACTGGGCCTCGATGCTCCTGCGCATGTACACGCGCTGGGCCGAGCGCCGCCGCTTCAAGGTCGAGGTGCTGGAAATCCATGACGGCGAAGAGGCGGGCATCAAGTCCGCCACCGTGCTGATCAAGGGCCACAACGCCTATGGCTGGCTGAAGACAGAGTCCGGCGTCCATCGCCTGGTGCGCATTTCGCCTTACGACAGCAACGCGCGGCGCCACACCTCCTTCGCCAGCGTCTGGGTCTATCCGGTCATCGATGACTCGATCGAGATCAATGTTTCCGAATCCGATGTGCGCATCGACACCTATCGTTCCTCGGGTTCGGGCGGCCAGCACGTCAACACCACCGACTCGGCGGTGCGCATCACCCATCTCGCGACCGGCATCGCGGTCGCCTGCCAGGCCGAGCGCTCGCAGCACAAGAACCGCGCCAAGGCCTGGGAAATGCTGCGCTCGCGGCTTTACGAGGAAGAGCTGAAGAAGCGCGAGGCGGTCGCCAATGCCACCGAGGCGTCCAAGAGCGACATCGGCTGGGGCCACCAGATCCGCTCCTACGTGCTGCAGCCCTATCAGCTCGTGAAGGATCTGCGCACCGGCGTCGAAAGCACTTCGCCGTCGAGCGTGCTCGACGGCGATCTCGACGAGTTCATGGAAGCCTCGCTCTCGCATCGCATCGAGGGCGGCGCGGGCGAAGCAGTGGCGGACCTCGACTAGGCGTCCCCGCGTCGCACGAGGGAGGAGCCGGTGACGCGCAAACTTACCGGAAAATGCTTCTGCGGCGCAGTCCACTATGAGGTTGCGGACGAATTCGTTTATGCCGCCAACTGCCATTGCTCGAATTGCCGGCGCACCACGGGGTCGGCGTTCAAACCCTTCGCCGGCATCGAGCGCGAAAAGTTTCGCCTGACCGCCGGCGACGACCCGCTGCTGATCTACGGTGACGAAACTGGCCACGACGCGCATTGCGGGCGATGCGGCTCGCTCATCTATTCGTTGGTCCGCGACGGCGCCTATGTGCATATCGCCATGGGGACGCTGGTCGACGATCCGACCATACGGCCGACCGCGCACATCTTTGTCGGGTCCAAGGCGAAGTGGTTCACAATCGCCGACGACCTGCCGCAGTATGATGGGCATGTTCCTGGCTGAACGCTTGGAACCAGCTTGAGCCGAATCCCGTTGTCCGGCACCAGTTCCGTGCGGCTAACCGGTCGTTAACCAAGCCGGCACACGATTCTGGATAGCAGGGGTTGGCGTGAAGCGCGGCTTTGCCGATGCAAGCGGATGCTTGCGCCAACCGAGGAATCAGCCCAGCCTTTGCGCTGGGAGTAAAAGCATTTATGGCCGGGTGCGGCATATCTGCGACCGACGATCCGGCCACTGGGAAGATACGTTCCGGGAACGGGCAAGCGAAAACGCTTGATGCTCGAAAGGAACGTTTCGATGTCTGCTGCCATATCAAGATCGGCCCAAGCCGTTCGACCGGCTGGCCGACTTTTGTTCTCCCTGTTCGCTGTTGGAGCCATCTCGGTGCTGGCGCCGCCGGCCATCGCGCACGACGCCCAGCCTACGGCCGTTATGCCGCAAGGCTGGAAATACCCCTTTGCCTGTTGTGCCAACTTCGATTGCAAGGAGGTGCCGCAGTCATCGATCAGCGAGCGGCCCGAAGGCTATGTCATAAAAGGCACGGGCGAGGTGGTGGCCTATAGCGACAAGCGGGTCAAGAATTCGCCCGACGGCGAATATCACTGGTGCGCGCATCAGGCCGGGCTCGACGCCGGCAAGACGATCTGCCTGTTCGTGCCGCCACCCTCTTACTAGGGCTTTGGACCTGCCGCGGGAGGCAAGACGCGGGCCTCGATCCACGGCAGCAGAAGGCTGCATACCCTGCTGACAGACGGTTGTCAGGACGGCTTCTTTATGTTGCCTTGCCACGGAGCAATTCCAGGTTTTCCGTTCGGAATTGCGTGAAAGAAGCGCGTGGCGGACAATGGGAGAGGTGAGTTCATGACCATCAAGGGAAGCTGCCATTGCAAGGCGACAACCTTCGAGGTTGCCGAGGCGCCGCGGACGGTGACGCAATGCACATGCTCGTTCTGCTCGAAGCGCGGGTCGCTATGGGCGTATTATGTGCCGTCGCAATTCAAGCTCACGAGCCCGCCGCAGAACGTCTCCTTCTACCGCTGGGGCTCGAAGACCGTAAAGCACGGGTTCTGCGCCACCTGCGGTTGCGGCACCTTCACCGAAACCCCTGATTGGTCGACCGGAAAGCCGGACTTCGACAACTCGAAGATCAGCGTCAATTCGCGCCTGTTCGACGATTTCGACCTGGATAAGGTCGAGGTGGTGGTCATCGACGGCAAGAATTTGTGGTAGACGCGAAGCGGGAACGACCGCCGGACTTTGCCGGCCGCATTCCCGTTCCGTTTTTCGCCGCATTTCATGCTACAAGGCTGCGGAAGGGCTGATTTGGCGCGGCCGCAAAGGCCGCGAATTGGAGAGGGACCAATCTCATGAAGAAGACTGTGCTCGTCGCCGTGGCGACGGCTCTATTGGTGAGCGCCTGCACCACCACCGATCCGTATACCGGCGACCAGAAGATCTCCAATACGGCAGCCGGCGCCGGCCTCGGCGCGCTGGCTGGTGCCAGCCTCGGTCTGCTGGCCGGCGGCAATGACCGCCGCAACGCGTTGATCGGTGCCGGCATCGGCGCGCTCGCCGGCGGTGCGATCGGCGCGACGATGGACCAGAACGAGGCGGAACTTCGCCGTCAGCTGCAGGGCACCGGCGTCAGCGTCACCCGCAGCGGCGACCAGATCATCCTCAACATGCCGTCCGACATCACCTTCAATGTCGACCAGGATGCGGTGAAGCCGGGCTTCTATCCGGTGCTGAATTCGGTCGCGCTGGTGCTGAAGAAATTCCGCCAGACCACGGTGGACGTTTTCGGCCACACCGATTCGACCGGCGGCGACCAGCACAATTTCGATCTTTCGCAGCGTCGCGCGCTTGCCGTCGCAAATTACCTGTCCGGCCAGGGCGTCGATCAGCGCCGCTTCGCCGTCACCGGCTTCGGCAAGACCCGCCCGATCGCATCCAATGCGACCGCCGCCGGCCGCGAGCAGAACCGCCGCGTCGAAATCCAGCTGTCGCCGCTCACCTGAGAGAAAACGGAGCGTAGAGGCGCAAAACTCCATCAAGGCAAACGGCCTTGTACGGGGCCGTTTTTGTTTGAAATGGTCCAAAGATGGGATCGGAGGTCTTATGGCATTAGCTTTTTCTAATTGATGCTTTTCCGGAACCCGTGAAAGGATTACCATCCTGCTGTTCCAGAGGGGATGGGGCGGTCAATCGGCCGCGCAATCAACACCTGCCGCCCCGGTCTTGCACGGCCAGATCAAGGAATCTGGGAGGAATGCATGACAAGAACAGCTCGCTTGGGGCGCTGCGGCGTCCTCGCTTTGGCGTATCTTTTCGGCACATCGTTCGGGGTCGCGACGGCCCGCGCCGAGGACGCCAACAAGGCCGACATCGAAGCCTTGAAGAAATCGCTGGCCAAGTATGAAGATTACACGGCCGCTGTCCGCGACCTCTATTTGTCGACCGTCGGCTGCGTCCACTATAGCGGCGAGAAGATAGATGGCGCGATGTACTATCCGAAGGGCGCGATGGGCATCCATTTCGTCAACGTCCCGAGCGTCGGCAAGCCGCTCGACCCGATGAAGCCCAACGTCCTGATCTACGAGCCGACGAAGAAGGGCTTGAAGCTGGTCGGCGTGGAATGGCTGGTGCCGCTGACACCGGACACCAAGGCGGCCCCGACATTATTCGGCCAAAAATTCATGGGGCCGATGGAAGGCCACTATCCGCTCATTCCGAGGGAGTTCGTCCACTACGACCTGCATGCATGGCTGTTCAAAGACAATCCGAACGGCATGTTCAGTCCAACGAACCCGAACGTGAAATGCAGCAAGGCCGAGTTCCCGATGCTTGAGAAGCCGACCAAGATGATGCCGGGACCGATGTAGCATCGCCTTTGGCCGGCTTGCTTCGGGCGAAGCAGAAAAAGAAATGCGGCCCCGTTTAGGGGGCCGCTTTCATTCCAGGCTATGCTGGGATCGACTTCAGACCTTCGCGACGATCCGCATGAAGGCCGGCACGTCGTCGCCGAAGCCGACGGTTGCATCGTCTTCTTCCTGACGGTGGCGGCCGGGGCGGTCGCGCTGCGGGCGGGCGTCGCCGCGCTGCTCGTGACGGTTGCCCGGGCCCTTGCGCTCGTTCTCGGAACGGATCGCGTCCTTGCGGGCGCGGCGTTCGGCGATATCGGCCACTTCGGCGACGGGCTGTTCCTCGCGCGCGGTATCGGGCGTCTCGTCGCGCTTGGCGTGACGGTCCTTCTTGCGCTCGCCGCGTTCTTTGCGATCGTCCTTGCGGTCCTCGTCCTTGCGGCCGGCGCGACGCGGGGCGCCGCGGCCGCGGCGCGGCTGCTCCTCGCCCTCGCTCTCGGTCACGGTCGACAGGTCGCCGTCATGCCACTCGATCTTGGTGCCGATCAGCCTCTCGATCGCGTCGACATATTTGGTGTCGGAGCGGGTGGCGATGGTGAAGGACTTGCCGGCGCGGCCGGCGCGGCCGGTGCGGCCGATGCGATGGACATAGTCCTCGGCATGGATCGGCACATCGTAGTTGAAGACGTGGCTGACGTCGGGAATGTCGAGACCGCGCGCGGCGACGTCCGAGGCTACGAGGTAGCGCAGCTTGCCGTCGCGGAAATTGGCGAGCATCTGCATGCGGGCGCGCTGGTCCATGTCGCCATGCAGCGCGCCGGCATCGAAATCATGCTTCAGCAGCGAGCGGAACAGCTCCGATACTTCGATCTTGCGGTTGCAGAAGATGATCGCGTTCTTCAGTTCCGCGTCTTCGGCCTTGATCAGGTTGCGCAGGGTCTCGCGCTTGTCCCATGGCTTCGCGCCGGATTTCACCAGCCGCTGCGTGATGCTGGTTGCGGTGGAGGCCGCCTTGGAAACCTCGACGCGGACCGGCGCATGCAGGAATTTCTCGGTGAGCTTGGTGATCTCCGGCGGCATCGTCGCCGAGAAGAACAGCGTCTGGCGCGTGAACGGGATCATCTCGCAGATGCGCTCGATGTCGGGAATGAAGCCCATGTCGAGCATCCGGTCGGCCTCGTCGATGACGAGAATCTCGACGCCGTTGAGAAGGAGCTTGCCGCGCTCACGGTGGTCGAGCAGGCGGCCGGGCGTAGCTATCAGCACGTCGGCGCCGCGCTCGAGCTTCTTGTCCTGCTCGTCGAATGAGACGCCGCCGATCAGAAGCGCGATGTTGAGCTTGTGGTTCTTGCCGTATTTGATGAAGTTTTCCTCGACCTGCGCGGCCAGCTCACGGGTCGGTTCGAGGATCAGCGTGCGCGGCATGCGGGCTCGCGCCCGGCCCTTTTCCAGGCGCGTCAGCATCGGCAGCACGAAGGAAGCGGTCTTGCCGGTGCCGGTCTGGGCGATACCCAGCACGTCCTTGCCGAGCAGCGCATGCGGGATGGCGCCGGCCTGGATCGGCGTCGGCTTGGTGTAGCCGGCATCGGTGACTGCGGAGAGCACCTTCGGCGACAGGCCGAGGTCTGAGAATGTCAACGCTTCTTGAGCGATCGTGGTGTCTGAGGACAAGTGTTTGTTGTCTTTGTTGGTTGGGAAAATCGCGACACAGTAGCCGCGGCAGGCGCCGCGCGCCTGCAAGATCGGTGTTGCAGTTAGGCGCAAGTCCTCGATTTGTCAACAGAAACGGACCGAAATACAGCGATTGTGAAGACGTAACCTTAATCGCGACGCTTAATCGAAACAGTATCGTTGCGCCGGCTCAGTAGCGGAACTGCTCGGCAAGGATGCGTTCGTTCCATGAATGGTTCGGATCGAACAGCAAAGTTGCCGTCGCCGTCGGCGATTCCCGCACGGTGATGGAGGCCACCGCCTTGACCTCGGTATGATCGGCCGCGGCATTCACCGGGCGCTTTTCGGCTTCCAGGATGTCGAAGCGTATGGTCGCCTTGTTGGAGAGCAGCGCCCCACGCCAGCGGCGCGGTCGGAAAGGACTCACTGGCGTCAGCGCCAGAAGCGGCGCGTCGAGCGGCAGGATCGGCCCATGCGCCGACAGATTGTAGGCGGTGGAGCCGGCGGGCGTCGCGATCATCACGCCGTCGCAGTTGAGCTCCTCCAGCCGCACCTGGCCATCGACGGTGATGCGGATCTTCGCCGTCTGGTAGGACTGGCGCCACAGCGCCACCTCGTTGATGGCCGGCGCCGAAACGGTTTCGCCGTCATGCGTCACCGCGACCATTTCGAGCGGCCGGATCGTCTCGGCGACCGCGGCGGCGATGCGTTCCTCGAGGCCGCCGGCGCGATATTCGTTCATCAGGAAGCCGATGGTGCCACGGTTCATGCCGTAGACCTTCTTGCCCGTGCTCATCGTGTCGCGCAACGTCTGCAGGAGAAAGCCGTCGCCGCCGAGCGCAATGATGATCTCGGCCTCCGCGACAGGCACCTGCCCATAGCGCGCCGACAGGCTTTCCAGCGCCGCGCGGGCGTCGTCGGTGTCGGAAGAGACGAAGGCGAAACGGCTGGCGGCTTTGCTCATGGCTCCCGGAGGGCGACCGTCTGCGGGGCCGCGCCGGCGACGGCGTAGCATGCGCCGCCCATATCTGTGAAGGGCGCTGCGCGGGCCGGCGGGTCACATCCGACAATCGCGCTTCGTGACAGCCGCGACACGAATGTGATGGCTGCTATGGTTAAGGCGAAGCTTAAACACTCGTAAAGCCGGATCGATCATGTTAGCCGACAGTGGATGGGTTGGCGGGGGCTGGCCAGTCGAGAGACCTGTCTATTGCCGGTAACGCGTCTGATCATAGTCTTCCTGATGATGGGAAGTTTCGCGCTCATGTTCGCTGAACTGGTGCGCCATTCCGAAGAAATGAGCCAGCGGCCGCAGCCGACGGCCTCCCGCTGCGGCGACGCTACGGGAACTCCTTGTCCGCAAAGGGCGCTCTAGCCCGCCCGGGATGATATTCGCCGAATGCGCGCATGAACGGCGCGCGGTCGCGATGACCGCGGTTAGTCGATCTTCGGTGAGGTCTCGTGGGATTTTCCATCAGTCTCGGTTCTGCGCGCATATGCCAGATCCAGCAGGTCGCGAAAACGACGCTCGCTACATTGCCCTGTAATTCGCAAGGTTCTATGTGTCTTTTCGACAGAATCTTGGAGCGTGCGCGCTTCGAAAACAAATCGGCGCGATAATGCATGGAATAACCCGGAAAGATCGTCGCGCCGTGCTGGTCGCCGGTGGCAGCGGCTTCATCGGTTCGCATCTGGTCGATCGTCTCTTGCAGCGCACGGATCTCGAACGCCTGGTTGTGGTTGACAACCTATGGACCGGCTCGCGCCAGAATCTTGCACACTTTGACGATCCCCGATTGAGCCTTGAGGTGGAGAGTGCGGAGATATTTGCCACCTCACAACGGTTCGATGAAATCATTCACTTGGCATCGCCCGCTTCGCCTCGCTGGTACATGAGCGATCCGGCTCGCACTATTCGTGCCAATATCAGTGGGGCTTTCAACCTTCTGGGTTTGCTCAAGCCCGGCGGCCGCTTCTGTTTTTCATCTACCTCAGAGGTGTACGGCGATCCGCTGGTCTCTCCGCAACCGGAGAGTTATCGAGGTTCAGTGGACTGCACGGGCCCCAGATCCTCCTATGACGAAAGCAAGCGTTGCACGGAAGCGCTGTTGTTTGAGACCCAACGCACACAAGGACTCGACGTGAGAGTGGTGAGGCTCTTCAACGTATATGGGCCCCGCACGCGTATAGATGACGGGCGCGCGATTTCGAACTTCATAAGCCAAGCGCTCACGACTGGAGTGCTGACCGTCTACGGCGACGGTCTGCAATCGCGCAGTTGGGGTTATGTCGATGACATTGTCGATGGATTGGAGCGTTTCTTCTGGCGCGATAACATTTCATATCGTGGCCCGCTCAACATCGGTAACAATTACGAGGTTCCGGTCCTTGAGATCGCAAAATTCATCTGCTCCCTGGTTCCGGGCAGCTCAATCGTCCATCATGAACCGGTTCCTCAAGATCCGACGAATCGTTGCCCGGACCTGACCTTAGCCAAACGTATTCTTCCAGGTTGGGAAGCTGCTACAGGCTATCGGGAAGGTATTCGACAGACCCTTGAGTGGTTCCGGAGCCAGCTCGCCGCTCCTGCCGCGGCCCAGGCCTAAGATTGCCTAAAGTGTCGCCGGCATCCGTCAGGAAGGCCGGCTTCTCATCGATACCGTTTCCAATCGACCTTCGAAATACGGCATGAAGACCGTCTCGAATGCCTTGAGCGCCGCGCCGATTGCCTGGTGCATGTCGAGATAGCGGTACGTCCCGAGCCGGCCGCCGAAATGAGTGTTTTCTTCCCGGTGCGCGCGCGCCTGGTAGCGCTCGTAGATCTGTTGGTCGGTGCGGGTATCGATTGGATAGTAGGGCTCGTCGCCGCGACGAGCGAAATGTGAGAATTCGCGACCGATCAACGTTCTGCCACTGTTGAATTCCCGCTCAGGGTTGAAATGCCTGAACTCAACGATGCGCGTGTAAGGCACGGCTTCGTCGGCGAAATTCATGATAGCGGTGCCCTGATAGTCCGGCGTATCCATATGTTCGAATTCGATGTCGATCGTTCGCCATCCGAGGTCCCCTTCGGCGTAGTCGAAATACCGGTCGATGGCGCCTGTATAGGCAACGGGAATATTTTTGGGTAGCGATCCTTTGATCTCGAAGAAGTCGACGCCTAGCCTGGTCTCGATCTGCGGATGCGCAAGCATCTTCTTGAAGATCGCGGTGTAGCCGTCGAGCGGCTGTCCCTGGTATCGGTCGTTGAAATAACCGTCCTCGAATGTATAGCGCACCGGCAAACGAGCGATGATCTGCGGCGGGAGTTCGCGCGGATCGGTCTGCCACTGCTTGGCGGTGTAGCCTTTGATGAACGCTTCGTAGAGCGGGCGCCCGATAAGGGAGATGGCTTTCTCCTCGAGATTGGCCGGCTGCCGGTCGCCGAGTTCGGATGATTGCTCGGCAATCAGCGCCCGCGCTTGATCGGGGCTGAACCGTTTGCCGAAGAACTGGCAGATCGTCGCCAGATTGATCGGCAGGGAATAGACCTGGTCGCGATATGACGAGTATGCCCGGTGCCTATAGGAGCTGAATCGCGTGAAGGCGTGCAGGTATTCCCAGACCTCTTTGTTCGGCGTGTGGAAGAGGTGAGGCCCATAGCGATGGATTTCGGCACCCGTTGCCGGGTCGATCTCGGTGTAGGCGTTGCCGCCGACGTGGGCGCGTCGGTCGATCACCAGCACGCGACGCCCCAGCTTCGTCGCAATACGCTCGGCAAGTGTTGCGCCGTAGAACCCGGCCCCTACGATAAGAAGATCGACGCCGTTCAACATGCCTTTGCCTGGTCGGCGGCGTGAACCGGACGCAAGTCGAGCGCGACGGTCGAAAGTTCGGTTGCCTTGAAGTGTTGTCGGCGGACATGGCGCCACAGCGTTTTCTTCAATCGATACACCTGTCTGAATGTCTTCAGCCGGAGGGCGTAATCCAGCATCATGCGCAGGCCGATGGCGGTCTTTGATCGCCAACGGCGACCCTTTCGGTCCACAGCCTCATAGGAGATCGGATAAAATTCATCCAGGCCAAATCTGGCCTGCAACTGCGCGTATTCCGCTTCGCGCGTAAGGCCGTTTTCCAACATCACTTGGGCAAGCGCGGTTCCGACAGGGCGTGTGTGACGGATCGACAAATTATCGAACACGGCGGACTTGCGTCGATTGTCGGCGCGCAGCCGCGTCCAAAGCGAATCCAGGCCGAATCCACTCATTGAACGTTCGAAGAGCGGCAACACCTTGAGCAGTATGTCGGCCCGGAGGCAGGGAGCCATAATCTCGATCTTGTCCACGAAGCGGAACTCGAAACTGTCGCAGCGCATGAATGACAAATGCGAAAAGTAGCTGTCGAGCGTCAGGGAGGGCTGGCCGACATCGAGGTCGAGCCGGCGCATATTCGCAAATATGGCCTCGATGGTCTTTCGATCGGCCTCGAGATCGTCATCCGGAAGCCAGAAATACTGATAGCGCTGAAGCAGGTCAGGCTGCTGACGGAACAGTGCGAAAAGGCCGTCCCACTTGCCGCCTTTCTGATCCGCCCGTCTTTCGTAAGGCAAGCCGAAGGCCGAAGGATCGGACCCGTAATAACTAACAATCAGGTCGAAATTACATTCAGGCTCGTCCGCGCCCCAGCCACGGTGCAGGGACCTGTCGCCGGCTCTGACGATCACGAGATCGCGGTGGTCGGCCGGCATCTGAGATTTGCTGACGATGTTCATGCTGCGATGGGCTGCCTAGCTGCTTGGCTGCGCTTACGCCAACGTTGCTCGGTTAAGTAGGTTGAACGCTAGGACCGCTTGCCGCAAGACCGGCGGCCAGTTATCGACTGAGGGCTAATTCGGCATTCGCGAAAATGCCCCGTGTCAGGATGACTATCCATGAAGCTGATCGTTGTTACCCCGGCCGGGCGCGAGAAATACCTTGGCGTGCTCAGCCATCATGTTCTGAAGAGCTCTCGTGTCCACGAATGGCATCTGTGGGACAACTGCCGCAACGAGCAGGATCGCGCCTATCTTAGGCAACTAGCGAGCGCCGATTCGCGGATCAAAATCAAGACGTTGCCCCAGGCCAATGGAAGTTTCGACGTCATCGGACGATTTTTCCGTTTCTGCGACGATCCCGATGCTTTCTATCTGAGGCTGGACGATGACATTGTGTTCCTTGAGGATGGTTTTTTCGAAAAGTACATGGAACGGGTGTTGCCAGAACGGGGCTCGGCCCTGTGGTATGCGCCGCTTATCATCAACAACGCCATCTGCAACACATTCATTAAATACCTCTCTGCGGTTCAGATCGAAGGGCCGCTGACCTGCCAGGCGATGTGCCCGTTCTCTTGGTCCCATCCGACTTTCCCGCTTGCGATGCATCCGGTTCTGATCGAAGCGGTGCGCACCGGCCGCCTGGGCGATTTCCGGGTGCCCGACCGCGAAGTCAGGGCATCGCGGTTCTCCATCAACGCGATCGGCTTTTTCGGATCGGAAATAGTTGAGCTGGGAGACATTTTTCATCCTCAGGGAGACGAAGAAGAGTGGCTGTCGGCTGTGCTGCCCGTAAAGCTTGGGCGGCCGGGCAAGGTTTTCGGCGATCTGATTGCGGCGCACTTTTCCTTCTACACGCAAGAGAAGGCGCTTTTGGGCACCACGATCCTCGAAGATTATTATGATCTGGCCGGACTGCCGGCGCCTGTCTACAAGAAGACTGTGGTTCGGCTGAAGGACCGGTTGAGGCCCTGGAAGAAAAACCGCAATGGAACTCCGCCGAAATATACGATCACGCTCTCGAAAGATCGGGCGGATCCAATGCGGTAGGATGGCAGCATCGAAAGCCGCTGGTTTCGCCATTCGGAAGCGCCGGACCGTATCGTCCGCCGTCGGTCTCCTTCACCTCCGCAGGTGGCAGCCGGTCTTGCGCTTGCCCGCAACATACTCGTCGATGAGCTGCCGGTAGCGTACCTTGCCGAAGCTCGGAAAATGGCCGCCATGCACGACCGAGACGTCGAGGTCGCGGATAGCAAGCAGCGTCCCGACATAATCCTGAATATCGGAGTGATAGACGTCGTCGATCAGCGGCCCGTCATAGACGATGTCGCCCGACAGCAGGATGCCGGTCCTTCTCTCGTAAAGCGCGATGCCGCCGGGCGAATGTCCAGGCGTGTGGATGACCTCGAAGGCGCGGTCACCGAGATCGACGACATCGCCGTGCTCGAGCAGCCGGCCCGCCGGTGCCGGCAGGATCAGGTAGCGCGCCGTATCCCAGCCTGCCGGCGCGCCATCGAACATCTCCTCATTGGCGTAACGGTCGGCGACCGTCCATTCATTGCGCGGATCGGCAAGGATTTGGGCTTCGGCCGAATGCACGCAGCGATCGGGGAATTCGTGATGGCAGCCGATGTGGTCGAAATGCGTGTGGCTGGCGACGCAGGTCAGCTTGCGCTCGCTCACCAGCGGAACATGGTGCCGTAGGCTGAAATGGCCGAGGCCGGTATCGAACAGCAGGTCTCGGTCGCGCCCGCGCACATGCCAGATGTTGCAGCGGAAGAACGGCTTTATCCACGGCTCATGGATGAGCGTGACGCCGTCGCCCATGCGGATGGTTTCGTACCAGTCCGGAGCCTCGATGACCGGAAGCATACCCATGGATCAGTCCGCCAGCAGGATGATGTCTTGAGCGTTGCATGAAACCGGGATCGTGTCGCCTGCCTGAACGGTGGCGGAAGCGGGAGCCTTGGCGACGAACTGCAATGCCGGGTCCAGCATCGAGGTGGCCAGCACGCGCTTGAAGCTGCCCTGGAAGACGACATCGCCGACCTTGGCCGTGCCCAGCGCGACATCGCTTTTTACTTCGCCGAGAACCAGGTGCTCGGGCCGAATGGCGAGCGCGACCGGGGCGCCGGCAGACGACGCGCCGGGCAGTGAAATCGGCCCCACCGCCGTCGAGGCCCTGACGATCCCGTTCCTCGCCTCGGTGACTGTGCCGGCAAGGATCGTGCTCTCGCCCATGAAGGTAGCGGAAAAACGCGTCGCCGGCCGCGCATAGACCTGCTCGGGCGGGCCTTCGTCCTCGATGCGTCCGTCATTCATCACCACGCAATGGTCGGCCAGCGCCATCGCTTCTTCCTGGTCGTGGGTGACATGGATGAAGGCGGTGCCGACGCGCTTCTGGATCGCCTTCAACTCGTCCTGCATCTGCCGACGCAGCTTCAGGTCCAGCGCGCCGAGCGGCTCGTCGAGCAGAAGCACCGCAGGCTCGATGACCAGCGCGCGGGCGAGCGCCACGCGCTGGCGCTGGCCACCCGAAAGCTGATGCGGCTTCTTGTCGAAGGCGGCCGCCAGCCCGACAAGCGCAAGTGCCTCGCGCGCCTTCGCCGCTCGGGTCGCGCCGTCGACGCCTTGCATGCGCAGCCCGAAGCCGACATTGCCGCCGACGCTCATATGCGGAAACAGCGCATAGTCCTGGAACACGGTGGTCGTCGGGCGCTTGGCCGGCGGCACCGCGGTGCAATCCTGGCCACGAATGAAGACCTTGCCCTCGCTTGGATTGACGAAGCCGCCGAGGATCGAAAGCAGCGTCGTCTTGCCGGAACCGGACGGGCCGAGCAGGATCGTATAGCTGCCGGGCTCGATCGCCAGCGAGACGTTCTTCAGCACCGGGAGCTGGCCGAAGCGGTGCGAGACGTTGCGGATGTCGACCAAGGGCGCGCTCATGCCGGCTTTCTCCGCAACAGCGTCAGTTCGAAAAACACCACCAGGACGATGGAGACGGCAAAGACCAGCGAGCCGACGGCATTGGTCTTGGGATTGAGGCCGGAGCGCAGGAGGTTCCAGATTTCCACGGGCAGCGTCGTCTCGAAACGGGTGAGCAGGAAGGAGATGACGAACTCGTCCCAAGAGAAGGTCATCGACAGGAAGAAGCCTGCGAAGATCGCCGGCGCCATGACCGGTACGGTGATCATGAGCAGCACCTTCCACTCGGCGGCGCCGAGGTCGCGCGCGGCGCGCTCGATGTTGATCTGGTGATCGCCCATCTGGCTGTAGATGATGGCGAAGCAGAGCGGCAGGTTGATCACGACATGGCCGATGCCGGCCGCAAGCAGCGATTTCGGCACGCCGGCCCAGTTGAACAGCACCAGCAGGCCCATGCCGATGATGAGGTAGCTGACGGTGAGCGGCAGCGTGATCAACCCGCGCAGGATGGCCGAGCCCGGCAGCACGAAACGGGCAAAACCCCAGGCCGACAGAAAGCCGAGCGTGACCGAAGCAAGCGAGGAGAGCACCGCCACCAGCAGCGAATTGACCAATGCCGAGGTGAGCCGCGCATCGGACAGCACCGCCTGGTACCAGCGCAGTGACGGGCCGGTGAAGGGCGGGATGGGGAAGGAGGTCGCCTGCAGCGAAAACAGCACAAGCACGACCACCGGCAGGAAGATGAAGCCATAGACGGCGATGGCGTAGACCCAGGCGGCGAGGCGGACGGCAGCGCGCATGATCAGGCCCGCTCGATCTTCAGCCAGCGCGCGCAGGCGAGATAGGCGATGGTGACGACGGCCATCAGGATGATCGACAGCGCGGAGGCCAGCGGGAAATCGCCGCGGCGGCCGATCTGCATCATGACGAGCTGCGGCATGAGCAGCTCGTTGTTGCCGCCGAGTATCTGCGGCGTGATGTAGTCGCCGATGCAGAGCACGAAAGTCAGGAAGGCGCCGACCATGATGCCCGGCAAGGTCAGCGGCAGCACGACATGCAGGAAGGTGCGCGCCGGCCCGGCGCCGAGATCGGCGGCAGCCTTGCGGTAGCTCGGGCTGAGCTGCTTGAGATTGGCGAAGATCGTCAGCGTCAGAAGCATGACGAAGAAATGCACGAAGCCGGTGACGGTAGCGAAGCGCGTGTTGGCGAGCTGGAGCGGTTCGCCGATCAGGCCGATGCCGGTCAGCGCCCGGTTGATGACGCCGTTCTGCGCCAGCACCAGCAGCCAGGAATAGGAGCGCACGACATAGGAGGTCCAGAATGGCAGCACGGCCAGCATCAGCGCCAGCCGCTGCCACCGTTCCGGCACCATCTCGGCAAGGATCCAGGCAAAGGGATAGGCGAGCAGGATCGAGATCACGGTGACGGTTGCCGTGACCTCCAGCGAGTTGACCATCGCCCGCCAGTAGGACGGGTCGGTGAAGAACTGGCTGTAATTGGCTAAAGTGAAGCCGCCGCCTTCATGCGCCGTGAGGCTGGAAAACCCCATGGCGATGAAGGGCAGCACGAAGAATGCACATGTCCATGCCAGCGCCGGCGTGACCAGCGCCCAGGGCAGGGCACGCGAATTGTTTCCCGCGGATGCCATCGGCCGATTTACTGCGCCTGCAGCATCTCGGTCCACATGTCCTGCATCTTCTTGTCGAGATCGGCGTTCGGCGCCGGATAGGCCTGGGCGCGGGCGAGGAAGCCGGGCTGCTCGTCGAAGCGCAGGATCTTCTTCTGATCGTCGCTCAGCGCCGCCTTCTTGTTCGACGGCATGCCCCAGTAGCAGGAGGAGGTCGCAAGCCGCGCCTGGCCCCCCGGGCTCATGATGTACTGGATGAATTTCAGCGCCATGTCCTTGTTCTTGGAATCCTTGAACATGGCGAGCGACTGCGACCACAGCACAGCGCCTTCTTTCGGGATAGAGAAGTCGAGCGCCGGGTTCTCCTTGGCAAGGCCGGCCGTCACCCATTCGCCGCCGCCGACCAGGATGTCGACCTCGCCGGTTGCAAGGGCGGTCTGGCTGGCGGTGACTTCGCCGACGAGCTTGGCATTGGCCTTCATCTTGAGAAGCTCGGCCTTGAGCGCCGGCAGGTCGGCTTCGGTGAGCTCGGCGGTCTTCTTGCCGATGGCCAAAGCGGCCATGCCGATCACCGGCAGGTAATAGTCGTAGATCGCGACCTTGCCCTTGTATTTGTCGCTGGTGAGCGAGGCCAGCGACTGCATGTCGGCCGGATCGACCTTGGTCTTGTTGAAGCCGATCGTGTTGTAGCCGAACTTTTCGGTGATGCCGTAACGCTTGCCGTCGACGACGGTGGACTTGTCCATCCTCACTTCCGGGAAGAGGTCGGCGAAGGGCAATTCGTCCTCAGGCAGCGGCTCGAACAGGCCCTTTTCGACACCGCGCGGCACGTCGATAGAATCGATCACCATCACGTCCCAGTCACCCGGCTGCGACTGCTCGACGATTGCGAGACCTGCACCGGTGCCCTCGAACTCCTTGACGTTGACCTTGACGTTGTTGGCCTCCTCGAAGGGCTGCAGCAGCGCCGGATCGGAATGATCGCACCAGATCAGCGCGTTGAGATCGGCGGCCTCAGCGCCGCCGGCCGCGACGAGCAGCGCCGCGGCCGCGCAGGCGGCTGCTAGACGGGACTTCAGAATGGAAAGCGGAGTCCGGGCATTGACGGTCATCGAGTGTTCTCCCTGCCTTTGCTGGCTTGTTGGAAGAAAAGTTGAACCAATTCTAAAATTGAGTCAATTATGATTTGTAGCAGAGAGGCTGGTATGAGCGGATTGCGCGAACGGCAGAAGGCGGACCGGCACCGCCGCATCATCGATGCGGCGACGGCGCTTTTCCGCGAGGCCGGCTATGAAGGCGCCAAGATCGAAGCGATCGCCGCACAGGCTGAAGTCTCGATCGGCACCATCTACAACTACTACCAGAACAAGGGCGACATCCTCGGCGCCATCGTGTCGATGGAAGTCAACGAGGTGCTGAATGCCGGGCGAGGGGTGGTCGCCAGCCCCCCGGCCAATGTCGGCGACGCGCTGGACACGCTGATCGGCATCTATATCGAGCACTCGCTGAATTATCTGAGCAAGGAGATGTGGCGTCAGGCGATGGCGATCTCGACCCAATTGCCCGACAGCCCCTTCGGCCAGGCCTACACGGCGCTCGACCGCGCGCTAACCGAGCAGATAAGCGCCCTGATGGCGCGGCTGCAGGAGATCGGCCTAGTGCGGCCGGACATCGACGGGCCGGCGGTGGGAGAGCTGATCTTCAACAACATGAACATGATGTTCATCGAGTTCGTCAAGCGCGACGAAGCGAGGATACCGGAGTTGCGCGCGGCGGTGCGAAGGCAAAACCGGATTTTGGTGTCGGCGATTGGGATGTGAGCCCTCAGGAAAGGTCCCAGCATGCAAGGTTCGCTTGATGAGCGGGCGCTAATCGAGTTTCAGGATGCGCCCCTTGTCGAGACGGAATATTCCGTCATTGCCCCCCTGGGACTCAAAATCGGTCTGCAAATCGTCCCATGTGCCGAGATATTGCCCGCAATCAGCGCATCTGATTGGCGTTGAAGGCTGGGCGTCGGCCGGGATCTGGAGGCGGATCGTCCCGCAAAAGGGGCACTCCAAAAGGTGATCCAGATATGCGCCCGCCATTGTCTTCATTCAGGGAACCTCGGCGTCGAATTCAACCGCAAATCCTGCGTCGATCGCGGCTCGTGCGATGTGATCGCCAAGTTGCCAATCCGTCAGCTCGCAGAGTGGGAACATCTCTCTCACGGCATGGACAGAGTCGGCGATCGAAATGCTCGTGTCGTCGACCTTATCGATCAGGTAACGGACAATCGCCTGCCGAACGTCCGACGAAATGGCTGTCTGGGCGATCGTGAGCATCTCCGACCCTACGAATGGAGCCGCATTTCCTCGCCCTCGGCCATCGTTGCGTCGAAGGCCACGGGGATGCCGTGAACGATGCAGGCCGCCGCCAACATACCCTCCAACTCGTGGTCGCTGGTTCTGCAGGCAGGCATAAGTGTCCGGATGGCGCGGATTGCCTGTGAGATGGAAAGGAACCGGGCTCGACCCCTGGAAAGGACATAGGCCTCGGTCGCCTTTTCAACCGTGACGCTGTGAAAAGCGTTGGTCATTGCGAGTTCCTCCCTGAACCCAAACCAACGTGATTTACGCCCTATTTTCAGCGGCCATCAAGCATATGTACGCTTCCGGACAATCAGCCGGAGACAACGTCGAAATGGCGTTGCTCTTCCTCGCCATAGGCACCGTGTGTGAGCTTAATCAGTCCGCTGCGATCGACGATCGTGATCTCGCCGCGTCTGGCTTGGACCAGCCCCCGATATTCAAGCATTTGCAGGGCCGTTGTGACCCCTGGGCGCCGGGCGCCAAGCATGGTCGCCAGAAATTCGTGCGTCAGGTAAATCTTGCTTCCTGAAGAG
Organism: Mesorhizobium sp. B3-1-9; assembly: GCF_006439595.1. Classification (NCBI taxonomy): domain Bacteria; kingdom Pseudomonadati; phylum Pseudomonadota; class Alphaproteobacteria; order Hyphomicrobiales; family Phyllobacteriaceae; genus Mesorhizobium; species Mesorhizobium sp. B3-1-9. Next base: position 45,093 of record NZ_VFTJ01000024.1, read on the forward strand.
CGATCGTGGACCATGAGCAGCCACCGAGCCAGTCGCTCCTCGATCTTCGAGTGGCCGTTGACCAGCGCGGTCCGGGAGGCCTGGATGAGGAAGGCGTTGGCATAGCGAAGCAACGATCGGCCAAGGGTCGGGCTTTTTGCGAGGGCCGCGCGAAGATTTTCAACCGGCAGGCACCAGCCCTGGCCAGCGATCTGAATATAGGTCTCGTTGGGAGAGCTCTCCTGGCCGAGAATGACCGTAACACCCGTCATACCATCGTGGCCGATGATGCCGACTTCGCTTTGGCGCCCCCTAGTCATGGTAGCGACTACCGAAGCGATCCCCGTCTCGGGAAAATACACCTGCTCTATCGGCTGATAGGCGACCTCTAGCTGTTCTCTGATGCCCAGTTCGACGTGATGCATCGACGGCTGCAAGAGGGCGAAATCGTCACGGGCGAGGGATTTCAGTACGTGGTTGCGAAAAGTGGATTGAGGCATGGCTCTTCTCCCGTTGCGGGCAAGAGCACTTTCCTCTCACTGTCGGCTGCATCCGTACGTGCCTGGCGACCGATATCGAAAGCATAGGCTTCGGACGGCCGATTAGCAACGACGCTCGCTTGCATGCCAAACTTTGCATGCCGGATTTCGCATCGTTTCGCTTGATGATTTGCGCGAGTGTCACAAGCCTTGGCTAGGGCGGCACGTTACCCCTGCGTATACCCCTTAACCCCCGGCGTTGAAAAAGATAGCGGCTTTGCAAAGTGTTAGGCGATTGAACGAGCCCGCCAGCTCAAGTGCCGCGTTTAGATTTGCGGGGAAGACTGACTTTCTGGTGCCCCCGGCAGGGATCGAACCCGCGACCTTCGGTTTACAAAACCGCTGCTCTACCAGCTGAGCTACAAGGGCATGGCGCTCCGGTAGCATATTTCGTGCGCCAGTAAAGACAAAACTCCGTTTCGGCTTGCTAATGGATCCGGCGCTAAGCCGGCATGCTGAAAAGCGTCGCGCCGCTTCCTACATCTTGCTCAGGTGCAATCGCATCGAACGGGGTGCCGCATGATCAGATTCGTCATCATCCTGCCGCTCATCGTCGTGACCTGGCTTCTGCTGGTGAAGGTCGTCAGCGATCTGAAGAAGGCCAATATCGACTGGACCGGCGTCGCCACCTTCGTCGGCTTTATCGTGCTGGCCTTCTGGCTGAGGCATGTCACGGGGATGGGATAGAGTGAGTAGTCAGTAGTCGATAGTGAGTAGTGAGTATTTGTCGCCAGCCCTGCAGGCTCCTACCGACTACTGACTACTCACTCGATCCTTCGAACCTTTTGCCGCTTCGCCACGACTGATCTCCCGAGAGGCGAATGGTCGCCTCGATCAAGGATCCAGGAGATCATCATGTTGAAGCGTACCCTTACGTCCGGCCTCGTCGCCGTTTTCGTTGCCACCGGCGCGCTCGCCGCCACGGTCGAAACGTCCTCGGCCCATGGCAATCATCATCATCACCACCATAACCATCATCACCACAATCATCACGGCAAGCCCTGGTGGTGGTGGCACCACAATCATCATCACCACCACCACGGCAAGGTGATCATCTTCCTTTGACGAGAAGACCATTTGTCTTCGAAGGGCGGCCTCGGGCCGCCCTTTTTTGCATTTCGGGCGATCGGCAGTCGGAGGCGGGAGAAAGGCCGCGAAAATCGTCGGCGAAAAAATCTCGAAAAATCTTCGAACCTTTTTTCGGCTTGCTGCGACCCATGATCAAGAGGCGGATGGTTCGCCTCTCCACCGAAACCCAGGAGATCGTCATGTTCAAGCGCACCATCGTTTCCGGCCTCATCGCCACCTCCGTCGCCGCCGGCTCGCTCGTCGGCACCGTCCAGCCTTCGGCCGCCCACGACCATCATCACCGCCGCGAGCTCGGCATCGGCATCGCCGCCGGCGTCGGCGGTTTCGTGCTCGGCAGCCTGCTCGCCCAGCAGCCCCGCACCGTCTATGTCGAAGACGACGGCTACGACTCGATCCACGTCCGCCGCTGCTACGCCCGCTACGCCAGCTACGACGAGCGCACCGACACCTATATGAGCTACGACGGCCCGCGTTATTGCAGGCTCTAAGGGAGCCAAATCAACGACAGCAAAAGGGGCAGTACGCGCCCCTTTTCTTGCGTTCGAGCGCTATGCGTCCGCCCGATTGGTTTGAGGCGGACAGCGTTCTTAGGAATTGGGTTTCTGCTCGGGCAACGCCAATCCCGCCATGCGGCAGGCGCCGCTGACTGAAGCGTCGTTTATCGCGACGAGTTCAAAGCTGTTTCCGGCATCGGGATAAATCTTGCCGATGAACGGTTCGCTGCCGCCGGGAGAGCCCTTGTCGTCGACATAGCCGCACACCACGGTCTCGTCGCGGCCGTTCAGCGTGCGCTCTCCGGCAAGCATCGTTCCGAACTTTGCGGCGAGAGGGCTTTTCAGGTGCTGGCGGACGCCGGCGGTGATGATCTCCTCCAGGGCCAGCGAAATCGGAATAGGATCGACCTGTTGGTTGCTGCTGGGGCTGCCGACGGGTGCTGTCGGCGGCGGTGTCGTCGCCACGCATCCGCAAAGCGAGGCGGCGGATAGGAGATAAGCTGTTTTCCGCATCCATGCCCTTTCGCATGCATTCAAACGCCGCGGCAAGACAGCCCTGCGTCCGGCCCGGCAGTGGCCGGCCGGCTCTTGCGCAGCAACCACCGATGTACAGCGATTTTGCAAGCGTCTAGTCTGGCTTGGACGCCAATCGAGGGGAGGGTGGCTTGGACAATCAGGATCCCAAGGAAGAACGGGTCGAACCGGTTTTCCGCAACGGCACCATCACCATCGTCGGCATTCTGCTGGCGTTCTCGCTAGGCTTCATCACCCATTGGGCGGCCAACCCGATCCCATGGCAGACCTACCATCTGATTGCCGTCCTGCCGATCCTGGTCGGCATTGCGCTGCAGATCCGGGCTCTGGCCATTCTGCTCGACATCAAATCCCTGCAGCGAAGCATTCATGACCGCGCCAGTCGCATATTCATCGCCGGCCTCATCTTGGCGGCCTGTGGCGTCGGCCTGGCCATCCTGCTCGATTTCTTCGACATATCGGCCAAGAGCGCTTTGCCGGGCGCTTCCTAGTCAGAACGCTTTGCCGCCGCCGATCATCTTCGTCACTTCGACCGCGGCGTCGCGCACCAGCGGACCGATCTCGGCCAGTCGCTCGGGCGTGACCCGCACCGTTGGCCCGGACACCGAAACGCCGCCGATCGGCTCGCCATACTCGTTGAAGATGGCGGCGGCCACGCAGCGCATGCCAGGATGGCGCTCCTCGTCGTCGACAGACCAGCCGCGGCGCTTGATGGTCGCGAGGTCGTGTGCCAGCGCCGAGATGTCGGACAGCGTCTTGTCGGTATAGCGCTGTAGGCCCGCCTTGCGCAGGATGATCGCGACCCGTTCCGGTTCGAGATGCGCCAGCACCGCCTTGCCGATTCCGGAAGCATGGAAGGGGCTGCGCGTGCCCGGCCGGAAGAAGGCGCGGATCGCCTGGTGCGTCTCGACCTGGCTTACGAAGACGACGCAATCGTCCTCGGCGACGCCGAGATTGGCCGTTTCGCCGGTCTCTTCCATGAGTTCCTGCATGACGATGCGGGCGCGGTCGACGAGCTTGCGCCGGCGCAGGAAGGCCGCGCCCATGCGGTAGGTCTCAACGCCGATCGACCAGAGCTGGTCGGTCGTATCGAACTCGACCATGCCGTGGTTTTCCAGCGTCGTCAGCATGCGATAGGCGGTGGAGGCGGCAATGCCGCTTTGCGCCGCGATTTCGCTGAGCGACAGCCCGCTGGCCTCGGCGACGATTGCGAGGATCCGCAGCGCCCGGTCGAGCGACTGCACCGACGCCGCTTCGGACGGGCCGTTGAAGGCGCGCGGCCGGCCGCGCTGGCGTTTTTCCGTCGTTTCCATGCCTGTCATTCTCGCCGAGTTGACGCCGGATGCAATGAAAAAGTTTTTCAGTGATCGTCGCGGTGGATTTTCTGGAAAACGAAAAACAAAATAAAATCAGCTAACAAGAGGGGTTTTCTAGAAATGAAAAAATATTCTGAAAAAATTGAAAAATCAAAGGCGCACTGGCATTGTCGAGCCAACCAACGAAATGGAGGCTTGTCATGGCCAGGATGCGTGCTGTCGACGCAGCGGTTCTCGTTCTCGAAAAGGAAGGCATCACCAATGCCTTCGGCGTGCCCGGCGCGGCGATCAATCCGCTCTATTCGGCACTGAAGGCGCGCGGTACCATACGCCACGTGCTCGCCCGCCATGTCGAGGGCGCCTCGCACATGGCCGAGGGCTATACCAGGGCCAAGGCCGGCAATATCGGGCTGTGCATCGGTACCTCCGGTCCGGCCGGCACCGACATGATCACCGGTCTCTATTCGGCCTCGGCGGACTCGATCCCGATCCTCTGCATCACCGGCCAGGCGCCGCGCGCCCGTCTCAACAAGGAGGATTTCCAGGCCGTCGACATCGCTTCGATCGCCGCACCCGTCGCCAAATGGGCGGTCACCGTCATGGAGCCTTATCTGGTGCCGATGGCGTTGCAGAAGGCGTTCCACCTGATGCGCTCGTCGCGGCCCGGGCCGGTGCTGGTCGACCTGCCGGTCGACGTGCAGCTTGCCGAAATCGAATTCGACATCGACGCCTATGAGCCGCTCGCTCCGTTCAAGCCGGCGATGACGCGCGCCCAGGCCGAAAAGGCGCTTTCGATGCTCAACGAAGCGGAAAAGCCGCTGATCGTCGCTGGCGGCGGTATCATCAACGCCGACGCTTCCGATCTTTTGATCGAGTTCGCCGAAGTCACCGGCGTGCCGGTCATCCCGACGCTGATGGGCTGGGGCGCGATCCCCGACGACCATCGGCTGATGGCCGGCATGTGCGGCCTGCAGACCTCGCACCGCTACGGCAATGCCACGATGCTGGCATCTGACTTCGTCTTCGGCATCGGCAACCGCTGGGCCAACCGCCACACCGGCTCGGTCGATGTGTACACGAAGGGGAAGAAATTCATCCATGTCGACATCGAACCCACCCAGATCGGCCGCGTCTTCGCGCCGGATCTCGGCCTCGTCTCGGATGCGGGCGCCGCGCTGAAGATCCTGCTCGACGTCGCCACCGAATGGCGCACCGCCGGCAAGCTGCGCGACTGGTCGGGCTGGGCGAAGGAATGCCAGCAGCGCAAGAAGACGATGAAGCGCAAGACGCATTTCGAGCAGGTGCCGCTGAAGCCGCAGCGCGTCTATGAGGAGATGAACAAGGCATTCGCCCGCGACACCACCTATGTCACCACGATCGGCCTGTCGCAGATCGCCGGCGCGCAGTTCCTGCACGTCTACAAGCCGCGCAACTGGATCAATTGCGGCCAGGCCGGCCCGCTCGGCTGGACGCTGCCGGCGGCGCTCGGCGTGCGCGCCGCCGATCCGGACCGCGATATCGTCGCGCTCTCCGGCGATTACGACTTCCAGTTCATGATCGAGGAACTGGCCGTCGGCGCGCAGCACAAGCTGCCCTACATCCACGTCGTCGTGAACAACGCCTATCTCGGCCTGATCCGCCAGGCGCAGCGGGGTTTTTCGATGGACTACGAGGTGAGCCTCGCCTTCGAGAACGTCAACCGTGCAGGCGATCCGGAGGCGGGCTACGGCGTCGACCATATCGCGGTCGCCGAAGCGATGGGCTGCAAGGCGGTCCGCGTGAAGAAGCCCGAGGAATTCGCCGCCGCCTTCAAGGAAGCGCAGCGGCTGATGAAGGAGCACCAGGTTCCGGTCGTCCTCGAATTCATCCTCGAGCGCGTCACCAACATTTCCATGGGCACGGAAATCGACAAGATCACCGAGTTCGAGGAACTTGCCGAACGCAACGAGGATGCGCCGACGGCCATCATGATGTTGGATTGAGTTCAGGCGGGCGAAGGAGAAAAAGCATGCCGCGTTTTTCAGCCAATCTTTCGATGCTCTTCGGCGAGCATGAGTTCCTCGATCGCTTCGACGCCGCGGCCCGCGCCGGCTTCAAGGGCGTCGAATATATCGGCCCCTATGATCATGCGCCGGACGTCGTCGCGGCTTGCCTGAAGAAGAACGGCCTCAGCCAGGTTCTCTTCAACCTGCCGGCCGGCGACTGGGCGAAGGGCGAGCGCGGCATTGCCGTGCTGCCGGACCGCGTGCCGGAATTCCGCCAGGGCGTCGCCAAGGCGATCAGCTACGCCCATGCGCTGGGCTGCGAGCAGATCAACTGCCTGGCCGGCATCGCGCCGCAAGGGGCTGACCGCACGGTGTTCGAGAATGTCTTTGCCGACAATCTCGCCTTCGCGGCCGAGAAGCTGGAGCAGGCCGGGATCAGGCTGCTGATCGAGCCGATCAACACCCGCGACATACCGGGCTTCTTCCTCAACTTCAGCGACCAAGCGCTGGCGCTGATGGACCGCATCGGCTCGAAGAATATCTATTTGCAATACGACATCTATCACATGCAGATCATGGAGGGGGATCTCGCCCGTACCATCGAGGCGAACCTCGGCCGCATCGCGCATATCCAGCTTGCGGACAATCCCGGCCGTCACGAGCCGGGGACGGGCGAGATCAACTATCCTTTCCTCTACGACCACATCGACCGCCTCGGCTATTCCGGCTGGATCGGCGCCGAGTACAAGCCGAAGGCCGGCACGGAAGCCGGGCTCGGCTGGTTCAGCAGATTCGCCGGGCAGGGAAGCGCCGCGGCTTAAGAGCCGGCGCCGAAGCTGCCAATCTCCCCCCTCGTGGGGGAGATGTCCGGCAGGACAGAGAGGGGCGCGAAGGAACGCGACCTCGACAATTGCGACGGGAGAACATCAATGGAAACCATCGGTTTCATCGGACTGGGCATCATGGGCGCGCCGATGGCGGGACATCTTCTCGACGCCGGCTACAGGGTCATCGCCAGCGACCATCGCTCGAAACCGCCGGCCGATCTCGTCGCCAAGGGGCTGAAGACCGTTTCCGGCCACAACGCGGTGGCCAAGGCCGCCGACATTATCATCACCATGGTGCCTGACACCCCGCAGGTCGCCGATGTGCTGTTCGGCGGGAACAGCGTTGCCTCCGGTCTGTCGAAGGGCAAGCTCGTCATCGACATGAGCTCGATCTCGCCGATCGCGACCAAGGAATTCGCGAAAAAGATCAACCAGCTCGGCTGCGATTACCTCGACGCGCCGGTGTCTGGCGGCGAGGTCGGCGCCAAGGCGGCGTCGCTGACCATCATGGTCGGCGGCGAGGAAGAGCCATTCGAACGCGCCAGGCCGGTGTTCGAGAAGATGGGCAAGAACATCACGCTGGTCGGCCCGAACGGCGTCGGCCAGACCACCAAGGTCGCCAACCAGATCGTCGTGGCATTGACTATCGAAGCGGTCGGCGAAGCTCTCGTCTTTGCCTCGAAGGCCGGCGCCGATCCGGCCAAGGTCAGGCAGGCGCTGATGGGCGGGCTCGCCGCTTCGCGCATCCTCGAAGTGCATGGCGAACGCATGATCAAGCGCACCTTCGCGCCGGGCTTCCGCATCGAACTGCACCAGAAGGACCTCAATCTGGCGTTGGAAGGCGCCAAGGCGCTGGGCGTGTCGCTGCCCAACACTTCAACGACACAGCAGCTGTTCAATTCCTGCGCCGCCAATGGCGGGTCCAGCGAAGATCACTCGGCGCTGGTCAGGGCGCTGGAGCGGATGGCGGCGCATGAGGTTGGCGCGGAAGCAACGCAAGCCAAGGGCAAGGCGGCTTAGGTGAGGGGACGGCGGCTCAACGTTCCCACGCCGCCTGCTCTTTTCCTGTCAGAGAACGGGTTCCTGCGTTGCTCGCCGGAACCCGTTTTCGCTTCGATGCCCAGGGACCGATCCGGGTTCAGCGCCTCAGGAATGCGTTCGCCGCGTAGAGGCTCACCGCTGCCGCGTTCGACACGTTGAGCGAGTGGATGGCGCCCGGCATGTCGAGGCGAGCGAGCGCGGCGACCGTCTCGCGGGTCTTCTGGCGCAGGCCCTTGCCTTCGGCGCCCAGCACCAACGCGATTTTCTCGCCGTCGAAGGTCTTCTCGAGCTCTGCCGGCCCCTCGGAATCGAGTCCGATGGTCTGGAAGCCGGCCTCGTGCAATTGACCCAGCGCATCGGCGAGGTTCTTCACCTCGATCTGGTCGATATGCTCCAGCGCGCCGGAGGCGGATTTGGCCAGCACGCCGGATTCCTGCGGGCTGTGGCGGGCGGTTGTGATCAGCGCGCCGGCGCCGAAGGCGACGGCGGAGCGCAGGATCGCGCCGACATTGTGCGGGTCCGTCACCTGGTCCAGCACCAGCACCAGCTTTGTGTCGCCGAGAGCGTCGAGGCGCTTGGCCTTGAGCGGCTCCGCCTCGATCAGCACACCCTGGTGCACGGCGTCGGACCCAGTGATCCTGTCGATGTCCTTCGGTTCGACCAGTTCGGCCTTGAAGGGCAGGGCGGCAAGGTCGCCGATCGAAAGCCGCTCGGCTGCGTTGCGGGTCACCAGCATCTTCCTGATCCTGCGGCGCGGATTGTCGAGCGCGGCCCGCACCGTGTGCAGGCCGTAAAGCCGCACCAGTCCGTCGGCGGGCGCGTCGCCCGGCTGCATCGGCTGGCGCGGCCGGAATGCCGGCGGCCCGCCCGCTTTCTGGTCGCGGTGCGCGCGCCTCAGCTTGGCGTAGTGGGTGTCCTTGCGCGTGCCGGGCTTGTTGCTTTTATCGTCGCTCATGGCGGCTTCTATAGCCGTCCCGTCCGGCTAAGGATATGGGCTGAAGACATGAATGCCGGACATCCTCGAAAAACCCTCGCCGCGCCGGTTGACACCCACCGGCCTTGCCGCCATAAGGCGCTTCGCTGATTTCGGAGAAGATCTTACTCGGGCTTCGGATCGGCGAAAATGCCTCGTTGCATGGCTCCGGCGGCAGACTGGAGAGGTGCCCGAGTGGTTAAAGGGGACGGACTGTAAATCCGTTGGCTTAGCCTACGTTGGTTCGAATCCAACCCTCTCCACCACTGCCGGCCCGGAAGCCCTGAAACGAAAAGTCTCGGACCGAAAGTGCATGGCGCTTTTCGGGTGAATCCGGTACCTCAGTGCAGGGCGCGGGTATAGCTCAGTGGTAGAGCAGCAGCCTTCCAAGCTGAATATGCGGGTTCGATTCCCGCTACCCGCTCCAGATTTCCTCTTCGCATCCCCCAAAGAAAACGCCGCGCGCCGTGGCACGCAGCGTTTCCATCTTATCCAGACGTTTAGCTGTTGAAGGCCGAGGCGACCTGATGGTTCTGCGGCACTTGGCCGTTCGGCGTCAGCTTGTCGACGATGCCGGGCAGCGCCGTGGAGAGCTGCTGCAGCAGTTCCTGCTCGTTCATACCGGTGCGCTGCGCGATTTCGCGGATCACCGCTGGGCCGAGCGCCGAGCCGAGATCGCCCGGGTTGATCGACTGGTTCTGGCCGGTGCCGACCCATGAGTCGGCGACGTTGCCATGGCCGGCATTCTTCAGCTTGTCGAGCAGGCCGCCGAGACCGCCGAGCAGGCCGCCATCGGCGGACGCGTCGGTTCCCGCGGGCGTCGGCGCCGGCGCTTGCGGCATGGCCGCCTCTTCGCTTCTGCCGCTCAGCATCTTGCCGACCAAAAGCGCGCCGAGCGCGATCATCAGGGGTTTGGTGATATTGCCGCCCGGAACGGCGTTGTCGAAAAGGCCCATAGTGGATCTCCTTGTCCAGCCAAGTCCGCCCGGCCCCACAATGGCGCAAACGGACGGAATTTCAAGCTGTCTTGAGCTTTTGACAATCATATGACCATGATGGCGCGGCGGGGAAATTTGGAGGGAAATTATGGGCATTATCAGCTGGATCATTCTGGGCATCGTTGCCGGCTTCATCGGCAGCAAGATCGTCAACAAGACCGGTCAGGGCATGATCATGGATATCGTGCTCGGCATCGTCGGCGCCATTGTCGGCGGCGTTATCTTCAGCGCGTTCGGCGCGTCGGGCGTCACCGGCCTCAACATCTGGAGCTTGATCGTCGCTGTGATCGGCTCGGTCGTCGTGCTCTGGGCCTATCACCAGATTTCCGGCAAGCGCACGCTGTAGAGGCAAGCAAAGCCGCATTTGACCGGCTGCTGAAGGTCGACCCATTCCGGGTCGACCTTGGTTGGACTCGTGTCGTCAGGCGACCATCGCCAGCCGGCGTTTTCTTTCGTCGAGCGAGACGATGGCGAGGCCGCTGGCCATCACCAGCAGGATGCCGCAGACGGCGAGCGCGTTGGGAAACTGGCCGAACACCAGCAGTCCCGAAATAACCGCCCAGACGGTGAAGCAGTAATAGAAGGGCGCGACCGCGCTTGTCGGCCCGACCCGGTAGGCCATGAAGATGAAGAAATGGCCGAAGATCAGGAACAGGCCGGCGCCGGCGATCAGGAGCAGATGATGTCCTTCCGGCATCACCCATTGCTCGGAGACGAGATGCGCCGCGCCTGAGCCGACCAGCACCACCACGATAGCCGAGATGGCGACGATCATGCCCGGCACCTCGGCGTCCACCTTGCGCCCGGCAAGGTCGCGCACCGCCGCGAAGGCGGCGTTGCCGAGCGCGAGCAGCGCATAGACCGAAATGCCTTGCATGGTCGGCTGCGCCACCATGAGCGCTCCGACAAAGCCAAGGCCGATCAGCGCCATGCGCGTGGCGCCGATCTTTTCGCCGAACAGCATCGAGGAGCCGACCAGCACGATGAGCGGCGTGACCTGCCCGAGCGCGGTGGAATCCGCGATCTGCATGTTGGCCAAGGCGACGACATAGCAGAGGATCGCCAGAAGCTCGAACAGGTTGCGGCGCAGCACCTTGCGCTCGAAGAGCAGCGGGATCTGCCTTGCGTAGCCAAGCATCAGAAGCAGCGGCACGCCCCACAGCGTGGCGGCCGCGCCGCGCAGAAGGAGCACTTCATAGGGCGGCAGTCCGGCGGTCGCGAGCTTCATCATCGTGTCGTTGACGAGGTAGGACCCCGTCGAGACGGTCATGAACAGCGGACCGCGGATGTTTGCTGGAATGAACTGCATCCGGCGAACAAGATCAGAGCGGCGCGCCGGCGGCAATGGGCCAGCCCGGAGCCTTTGATTTTACGCGCGGCGCCCCTATATCCGCGCCATATCCCACTGAAATCGACCGTTGGTTCGGGTCGAGCGGGAATCCGCTCAGCCACAAGGCACTTGTGTTTTTCGGCCGTTGTCGCTAATCGCCCCGCATTCGACTGAACTGAAGGTCAAGGCCGTCCAAGGAAAGAGACTATGGCAAAAGGTAAATTCGAGCGCACCAAGCCGCATGTGAACATTGGCACGATCGGCCACGTCGATCATGGCAAGACGTCGCTGACGGCGGCGATCACGAAGTATTTTGGCGAATACAAGCGCTATGACCAGATCGACGCGGCCCCGGAAGAGAAGGCGCGCGGCATCACGATTTCGACGGCGCATGTCGAGTATGAGACGGCCAACCGTCACTATGCCCATGTCGACTGCCCCGGCCACGCCGACTATGTGAAGAACATGATCACCGGTGCGGCGCAGATGGACGGCGCGATCCTGGTCGTTTCGGCCGCCGACGGCCCGATGCCGCAGACCCGCGAGCACATCCTGCTTGCCCGCCAGGTCGGCGTTCCCTCGATCGTTGTGTTCCTGAACAAGGTCGACCAGGTCGACGACGCCGAGCTTCTCGAACTGGTCGAGCTCGAGGTTCGCGAGCTTCTGTCGAAGAACGAGTTCCCCGGCGACGACATTCCGATCGTCAAGGGCTCGGCGCTGGCTGCGTTGGAAGATTCCAACAAGACCATCGGCGAGGACGCCATCCGCGAACTGATGGCTCAGGTCGACGCCTACATCCCGACGCCGGTTCGTCCGCTGGACAAGCCGTTCCTGATGCCGATCGAGGACGTGTTCTCGATCTCGGGCCGCGGCACGGTGGTGACCGGCCGCGTCGAGCGCGGCATCGTCAAGGTCGGCGAGGAACTGGAGATCGTCGGCATCCGTCCGACCACCAAGACGACCTGCACGGGCGTCGAGATGTTCCGCAAGCTGCTCGACCAGGGCCAGGCCGGCGACAACATCGGCGCGCTCTTGCGCGGCGTCGACCGTGAAGGTGTGGAGCGCGGCCAGGTTCTGGCCAAGCCCGGCACGGTCAAGCCGCACAAGAAGTTCGTTGCCGAAGCCTACATCCTGACCAAGGACGAGGGCGGCCGCCACACGCCGTTCTTCACCAACTACCGTCCGCAGTTCTACTTCCGCACGACGGACGTGACGGGCATCGTGACGCTGCCGGCCGGCACCGAGATGGTGATGCCCGGCGACAACATCACCGTCGACGTCGAGCTGATCGTGCCGATCGCCATGGAAGAGAAGCTGCGCTTCGCCATCCGTGAAGGCGGCCGCACCGTCGGTGCCGGCATCGTCGTCACCATCAAGGAATAATCGATCCGGCACTTGCCGGTTCGACACGGAAAGGGCGGTCTTCGGGCCGCCCTTTTGCTTTCGAGTGGTATCGCGCTGCCCTTTTCAATTCTGTTGCAAGCACCGTCCCCGCAACTAGTATGGGTTGTACCCGAGGGGCTTGCCAGACGTGGTTTCGACATTCCGTTCAAAGACCATGCGGTGTTGGCGCGGGCTGCTTCGGCTGGGATTGGCCGCTGCCGCAGGGCTGGCCGCGCTCAGCGCCGCCGCAAAGGAAACGCCCGCGGACTACGGTCCGGCGATGCGCTTCGTCGTCGTGCGCAGCAGCGCGCCGGGCTGCGAGCCGAACTGCCCGGAATGGATTTCCGCCGAAGGCACGATCGAGGCCGGCACGCCGGCGCAGCTGAGACGCCTGCTGAAGACGCTCGGCGGGCGGCAATTGCCGATCGTCGTCAATTCACCAGGCGGCAATGTCGATGCCGCGCTGCAGCTTGGCCGCATGGTCCGCAAGAACAAGCTCGATATCGCGGTCGGCATCACGGAGTTTTCCGGCTGCTCGCCGGGGATGAAGAACTGCCTGGACAATGGCCGCAAGGGCCAGCCCTATTCCGGCGTCGCTTATGACAGCGGCGCGATGTGCAATTCGGCCTGTCCGCTGATGTTTGCCGGCGGCATCCGCCGCGTGGTCGGCGAATGGGCCTATCTCGGTGTGCACCAGATCACCACCACCTACCAGCGCGAGAAGCCGCTCTACCGCACGACTTATCGGATCGTGAACGGCAAGAAGAAGATCGTCAGCACCAGGATCGTCAGCCGCAAGAATGCCGGCAGCTACAAGACCTATGAGATGAGCAGGACGGTCGAGAAGCGGCTGTCGGCCTATCTGAAGGAAATGGGCGTCGAGCAGGGCGTGCTGGGCGTGATGAAGGCGACGCCTGCCAGCGACATCAGGCAAATCGAGCCCGAAGACATGCTGGAGATGAAACTCGTCACCAGTCTCGATTCGCTCGACCTGCTGACCGAGAGAACCATCTGCCAGCGCAATCCGGCGCCTGCGAATTGTCGCGAGGTTCCCGCGAACGGCGTGCCCGCCGCGGTCGCGGCCGTCGAAGCCGGGCCTTCACCCATTGCGCCGGTTCCCGCGCCGGCGCCGCAGGCCCGCGAACAGGAGATGCGCTTCGTTCTTGTTCGCGGCAGCAATCCGCTTTGCAATCCCGATTGTCCGGAATGGATTTCGGCGGAAGGCACGATCGCCACAGGTACGGCCGACAAGCTCCGCCAACTGCTCGATACGATCCGTGAGCGCCGGTTGCCCATCATTGTCGATTCGCCGGGTGGAGACGTGCAGGCTGCGCTTGCGGCGGGCCGGCTGATCCGTGAGCGCGGGTTGGATGTCGCAGTCGCCCGAACGGATTTTCTCGATTGCGATCCGGGCGCAGTGGGGTGCGTCGCGGCGGACGGTCTCCATGCCGGGCTTACCATCGACGCCGGCGCCGAATGCGATGCGGCTTGCGCGGTGATGATCGCCGGCGGCGTCCGGCGCCTGGTTGGCGCCGGTGCGCATTTTCTGGTGCATTCCATGGGCACGGAAGACAAGGTCAGGGCGTATCTTGACCAAATGGCGGTCGGCTCGGGCTTTTTCGTTGCCATGCAGTCGGCCGAATATGCGAAGCACAGGGAACTCAGCCGGGACGAACTGAAGACATTCGGGCTGACAACCGGGCCGCAGTCGGTCGACGCGCTGACGGGCGCCACCATTTGCAGATCCGCGCCCAGGCCGGACAATTGCCGCGTTCTTCCGGCCGCCGATGCCGAGGCGAAGGCGCCAGCGAAGCTGTAGAGCAATTCCAGGAAAAGTGTTTACGGTTTTGCGTCCGGAATTGCGTAAACAAAGGAGATAGCGCGTACTGGCCATCGAGGCAGGTTGAGGGGGGCAGGGCGCTGCCACTATCCTGCTCGTGCTTTTATACACAGTGGAGGAGCGGCGATGAGCGAGGACATCCCGACTTTATATGCGTGGGCCGGTGGCGGCGAGGCGCTGAACCGGCTGACCCGGACCTTTTATGACAAGGTGGCTGCGGATCCGGTCGTCGGGCCGGTATTCAGGCACATGTCGCCGGATCACCCGGCGCATGTCGCCGCCTTCATCGGCGAAGTCTTTGGCGGGCCGAAGACCTACAGCGAGAAGCATGGCGGCCATCGCGAAATGGTGATGCATCACCTTGGCAAGCACCTGACCCAGGAACAGCGCCGCCGCTGGATCAATCTCCTTGCCGACGCGGCGGACGAGGTCGGCCTGCCGGACGACCCCGAATTCCGCTCCGCCTTCATGGGCTATGTCGAATGGGGATCGCGGCTGGCGAAGATGAACTCGAATCTGGGCGAGACCTGCGATCCCGAGACCGAGCCGATGCCGGCCTGGGGCTGGGGCGTGCCGGGCGGACCCTATAAGCCGGCGGCCGGGAAATCTTAAAGAGCGGGCGCGCCCGCGATCGATTGCTGGCAGCCATGCAATTCAGATTTTCGGCAAAGGTTCCAAAACCGCTGCCGAGTGCTCTTTACAGAGTGCCCGGAAGCTTTTAGGAAGCGCCTGCGCCGAACAGCGCATGCACGGGCATAGCTCAGTTGGTAGAGCGGCGGTCTCCAAAACCGCAGGTCGTAGGTTCGAGCCCTGCTGCCCGTGCCATTTTCCAAACGGCAAAACAAAGCTCTTCCGGTTGAAAATCGGCGGGTGGCTTGCCATATGGTGGGAATTGGGGCATAAGCCCCGCATAGCCGGGACGGGACGACTGGATGGTTCCGAGGCGGCGTTAGGACATAAAGCGGACCCTTGCCACTTGCGTGGATTAAGAATCGGTTTTATGTAAACAAGACAGACACGCGACGCGTGGAGCTGGGAAGCCGGCTTTACGCGTCTGATTTGCGTGGGTGAAATAGCGGCGCTGATTCGCGCCGCATAGAGCCCAGGCGGCACGTCCCGGTCAGCGGGATCATCCAGGAGGCCCGGCCAACGGGTCTTGAAACAGGCGGCACATGGCTTCGAAAACCACTAATCCCTTCACCTTTCTCCAGCAGGTTCGCGCGGAGACGGCCAAGGTGACATGGCCCTCGCGGCGCGAAACCATGATCTCGACCGTGATGGTCCTGGTGTTCGCGGTGATCGCGATGCTGTTCTTCTTCGCTGCCGATATTCTAATGGGCTACGCGATCGAGTGGATCCTGGGTCTCGGACATTAATTCGGCGGTTTACGGAGAGGTCGTGAAATGACTGCACGGTGGTATATCGTCCACGCCTATTCGAACTTCGAGAAGAAGGTCGCCGAGGATATCGAGAACAAGGCCAAGCAGAAGGGCCTGTCCGGTGACATCGAGCAGATCGTCGTGCCGACCGAGAAGGTCGTCGAGATCCGCCGTGGCCGCAAGGTCGATGCCGAGCGCAAGTTCTTCCCGGGCTATGTGCTGTTGAAGGCCAATCTGACCGATGCCGTGTTCTCGCTGGTCAAGAACACGCCGAAGGTCACCGGCTTCCTGGGCGACTCCAAGCCCGTGCCGATCACCGAGACCGAGGCGCAGCGCATCCTGAACCAGGTCCAGGAGGGCGTCGAGCGGCCGAAGCCTTCGGTCACCTTCGAGATCGGCGAGGCGATCCGCGTTTCGGATGGTCCGTTCGCGTCGTTCAACGGCGTCGTCCAGGAAGTGGACGAGGAGCGTGCCCGCCTCAAGGTGGAAGTTTCGATCTTCGGGCGCGCCGTGCCCGTCGATCTGGAATTCGGACAGGTCGAAAAGGGCTGATCCGTAGACCCGCGCCGGAAGGCGTTGGTACACCCGCGCCGCGAGGCGTCGGGAGCGGCGGCAGACGCCGCATGAACGGGTGGGAGGCGAAGGCGGCACAGCCGGCCGTCGGAACCGCACCACCAGACTGCAACCGCCGGCGTTGCCCGAGAATGGGGCCGGCATGAGAAAAGGCAGGAATAGAGATGGCTAAGAAAGTTGCAGGCCAGCTCAAGCTCCAGGTTGCCGCGGGCTCGGCCACGCCGTCGCCCCCGATCGGCCCGGCGCTTGGTCAGCGCGGCATCAACATCATGGAATTCTGCAAGGCGTTCAACGCGCAGACCCAGGAGCTTGAGAAGGGATCGCCGATCCCGGTCGTCATCACCTACTACCAGGACAAGTCGTTCACCTTCGTCATGAAGACGCCGCCGGTGAGCTACTTCCTGAAGAAGGCAGCCAACCTGAAGTCGGGCTCCAAGGAGCCGGGCAAGGTCAAGGCCGGCACGATCAGCCGCGACAAGGTGCGCGCGATCGCAGAGCAGAAGATGAAGGACCTGAACGCAAACGACGTCGAGGCGGCCATGCGTATGGTCGAGGGTTCCGCCCGCTCGATGGGCCTGGAAGTGGTGGGCTAAGATCATGGCAAAGATTGCAAAGCGTATTGCCAAGAGCCGCGAAGGCATCGATCCGAACAAGGCTTACGCCCTCTCCGAGGCGCTGCAGCTGCTCAAGGACCGGTCCAAGGTTAAGTTCGACGAGACCGTCGAGATCTCGATGAACCTCGGCGTCGATCCGCGCCACGCCGACCAGATGGTCCGCGGCGTGGTCAACCTGCCGAACGGCACCGGCCGCTCGGTGCGCGTCGCGGTGTTTGCCCGTGGCGACAAGGCCGAGGAAGCCAAGGCCGCCGGCGCCGATATCGTTGGCGCCGAGGATCTGGTCGACATCGTCCAGAAGGGCACGATCGATTTCGATCGCTGCATCGCGACGCCGGACATGATGCCGCTGGTCGGCCGTCTGGGCAAGGTTCTCGGCCCGCGCGGCATGATGCCGAACCCGAAGGTCGGCACCGTGACCACCGATGTGGCCGCGGCCGTCAAGGCTTCGAAGGGCGGCGCCGTCGAGTTCCGCGTCGAGAAGGCCGGCATCGTCCAGGCCGGCGTCGGCAAGGTCTCGTTCGACGTCAAGGCGCTGGAAGAAAATGTCCGCGCCTTCGCCGATGCGGTGACCAGGGCCAAGCCCGCGGGCGCCAAGGGCAACTACGTCAAGAAGGTGTCGGTCGCCTCGACGATGGGCCCCGGCCTCAAGCTCGACATCGCGACGCTCGCCGCGTCGTAAGTGTCATCTGATCGGCTAGGCCGATCGCAAAAGAATTCCGGACCGCCGATCCGTCGGCGACCCGGAACCCCGGAAGCCGAAAGGTTTCCGGATATCCTGTCCGAGATTGCAGGCGGCCCAAAAGCCTTAATTCACTTGGGCCTGCATGAGACGGGTGAAGACCCGACAAAGGAGCCAAGCTCCAATGAAAGGTTCGAACCGTGTTTGCCTTTTGTCTGCGCACTATCCGGCGTGCCGGCTGGTGTGGCGAAAGGGGGCAGGATCCTCGAGCGTCGTTCGGGAGATCCGTATTGGATGGCCCGGCCGGCAAAAGGCAACCCGACGCCTGACCTCGTTAATGGGGCAGGGGTCAACTGGAGATAGGCAGTGGACAGAGCGGAAAAACGCGAACTCGTCACGGGCCTGAATGATGCGTTTTCAAGCGCTGGTTCAGTCGTCGTGGCCCACTACGCCGGTATCACCGTCGCGCAAATGAACGACCTTCGGTCGAAGATGCGCGCCGCCGGTGGCACCGTCAAAGTCGCGAAGAACCGTCTCGCCAAGATCGCTCTTCAGGGCACGGACTCCGCATCGATCATCGATCTGTTCAAGGGACAGACGCTGGTCGCTTATTCGGAGGATCCGATTGCGGCGCCGAAGGTCGCGTCCGATTTCGCCAAGGGGAATGACAAGTTGATCATTCTCGGTGGCGCGATGGGTACGACCTCGCTTGACGCCGACGGTGTGAAGGCACTCGCCACACTACCGTCGCTCGACGAGCTGCGCGCCAGGCTGGTTGGCATGATCGCCACGCCGGCTACCCGGATCGCCCAGATCGTCAATGCGCCCGCGGCTTCGGTCGCGCGTGTCATCGGCGCTTACGCCCGGAAGGACGAGGCGGCATGAGGCCGTTCCTCGCTGTCAACAACACACGTTCGAACCTAGTGAAGGAATACAAAAATGGCTGATCTCGCAAAGATCGTAGACGACCTTTCGAAGCTGACCGTCCTCGAGGCGGCCGAGCTGTCGAAGCTCCTGGAAGAGAAGTGGGGCGTTTCGGCTGCCGCTCCGGTGGCGGTTGCCGCTGCTGGCGGCGCTGGTGCCGCTGCCGCTGCTCCGGCTGAAGAGAAGACGGAATTCGACGTCGTTCTCGCCGATGCCGGCGCCCAGAAGATCAACGTCATCAAGGAAGTCCGCGCCATCACGGGCCTTGGCCTCAAGGAAGCCAAGGACCTGGTCGAAGCGGCTCCGAAGCCGGTCAAGGAAGGCGTTTCCAAGGCCGACGCCGACAAGTTCAAGGCTCAGCTGGAAGCAGCTGGCGCCAAGGTCGAGCTGAAGTAAGCCTGTTAGGCGAGGGCGGACGGTCTCGCGCCGTCCGCCCCCTCCCTTGACGAAGGGAGGGTTCTGTTGCGCGAGGCGTTTGAAAACCTCTTTCCTGAGGGCCGAAAAGCGGCCTTCCGGAAACGGGTTTTCTCCCGTTTTAGCCGGTAGCCGCCAAACCATTGGCAGGGCGGCCGGAAAACAGATAGGGGCAGCCGCCAAGGCCGCCCGTTGGTGCAAGGCGAGCCGCGGCGAGGTTCGTCCCGAGTTTATAGCTAAGGAGCGACGATGGCCCAGACCCAGACTTTCAATGGCCGCAGACGCGTACGCAAGTTCTTCGGAAAGATCCCGGAAGTTGCGGAGATGCCGAATCTCATCGAGGTTCAGAAGGCATCCTATGACCAGTTCCTGATGGTGGACGAGCCCAAGGGCGGCCGTCCGGACGAAGGGCTGCAGGCCGTTTTCAAGTCGGTCTTCCCGATCTCCGACTTTTCCGGCTCCTCGATGCTGGAGTTCGTGAAGTACGAGTTCGAGGCACCGAAATTCGACGTTGACGAGTGCCGTCAGCGCGACCTGACCTATGCTGCCCCGCTGAAGGTGACGCTGCGCCTCATCGTGTTCGATATCGACGAGGATACCGGCGCCAAGTCGATCAAGGACATCAAGGAGCAGGACGTCTACATGGGCGACATGCCGCTCATGACGTCGAACGGCACCTTCATCGTCAACGGCACCGAGCGCGTCATCGTCTCGCAGATGCACCGTTCGCCGGGCGTCTTCTTCGACCATGACAAGGGCAAGTCGCACTCGTCGGGCAAGCTTCTGTTTGCCGCGCGCGTCATTCCCTATCGCGGTTCGTGGCTCGACATCGAGTTCGATAGCAAGGACGTCGTGCACGCCCGCATCGACCGCCGCCGCAAGATTCCGGTGACGTCGCTCTTGATGGCGCTCGGCATGGACGGCGAGGAGATCCTGTCGACCTTCTACAACAAGATCACCTACAAGCGCGCCGGCGACCACTGGCGCATTCCGTTCAACGTCGAGCGTTTCCGCGGCCTCAAGGCCGTCGGCGACCTGGTCGACGCCGACACCGGCGAGATCGTGGTCGAACAAGGCAAGAAGATCACCGCCCGCCAGGCTCGCCAGCTCGGCGAGAAGGGTCTCAAAGCCATCAAGGCGACCGACGAGGACCTGCTCGGCAACTACCTTGCCGAGGACATCGTCAACTACGCCACCGGCGAGATCTTCCTCGAAGCCGGCGACGAGATCGACGACAAGACGCTGAAGGTGCTGCTCGGCACCGGCGAGGACGAGATCCAGATCCTGGACATCGACCACGTCAACGTCGGCGCCTACATCCGCAACACGCTCAACGTCGACAAGAACGAGAGCCGCCAGGACGCGCTGTTCGACATCTACCGCGTCATGCGCCCGGGCGAGCCGCCGACGCTCGAGACCGCCGAAGCCATGTTCAACTCGCTGTTCTTCGACAGCGAGCGCTACGACCTGTCGGCCGTCGGCCGCGTCAAGATGAACATGCGCCTCGAGCTCAAGGCCGAGGACACCGTGCGCGTGCTGCGCAAGGACGATATCCTGGCCGTGGTCAAGACGCTGGTCGAACTCCGCGACGGCAAGGGCGAGATCGACGACATCGACAATCTCGGCAACCGCCGCGTGCGTTCGGTCGGCGAGTTGATGGAGAACCAGTACCGTGTCGGCCTGCTGCGCATGGAGCGCGCGATCAAGGAGCGCATGTCCTCGATCGAGATCGACACGGTCATGCCGCAGGACCTGATCAACGCCAAGCCGGCGGCTGCCGCCGTGCGCGAGTTCTTCGGTTCCTCGCAGCTGTCGCAGTTCATGGACCAGACCAACCCGCTGTCGGAGATCACCCACAAGCGCCGCCTGTCGGCGCTTGGACCGGGCGGTCTGACCCGCGAGCGCGCCGGCTTCGAGGTGCGCGACGTGCACCCGACGCATTACGGCCGCATTTGCCCGATCGAAACGCCGGAAGGCCCGAATATCGGTCTGATCAACTCGCTGGCTACCTTCGCGCGCGTCAACAAGTACGGCTTCATCGAAAGCCCGTACCGCAAGATCGTGGGCGGCAAGCTTACCAACGAGGTCGTCTACCTGTCGGCGATGGAAGAGGCCAAGCACTATGTCGCGCAGGCCAACGCCGAGCTCGACAAGAACGGCAGCTTCGTCGACGAGTTCGTCATTTGCCGTAACGCCGGCGAAGTGATGATGGCGCCGCGCGAGAACGTCGACCTGATGGACGTCTCGCCGAAGCAGATGGTGTCTGTCGCAGCAGCGCTCATCCCGTTCCTCGAGAACGACGACGCCAACCGCGCGCTGATGGGCTCGAACATGCAGCGTCAGGCCGTGCCGCTGGTGCGCGCCGAGGCGCCGTTCGTCGGCACTGGCATGGAGCCGGTCGTCGCCCGGGATTCGGGCGCGGCCATCGGCGCCCGCCGCGGCGGCGTGGTCGACCAGGTCGACGCGACCCGTATCGTCATCCGCGCCACGGAAGACCTCGATCCCGGCAAGTCCGGCGTCGACATCTACCGGCTGATGAAGTTCCAGCGTTCGAACCAGAACACCTGCATCAACCAGCGTCCGCTGGTGCGCATGGGCGACCGCGTCAACAAGGGCGACATCATTGCCGACGGTCCCTCGACGGAGCTCGGCGATCTGGCGCTCGGCCGCAACGTGCTGGTCGCGTTCATGCCGTGGAACGGCTACAACTACGAGGACTCGATCCTGCTCTCCGAGCGCATCGTGGCCGACGACGTCTTCACCTCGATCCACATCGAGGAGTTCGAGGTCATGGCGCGCGACACCAAGCTCGGGCCGGAGGAAATCACGCGCGACATTCCGAACGTTTCGGAAGAGGCGCTGAAGAACCTCGACGAGGCCGGCATCGTCTATATCGGTGCCGAGGTGCAGCCGGGCGACATCCTGGTCGGCAAGATCACGCCGAAGGGCGAAAGCCCGATGACGCCGGAAGAAAAGTTGCTCCGCGCCATCTTCGGCGAAAAGGCCTCGGACGTCCGCGACACCTCCATGCGCATGCCTCCGGGCACCTTCGGCACGGTCGTCGAAGTGCGCGTCTTCAACCGCCACGGCGTGGAGAAGGACGAGCGCGCGATGGCGATCGAGCGCGAGGAGATCGAGCGTCTGGCCAAGGACCGCGACGACGAACAGGCGATCCTCGACCGCAACGTCTATGCGCGTCTTTCCGACGTGCTGGTCGGGAAGGAAGCGATCGCCGGACCGAAGGGCTTCAAGAAGGGCTCGAAGCTGTCGAAGGACACGCTCGACGAGTATCCGCGTTCGCAGTGGTGGCAGTTCGCAGTGGAGAACGAGAAGCTCCAGGGCGAACTCGAGGCTCTGCGCGGCCAGTATGACGAGTCCAAGAAGGCGCTCGAGCAGCGTTTCATGGACAAGGTCGAGAAGGTGCAACGCGGCGACGAAATGCCTCCGGGCGTCATGAAGATGGTCAAGGTCTTCGTGGCGGTGAAGCGCAAGATGCAGCCGGGCGACAAGATGGCCGGCCGTCACGGCAATAAGGGTGTCGTGTCGCGCATCGTTCCGGTCGAGGACATGCCTTTCCTCGAGGACGGCACGCATGCCGATATCGTGCTCAACCCGCTGGGTGTGCCGAGCCGCATGAATGTCGGCCAGATCCTGGAAACGCATCTGGGCTGGGCTTGCGCAGGCATGGGCAGGAAGATCGGCGAGCTGATCGACGCGTATAAGGGTGGCGGCGATATCAAGCCGCTGCGCAAGACGCTGGAAAGCTTCATGCCGGCCAACGACCGCAACGAGCCGATCCGCGAGTATGACGACGAGAGCATCGTTCGCCTGAGCGAGCAGATGCGCCGCGGCGTCTCCATCGCGACACCGGTGTTCGACGGCGCGCATGAGGCCGACATCAACACCATGCTGGAGCAGGCAGGCCTGCACACCAGCGGTCAGTCGCAGCTCTATGACGGCCGCACCGGCGAGCCGTTCGATCGCAAGGTGACGATGGGCTATATCTATATGCTCAAGCTGCATCACCTGGTGGACGACAAGATCCACGCGCGTTCGATCGGTCCGTACTCGCTCGTCACCCAGCAGCCGCTGGGCGGCAAGGCGCAGTTCGGCGGCCAGCGCTTCGGCGAAATGGAGGTCTGGGCGCTCGAAGCCTACGGCGCGGCCTACACGCTGCAGGAAATGCTGACGGTGAAGTCGGACGACGTCGCCGGCCGCACCAAGGTCTACGAGGCGATCGTGCGCGGCGACGACACGTTCGAGGCGGGCATCCCCGAGAGCTTCAACGTTCTCGTCAAGGAAATGCGCTCGCTGGGCCTCAATGTCGAGCTGGAGAACACCCAGGTCGAAGAGACCCCGACGCGTCTGCCCGACGCAGCCGAGTAAAGCCTACGGCGCGCCGCTCTAGGATGCGGCGCGCCCTTCAAATTTTTCGGTCGGGCAACCGGCCAGTCTGCGGACATTTCGTCCGCGATCGATGCAAGGGGTTATCGAGGACCCCGAAAAGGAGAACGGCATGAACCAAGAGGTCATGAATCTCTTCAACCCGCAGGCGCCTGCGCAGGTGTTCGATTCCATCCGGATCTCGCTTGCCAGCCCAGAGAAGATTCTGTCCTGGTCGTTCGGCGAGATCAAGAAGCCGGAGACCATCAACTACCGCACCTTCAAGCCGGAGCGTGACGGCCTGTTCTGCGCGCGCATTTTTGGCCCGATCAAGGACTATGAGTGCCTGTGCGGCAAGTACAAGCGCATGAAGTACAAGGGCGTCATCTGCGAAAAGTGCGGCGTCGAAGTCACGCTGTCGCGCGTCCGCCGCGAGCGCATGGGCCATATCGAGCTCGCCGCGCCCGTCGCCCATATCTGGTTCCTGAAGTCGCTGCCTTCGCGCATCGGCACGCTGCTCGACATGACGCTCAAGGACATCGAGCGCGTGCTCTACTTCGAGAACTACATCGTCACCGAGCCCGGCCTCACCGCGCTGAAGGAGAACCAGCTCCTCAGCGAGGAAGAGTACATGCTTGCCGTCGACGAGTATGGCGAGGACTCTTTTACCGCCATGATCGGCGCCGAGGCCATCCATGACCTTCTGGCCGGCATGGACCTGGAGAAGATCGCCGGCGACCTGCGTTCGGAGCTGGCGTCGACCACCTCCGAGCTCAAGCAGAAGAAGTATCTGAAGCGGCTCAAGGTCGTGGAAAACTTCATGGAATCCGGCAACCGTCCGGAATGGATGATCATGAAGGTGGTTCCGGTGATCCCGCCGGACCTGCGTCCGCTCGTCCCGCTGGACGGCGGTCGCTTCGCCACGTCCGACCTCAACGATCTCTATCGCCGCGTCATCAACCGCAACAACCGCCTGAAGCGGCTGATCGAGTTGCGCGCGCCCGGCATCATCGTGCGCAACGAAAAGCGCATGCTGCAGGAAGCCGTCGACGCGTTGTTCGACAACGGTCGTCGCGGCCGCGTCATCACCGGCGCCAACAAGCGTCCGCTGAAGTCGCTGTCCGATATGCTCAAGGGCAAGCAGGGCCGGTTCCGTCAGAACCTGCTCGGCAAGCGCGTTGACTATTCCGGCCGCTCGGTCATCGTGACCGGTCCGGAGCTGAAGCTGCATCAGTGCGGCCTGCCGAAGAAGATGGCGCTCGAGCTCTTCAAGCCCTTCATCTACGCCCGCCTCGATGCCAAGGGTTTCTCCTCGACCGTCAAGCAGGCGAAGAAGCTGGTCGAGAAGGAACGTCCGGAGGTCTGGGATATCCTCGACGAGGTCATCCGCGAGCATCCGGTGCTCCTGAACCGCGCGCCGACGCTGCACCGCCTCGGCATCCAGGCGTTCGAGCCGATCCTGATCGAAGGCAAGGCGATCCAGCTGCATCCGCTGGTCTGCACCGCCTTCAACGCCGACTTCGACGGCGACCAGATGGCGGTCCACGTGCCGCTGTCCCTGGAAGCGCAACTGGAAGCCCGCGTGCTGATGATGTCGACCAACAACATCCTGCACCCGGCCTCCGGCGCGCCGATCATCGTGCCGTCACAGGACATGGTTCTCGGTCTCTACTATCTCTCGATCGTCAACCAGAACGAGCCGGGCGAAGGCATGGTGTTTGCCGACATGGGCGAGCTCCAGCATGCGCTGGAGACCAAGGCCGTGACGCTGCACGCCAAGATCAAGGGCCGCTTCCGCACCGTCGACGCCGAAGGCAAGATGGTGTCGAAGATCTACGACACCACGCCTGGCCGCATGATCATCGGCGAACTGCTGCCGAAGAACGTCAACGTGCCGTATGAGACCGCCAACCAGGAGATGACCAAGAAGAACATCTCCAAGATGATCGACACCGTCTACCGCCACTGCGGTCAGAAGGAGACGGTCATTTTCTGCGATCGCATCATGGCGCTCGGCTTCGCGCATGCCTGCCGCGCCGGCATCTCGTTCGGCAAGGACGACATGCTGATCCCGGATTCCAAGATCAAGCTGGTCTCCGAGACCGAGGCTTTGGCCAAGGAATACGAGCAGCAGTACAACGACGGCCTGATCACCCAGGGCGAGAAGTACAACAAGGTCGTCGACGCCTGGGCCAAGTGCTCGGAAAAGGTCGCCGACGAGATGATGGCCCGCATCAAGGCGGTGGAGTTCGAGGACAATGGCCGTCAGAAGCCGATGAACTCGATCTACATGATGTCGCATTCGGGTGCGCGCGGTTCGCCCACCCAGATGCGTCAGCTCGCCGGCATGCGTGGCCTGATGGCCAAGCCCTCGGGTGAAATCATCGAGACGCCGATCATCTCGAACTTCAAGGAAGGCCTTACCGTGCTCGAGTATTTCAACTCGACCCACGGCGCCCGCAAGGGTCTGGCCGACACCGCCTTGAAGACGGCGAATTCGGGTTACCTCACCCGCCGTCTCGTCGACGTGGCGCAGGACTGTATCGTCAACTCCGTGGATTGCGGCACCGACAAGGGTCTCACCATGCAGCCGATCGTCGATGCCGGTCAGGTCGTCGCTTCGGTCGGCCAGCGCGTGCTGGGCCGCACCGCGCTCGACGATATCAACCATCCGGTCTCCGGCGAATTGCTGGTCAAGGCCGGAACGCTGATGGATGAGCGCGACGTGGAGCAGATCGAAAAGGCCGGCGTGCAGTCGATCCGCATCCGTTCGGCGCTGACCTGCGAGGTCAGGACCGGCGTGTGCGCTGTCTGCTACGGTCGCGACTTGGCACGCGGTACCCCTGTCAACCAGGGCGAGGCCGTCGGCGTCATCGCGGCGCAGTCGATCGGCGAGCCGGGCACCCAGCTCACCATGCGTACCTTCCACATGGGCGGCACGGCGCAGGTGGTGGATAGCTCGTTCCTTGAAGCCTCCTATGAGGGCAAGGTGCAGATCCGCAACCGCAACGTGGTGCGCAACTCGGAAGGCCAGCAGATGGTCATGGGCCGCAACATGGCGGTGCTCATCCTCGATGAGACCGGCAAGGAGCGCGCCACGCACCGCGTCGCCTATGGTTCGCGTATCTTCGTGGACGATGGCGACAAGGTGAAGCGCGGCCAGCGTATCGCCGAGTGGGATCCCTATACCCGCCCGATCCTCACCGAAATCGAGGGCAGGGTGGCGTTCGAGGACCTGGTCGACGGCATCTCCGTGCAGGAAACGGCCGACGAGTCGACCGGCATCACCAAGCGTGAGGTCATCGACTGGCGTTCCACGCCGCGCGGCAGCGACCTGAAGCCCGCGATCGTCATCCAGGACGCCAAGGGCAAGGTCGGCAAGCTGTCGAAGGGCGGCGATGCACGCTTCCTGCTCTCGGTCGAGGCCATCCTCTCGGTCGAGCCGGGCGCGCATGTCCGTCCGGGCGACGTGCTTGCGCGTATCCCGATGGAAAGCGCCAAGACCAAGGACATCACCGGCGGTCTGCCGCGTGTTGCTGAATTGTTCGAGGCCCGCCGTCCGAAGGATCACGCCATCATCGCCGAGATCGATGGCACGATCCGCTTCGGCCGCGACTACAAGAACAAGCGCCGCATCATCATCGAGCCGCATGACTCGACGCTCGAGCCGGTGGAGTACCTGATCCCGAAGGGCAAGCCGTTCCATCTCCAGGACGGCGACGTCATCGAGAAGGGCGACTACATCCTCGACGGCAACCCGGCGCCGCACGACATCCTGGCGATCAAGGGCGTGGAGGCGCTTGCCTCCTACCTCGTCAACGAGATCCAGGAGGTCTACCGTCTGCAGGGCGTGTCGATCAACGACAAGCACATCGAGGTGATCGTTCGCCAGATGCTGCAGAAGGTCGAGATCACCACGCAGGGCGACTCGACCTACATTCCGGGCGACCACGTCGACGTGATCGAACTGGAAGAGGTCAACGAGCGCCTGATCGAGGACGGCAAGAAGCCGGCCGAAGGTCAGCCGGTGCTGCTCGGCATCACCAAGGCCTCGCTGCAGACGCCGTCCTTCATCTCGGCCGCTTCCTTCCAGGAGACGACCAGGGTGCTCACCGAGGCCGCGGTTGCCGGCAAGACCGACATGCTGCAGGGCCTCAAGGAAAACGTCATCGTCGGCCGCCTGATCCCGGCCGGAACGGGCGGTACGATGAGCCAAATCCGGCGCATCGCAACCTCGCGCGACGAGCTCATCATCGACGAGCGCCGCAAGGCCTCCGGTGTCGAGGTCGCCGACCCGATGCTGACCGACATGGTCAACGCCGCGCAGTGAGCGGCTTGACATGAGAAACGATGAGAAGGGGCCCACGTGGCCCCTTCTTGCATTTCAAGAGCGTGGACACCGGTTTTCGGAAGAGATCATAATCGAATAAAGAGACCAGATCAGTATGACGGTTCTATTAGCCGTCATCCTGATCTGGCTTCACGAACGAGGAAGAACTATGAGCAGCAAGACTTGGGCGGCTGTCGACGACTACATCGTTTCCTCTCTTTTCGAAGCGGATCCCGTCCTGGATGCGGTGCTTAAGGCCAACCGCGATCAGGGCCTGCCCGCGATCGACGTGTCGGCCGCGCAGGGCAAGCTGCTGTCGCTGCTGGTGCGCATCCGCGGCGCGAAGAAGGTGCTGGAGATCGGCACGCTCGGCGGCTACTCGACCATCTGGATGGCGAGGGGATTGCCGGCGGACGGCAAGGTCGTGACGCTGGAACTCGATCCGCACCACGCCAAGGTCGCGCGCTCGAATTTCGAGCGGGCAGGGGTTTCCGACAGGGTCGACCTGCGCATGGGCCCTGCGCTGCAGTCGCTTGGCAAGCTGGCGGACGAAGGTGCCGGACCGTTCGACCTCATCTTCATCGATGCCGACAAGCCGAACAACCCGAACTATCTGACCCGGGCCATGAAGCTGTCGCGCCCAGGCACCGTCATCGTCTGCGACAACGTCATCCGCGACGGCGCGGTCGTGAAAAAGAACAGCGGCGACGCCAATGTCGAAGGCGCTCGCGCCGCGTTTTCGTTCATCGGCGGCGAGAAACGGCTGGACGGCACCGCCATCCAGACCGTAGGCGCCAAGGGCTATGATGGCTTCGCCATTGCGATCGTCGAGTGAGGATGCCGTTGGCCTCGGCGCTTTGCCGCCGCCTCAGTCGAAGAACGCCTCGACCACGTTGCGCTTGCCGAGCATGAAAGCGTCGGCGACGTGTTGCAGCGGCGCGAGGTCGACATCCGAAGTGCCGGCGCGAACGATCTCGGCGAAGCGCTTGTAAAGCATCGGATATTCGGCCTCGGGCTCGTCATGGACGATCTTGCCGTCGACGGCGAGCTTAGCGCCGCCGCCCGACAGCACCATCTTGCCCTTGTCGGTCTCGGCCAGGATGTCCCAGCTCTGCGGGCCGGTCTGAAGCCAGTCGAGCTCCATCGTCACCGGCAATCCGTTCGATGTGCGGAAGACGACTTGCGCGGCGACAGGGGCGGCGCGGTTTTCCGGAAAATCGAGCACGGCCGAGGTGATGAACATAGCAGGCAGGATGTGGGTGGCGATCGACAGCGCGTTGATGCCCGGATCGAACACGCCGAAGCCGCCGGGTTCCCAGATCCATTCCTGGTTCGGGTGCCAGCGGCGCACGTCTTCCTTCCAATTGATGGCGGCCGAAGTCAGTCTGGCCGAGGCAAGGAATGCGCGCGCGGCCTCCACCGCCGGCGCATAGCGCGAATGCCAACTGGCGAAGAGCGAGACGCCGTTCTCTTCGGCAAGCGCCTTGAGGTGTTCGACTTCGCTGACCGTGGCGCCCGGCGGCTTTTCGAGGAACACATGCTTTTTCGCCTCCAGCGCGGTGCGCGCGGCGTCGTAACGGAACTGCGGCGGCATGCAGAGCGAGACCGCCTCGAGGCCGGGTTCGGCCGCAAGCATGGCTTCGATCGTTGGATAGTTCGGGATCCCGTCGACTTTGCCGTGGCGGCTGGCCGCTGCGGCGAGCTGAAAGTCGCCATCCTTGGCGACCGCCGGCAAATGCTGGTCGCGCACGATCTTGCCCACGCCGACGATGCCGAGCTTGATGGGACTGCTGGTCATGGAAACTCCAAGGAATGAAAGTGTGTCTAGGCAGGACAGATTTGTCCGGCGGGTCTGGGAAATATGACGGCTGGCCGCGCTTTTCAGATCGGCTCTTCAAAGGTGACGATCGAAACTTCGCCCTCCAGTGCGCCCTGATAGGCCGACAGATGCGGCTCCTCGTCGGGCTCGCCCTCCATGTCACCGATCTGGTCGAGTTCGGCCTCGGCGTAACCTTCCGCGGCGAGCGATTCGAGCGCGCGGCGCACGGCAGAATCATCGTCGGGCGCCACCAGCATCACATGCACGCCCTCCGGCTTGCCGCCTTTCTTCTTCCAGACCCGCCCGGTGATGATCGTGACCGGCCGTTCTTCATTGTCGTTCACGGCTGATTCCTCGTTTCCCCGGAGATTGTCCGGTGCAAGCCGCCTTTTGGCACGAAGCAAGGGCACAGGACAGCGCAAAGCCGGTCACTTTCTTCCTCGCTCTTGAAAAAAGACGCAAGAAAATTACATGCGTTTTTCGCATGGCTGCCCAGCTTTGGGTTGGGCGCAATATTTGCCGCGCCGGGGTTGACGGACCCTGGGGTTGCGAGTAGAAGCCGCGACGTCAGAACCGATGTGAGGCTCTCCTTTCCGAAGCGACACGCTTTGGAGTTTGCCTCAAACAGGGTTCGTTTTACGAGCGAAAAGACATTTCCGGCGCGCATGAAGCGGCTTCCGCTTCCTCTGCAATTTGTTCGGGCAGGACCGCGAAGCGCGGTGTGTTGCCCGAATTTGCGTATGGGAATGACGCTTTGAGCGGCCCTGACAGGGCAGACACGGAATTGAGAGACAAGAGGGTTTAATGCCTACCGTCAACCAGCTGATCCGCAAGCCGCGCCTGGCGCCGGTGAAGCGTAACAAGGTCCCGGCCATGCAGCAGAACCCGCAGAAGCGGGGCGTCTGCACGCGCGTCTACACCACGACGCCGAAGAAGCCGAACTCGGCGCTGCGCAAGGTGGCCAAGATTCGCCTGACCAACGGCTTTGAAGTGATCGGCTACATCCCCGGCGAAGGCCACAACCTTCAGGAGCACTCGGTGGTCATGATCCGCGGCGGTCGCGTCAAGGATCTGCCGGGCGTCCGCTACCACATCATCCGCGGCGTGCTCGACACGCAGGGTGTGAAGAACCGCAAGCAGCGTCGTTCGAAATACGGCGCCAAGCGTCCGAAGTAAGGGTTTCCCATGTCCCGTCGTCACAGTGCAGAAAAGCGTGAGATCAATCCGGACCCCAAGTTCGGCGATCTGATTGTCACCAAGTTCATGAACGCCGTCATGTATGACGGCAAGAAGTCGGTTGCCGAGACCATCGTCTATGGCGCGCTGGACCAGGTCCAGGCCAAGACCAAGCAGGAGCCGGTCACCGTCTTCCATCAGGCGCTCGACAATGTCGCGCCGCATGTGGAAGTGCGCTCGCGCCGCGTCGGCGGCGCCACCTACCAGGTTCCGGTCGACGTGCGCCCCGAGCGCCGTCAGGCGCTGGCCATCCGCTGGCTGATCGCCGCGGCCCGCAACCGCAACGAGACCACCATGGTCGACCGCCTCTCGGGCGAGCTGATGGACGCGGCCAACAACCGCGGCACGGCCGTCAAGAAGCGTGAAGACACCCACAAGATGGCGGAAGCCAACCGCGCCTTCGCGCATTACCGCTGGTAACGCGAAAGAGACTGAGAGGCACCTCCCATGGCCCGCGAATACAAGATCGAAGACTACCGCAATTTCGGTATCATGGCGCATATCGACGCCGGCAAGACGACGACGACCGAGCGCGTCCTCTACTACACGGGCAAGTCGCACAAGATCGGCGAAGTCCATGACGGCGCTGCCACCATGGACTGGATGGAGCAGGAGCAGGAACGCGGCATCACCATCACGTCGGCCGCGACCACGACCTTCTGGAAGGGTCGCGATGGCAAGATGCGCCGCTTCAACATCATCGACACCCCCGGACACGTCGACTTCACCATCGAGGTCGAGCGTTCGCTGCGCGTGCTCGACGGCGCCATCGCGCTGCTCGACGCCAACGCCGGCGTGGAGCCGCAGACCGAGACCGTGTGGCGCCAGGCCGACAAGTACCATGTGCCGCGCATGATCTTCTGCAACAAGATGGACAAGATCGGCGCCGACTTCTACCGCTCCGAGGAAATGATCGCCTCGCGCCTCGGCGCGCAGGCCGTCGTCATGCAGCTGCCGATCGGCGCCGAGACCGAGTTCAAGGGCGTCGTCGACCTCGTCGAGATGAACGCGCTCGTCTGGCGCGACGAGACCCTGGGCGCTGCCTGGGACGTTGTCGAGATCCCGGCCGACCTGAAGGAAAAGGCCGAGCAGTACCGCGAGAAGATGATCGAAGCCGCCGTCGAGATGGACGAGACCGCGCTCGAGAATTACCTCGAAGGCAAGATGCCGTCGAACGACGAGATCCGCGCGCTGATCCGCAAGGGCACCATCGCGGTCAAGTTCTACCCGATGTTCTGTGGCTCGGCCTTCAAGAACAAGGGCGTGCAGCCGCTGCTCGACGCCGTTGTCGAATACCTGCCGTCGCCGATCGACGTGCCGGCCATCAAGGGTGTCGACGCCAAGACCGACGCCGAGATCGAGCGTCATGCAGATGACAACGAGCCGCTGTCGATGCTGGCGTTCAAGATCATGAACGACCCGTTTGTCGGTTCGCTGACCTTTGCCCGCATCTATTCGGGCAAGCTCGCCAAGGGCACCTCGGTCGACAACACCGTGAAGGGCAAGAAGGAGCGCATCGGCCGCATGCTGCAGATGCATGCGAATTCGCGCGCCGACGTCGAAGAAGCTTACGCAGGCGACATTGTCGCCCTGGCTGGCCTCAAGGACACGACCACCGGCGACACGCTCTGCGATCCGCTGCACCCGGTCATCCTCGAGCGCATGGAATTCCCCGATCCGGTCATCCAGATCGCTATCGAGCCGAAGACCAAGAACGACCAGGAAAAGATGGGCCTCGCGCTGCATCGCCTGGCGGCCGAGGATCCGTCCTTCCGCGTCAAAACCGACGAGGAAAGCGGCCAGACCATCATCGCCGGCATGGGCGAGCTGCATCTCGACATCATCGTCGACCGCATGCGCCGCGAGTTCAAGGTCGAAGCCAATGTCGGCGCGCCGCAGGTGGCCTATCGCGAGACGATCACCCGCACCCACGAACAGGACTACACGCACAAGAAGCAGACCGGCGGTACCGGCCAGTTCGCTCGCGTCAAGATCATATTCGAGCCGAACACCGAGAGCGAAGAGTTCGTGTTCGAGTCCAAGATCGTCGGCGGTGCGGTTCCGAAGGAATACATCCCGGGCGTCGAGAAGGGCATCAACAGCGTCATGGGTTCCGGCCCGTTCGCCGGCTTCCCGATGATCGGTGTCAAGGCGACCCTCATCGACGGCGCCTTCCACGACGTCGACTCCTCGGTGCTGGCGTTCGAAATCGCCTCCCGCGCCTGCTTCAAGGAAGCCGCTCCGCGCCTCGGCGTGCAGTTGCTCGAGCCGATCATGAAGGTCGAGGTCGTGACGCCGGAAGATTACGTCGGCGGCGTCATCGGCGATCTCAACGGCCGTCGTGGTCAGATCCAGGGTCAGGAAGCGCGCGGCGTCGCCGTCGTCATCAACGCGATGGTGCCGCTCGCGAACATGTTCAAGTACGTCGACAATCTGCGTTCGATGTCGCAGGGCCGCGCCCAGTACACGATGCAGTTCGACCACTACGAGCCGGTTCCGACCGCGGTCGCCCAGGAAGTTCAGAAGAAATACGCGTAACTCGAGCGGGTTGCACGAGACCTTAATTCAAGGCCCGCACGGGCAGGCAGGAATGGAGAGATCACATGGCAAAAGGTAAATTCGAGCGCACCAAGCCGCATGTGAACATTGGCACGATCGGCCACGTCGATCATGGCAAGACGTCGCTGACGGCGGCGATCACGAAGTATTTTGGCGAATACAAGCGCTATGACCAGATCGACGCGGCCCCGGAAGAGAAGGCGCGCGGCATCACGATTTCGACGGCGCATGTCGAGTATGAGACGGCCAACCGTCACTATGCCCATGTCGACTGCCCCGGCCACGCCGACTATGTGAAGAACATGATCACCGGCGCGGCGCAGATGGACGGCGCGATCCTGGTCGTGTCGGCCGCCGACGGCCCGATGCCGCAGACCCGCGAGCACATCCTGCTTGCCCGCCAGGTCGGCGTTCCCTCGATCGTTGTGTTCCTGAACAAGGTCGACCAGGTCGACGACGCCGAGCTTCTGGAACTGGTCGAGCTCGAGGTTCGCGAGCTTCTGTCGAAGAACGAGTTCCCCGGCGACGACATTCCGATCGTCAAGGGCTCGGCGCTGGCTGCGTTGGAAGACTCCAACAAGACCATCGGCGAGGACGCCATCCGCGAACTGATGGCTCAGGTCGACGCCTACATCCCGACGCCGGTTCGTCCGCTGGACAAGCCGTTCCTGATGCCGATCGAGGA
>NZ_VFTJ01000025.1:0-78836 GCF_006439595.1 Mesorhizobium sp. B3-1-9
CCCCCCTTGTGGGGGAGATGTCCGGCAGGACAGAGGGGGGCGCGAAGGAACTCGGCGCTCAAGGCCTTCGCCCTACGCCATCGCGTGGCGATGGTTGGCCGAGTAATGCCCGGTCAAATGATGCTCGAGCTGGCGTTCGATGTCGGTGAGCAGGCTGGACGCGCCGAAGCGGAACAGGTCCGGCTCGAGCCACGGCCGGCCGAGCTCTTCCTTCATCAGCACCAGCCAGTCCAGCGAGACCTTGGCGGTGGAGATGCCTCCGGCCGGCTTGAAGCCGATCAGGTAGCCGGTCTCCTCGAAATAGGCGCGGATGGCGCGCACCATGGCAAGGCCGACGGGGAGCGTGGCGTTGACGCTTTCCTTGCCGGTCGACGTCTTGATGAAGTCCGCCCCCGCCATCATCGCCACCATGGAGGCCAGCATGACGTTGCGCAGCGTGGCGAGATCGCCGGTGCCGAGGATGACCTTGAGATGCGCATCGCCGCAGGCGGCGCGCATGGCGACGATCTCGTTGAACAGCTCGCGCCATTTGGCGCCGTAGACCAGGCCGCGCGGGATGACGACGTCGATCTCGTCGGCGCCGTCCTTCACCGAGGCCTCGATCTCCTGCAGGCGGGTCGAGAGCGGCGCAAGGCCGTGCGGGAAGGCGGTCGAGACGGCGGCGACATGGACGCCGGTGCCGCGCACGGCGTCGACCGCGGTGGCGACGAAGGGATGGTAGACGCAGACCGCCGCCGGGCGGATGGTTTCGCCTGATATGCCCAGACCCTCGACGATATCCTTGCGTAGCGGATTGATCGCTTTGGCGCAGAGCCGGCGCACGCGCTCGTCGGTGTCGTTGGAGTTCAGCGTTGTCAGATCCATGCAGGCGATGGCCCGCAGCAGCCAGGCCGCCTGGTTGTCGGCTTTGATCGAGCGCCGCTTGGTCAGCGTGGCGACGCGGCGCTCCAGCGCCGAGCGGTTGACGCTGCGCACCGATTCCAGGAAGCCGAGATCGAGCTTCATGCCGGGGTTGCGGGCAATGCCGTGCTCCAGCGGCACGGGCGTGTTGGCGGCAGCGCGCGCCGGCAGCGGCATCACCTTGGAAGCGCCAGCGCCTGCTTCGCGGATCGTGCTCATCTCCTGCCCTTTCACTCAGCGACCTCAGCCGAAGATAACCCGCGAAGCGATGCTTCACGAGTCCTTCAGTGGGTCATAGCGGAAAAAGGCGGCAAGAGCAGCTGATTTTTGACCGTATGGTCAAAACATCATGCTGGGTAGGCGCTCCCGGCGTTGGAGATTGGCCGCAACGCCCATCCCTTCGTCATACTCGGGCTTGACCCGAGTATCCGTGCCGTGACCTCTGCCGCAGAGTGTAACGGTGCAGAATTCTGTAACCGCCGCAACGCCTTGGCGTAACGGCATGGATTCTAGGGTCTGCGCGCGTCGCTCCGCTCCTTGCTCCGCCCTAGAATGACGAGCGCGAATGTCGTCGCTAATCTCAGACGCCTCCAACAGAGCTGGCGGACCGCGATATGTCTCAGCCGACGAAGGCACGCTCGACGACGAAGCTTGCCGGGTGGCTGAGCGAGCCTTCCTGGAAACCGAGGCTCTCGGCGAGTTCCTTGACGTCCTTCAGCATATGCATCGAGCCGCAGATCATGATGCGGTCGGTCTCGGGATTGAGCTTGTCGATGCCGAGGTCGGAATAGAACTTGCCCGAGCCGATCAGCGCGGTGATGCGGCCCATGCGCGCCGACTCTTCCCGCGTCGTCGAATTGTAGAGCGTGACGCGGCCGCCGGTCAGCTCGCCGATCAGCGGGTCGCTTTCGAGCGCCGCGACCAGTTCCTGGCCGTAGATGAGCTCGGCATTGTCGCGGCAGGTGTGGGTGAGGATGACGTCGTCGAACTTCTCATAGGTATCGGGGTCGCGCAGCAGGCTGGCAAAGGGCGCGATGCCGGTGCCGGTCGAGATCATGACGACGCGCTTGGCGGGCGTCAGCGCGTCGAGCACCAGCGTGCCGGTCGACTTCTGGCGCATGATGACCGTGTCGCCGACCTGGATCTTCTGCAACTCGGAGGTCAGCGGACCGTCCGGCACCTTGATCGAGAAGAATTCGAGCTCGTCGTCCCAGGCGGGGCTGGCGACCGAATAGGCGCGGAAGATCGGCTTTTCGGCATTGGGCAGGCCGATCATGACAAATTCGCCGGAGCGGAAACGCAGCGACTGCGGGCGGGTGATGCGGAAGGAGAACAGCCGGTCGGTGTAATGCTTCACCGACACCACGGTCTCGGCGTAGACATTGGCCGGGATCGGGAACTGCAGCGGCTTCGAGCCTGCGACGTTCAACGCGGATGTCGTGTTCATTCCAACCCAACTTTCCGGCCCAGATGAAACGCACTGGGCGCCAAACTTTTTCCTGCGCGCCCGAACGGTCAGGTTCCGGCGTGCTTCTCACACACTGCCAAGCGGTAAGCTCTTGTGTCGAGAATTTATTAGTATACAAATGATCTTCAGGTCAAGATGGCAGCGTAAAACGCCTTTCCAAACCAAGGCATATCCGTAGTTCTGGCATTTCGGGTTTCGGCAATGAGTGAGAAATTTTCGGCGCCGGCTGGAAGCGTCGTTGCCGGCATCGATGTCGGCGGGACCTTCACCGATCTGCTCTTGATCGACGGCAAGGCTGGCGGCAAGGTCCATATCGCCAAGACGCCGACCACGGTGGAGAACCAGGCCTTCGGCGTGGTCGCAGCGCTTGGCGCCACCGGTTTTCCGATCGACGGCATCGACCTCATCGTGCATGGCACGACGACCACCACCAACGCCGTGCTGGAGCGCCGGCTGGCGCGGACCGGCATGATCACCACGCGCGGCTTTCGCGACGTGATCGAACTTGGCCGCCGAACAAGGCCGCAGGCTTATGGCATGACGGGAACTTTCGTGCCGGTCATTC
Source organism: Mesorhizobium sp. B3-1-9 (assembly GCF_006439595.1). Taxonomy (NCBI): domain Bacteria; kingdom Pseudomonadati; phylum Pseudomonadota; class Alphaproteobacteria; order Hyphomicrobiales; family Phyllobacteriaceae; genus Mesorhizobium; species Mesorhizobium sp. B3-1-9. The sequence continues at coordinate 2,934 of NZ_VFTJ01000025.1, forward strand.
CCCGCGACCTTCGGCTCGAAGTGTCGGAGCGGGTCGAGGCCTCGGGCGCCGTGCGCATTCAACTCGACGAAGCCGAGATGCGCGACGCAGTGAAAAAGCTGCTCGACGCCGGCTGCGAGTCGCTCGTCATCCATTTCCTGCACTCCTACGCCAACCCATCGCATGAGCGGCGGGCCGCCGAGATCGCGGCGGAGGCCTGGCCGAACGGCCACATCACCACCGGACATGCGCTGCTCTCGGAAGCGCGCGAGTTCGAGCGCGGCGTGACGGCGGCCGTCAACGCCTCGGTGCAGCCGATCCTGGAGCGCTATGTCGAGCGGCTGCGCAAGGAACTTGGCGCGAAGGGCTACGCCCGCGACTTCCTGATCATGAACGGCAATGGCGGCATGATCTCGGCCCGCTTCGTCACGCTGGAATCGGCCAAGACCGTGATGTCCGGCCCGGCCTCCGGGGTGATCGCCGCCGCCTATACGGGAAAACGCGCCGGCTTCGGCAACCTCGTCACCTACGACATGGGCGGCACCTCGACCGACGTGGCGCTGATCCGCAACGCGGAACCCGCCGTGTCGAACGAGATCGAGATCGAATATGCGATGCCGATCCATGTGCCGATGGTGGCGGTGCACACGGTCGGCGCCGGCGGCGGCTCAATCGCGCGCGTCGACGCGGCCGGGCTGATCCAGATCGGCCCGGAAAGCGCCGGCGCCAATCCAGGCCCGATCTGCTACGGGCGCGGCGGCATGGAGCCGACCATCACCGACGCCAATCTGGTGCTCGGCCGCCTGGCGCCGAAGAAGCTGCTGGCCGTCGACAATCCGGTCACCGTCGAGCGCGTGACCTCGATCTTCGAGGACAAGATTGGCAAGCGAACGGGCCTTTCCGGCGTCGAAGCCGCCGGCGCGGTGCTGCGGCTCGGCAACATGAAGATGGCGGGCGCCATCCGCATGGTCTCGGTCTCGCGCGGCCACGATCCGCGCGATTTCGCGCTGTTCGCCTTCGGCGGCGCCGGGCCGCTGCACGCGACGGCGCTCGCACGCGAGCTCGGCCTGCCGAGAGTGCTCGTGCCGGCGCGCCCGGGCATCACCAATGCGCTCGGCTGCGTCGTCGCGGATTTGCGGCACGACTTTGTCAACACAATCAATCAGCCCGTCGGCGGCCTCGACGAAACCGCGCTTCGCGAGGTGTTGGAACGGCACCGTAACGAGGGCGAAGCGCTGATCGCCAAGGAAGCTGTGAAGCCGGACGAAATCCGTGTCGCGCATTCGGCCGACATGCAGTTCGTCGGCCAGACACACATCATCAACGTGCCGCTGCCTTCCTCGTCGGTTTCACGAGAAACACTGCAGCTTCTGTTCGAAAAAGCCTATTTCGCCCGCTTCAAGGTCGAGCTGCCGGAAATCCGCGCCAACCTCGTCAACCTCAACACCTCGGTCACCGGCGTGCGGCCGCAGATCGACCTGTCGCGGCTGATCGACCCGGCAGGCCGCGGGGCAACGCTTGAGGAGGCGCGGCGCGAGATCCGGCCGGTCTGGTACGACGGGCGCTGGTACGACACGCCGGTCTATGCGCGCGAAAAGCTGCCGCTCGACGCCGTGATCGAGGGGCCGGCGATTCTCGAACAGATGGACGCCACGACTGTGCTCGAACCCGGCGACCGGGCGTGCTCGGACGCGGACGGCAACATCATCATCGACATCGGCGAGGCCTGACAATGCCAGAGTTTGGGGCAAAACTCGACACGATCACGCTTTCGGTGCTGCAGGCTGCCCTGCAGCAGGTCTGCGACGAGATGGACCTGACTTTCTCCCGCGCGGCCTTCTCGCCGGTCATCGCCGAAGCCAATGACCGCTCGGACGGCATTTATTCGGCGGTCGACGGCTCGCTGATCGCGCAAGGCAGCCAGGGCCTGCCGGTATTCGTCGGCGTGATGCAGTATTCCACCAAGACGGTGATCGAGATGATCGCCGACGGGCGGTGCCTGGCGCCGGATCCGGGCGACATCTACATCGTCAACGATCCCTATCTCGGCGGCACGCATCTGATGGACGTGCGCTTCGTCATGCCGGTCTATCGGGGTGGCAAGATCTTCTGCTGGCTTTCCAACACCGGTCATTGGCCGGATATCGGCGGCTCGGTGCCGGGCGGCTTCTCGGCCTCGGCCACTGCGGTCGAGCAGGAAGGCCTGCGGCTGCCGCCGGTCAAACTGTTCAAGAAGGGCGCGCTCGATCCCGAGATCTACGCCATCATCTGCTCCAACATCCGGGTCGCCGACCAGCGCATCGGCGACATCCGCGCGCAGGCCGCCGCATTGCTGATCGGCCAGGACAGGCTCAATGAAATCCTGGATCGTTACGGTGACGAAACCGTCGTCGAGGCGATCGCGGAACTGCGCCGCCGCGCCGCCGAGCAGATGCGCGCCTCGATCGCCGTCATACCGGACGGCGTTTATCGCTCGCAGGCCTTCGTCGATTCCGACGGGGTGGTGAACGAGCCGCTGACCATCGATCTCGCCGTCGAGAAGAAGGGCGACACGCTGACCTTCGACTTTGCCGGCTCATCGAAACCTTGCGCCGGCCCGATGAACAGCGTGCTGGCGACGACCTTGTCGTCCGTCTACCTCGCCATGCGCCATATCTTCCCGGAAGTGCCGATCAGCGCCGGCGCCTTCGAGCCGCTCATCGTCAAGCGGCCGGAAGGCACATTCCTCGACGCAGAATATCCGCGGCCCGTATCAGGCTGCGCGGCGGAAGTGTCGCAACGCATCGCCGAAGCGGTGTTCGCGGCCATGGTACAGGCGCTGCCGGAAAAGGTGACGGCGGCGCCCGCCGGCTCCAGCGGCAATTTCGCGCTCGGCGGCAATGATCCGGCGCGCGGCCGCGACTATGTCATGTACCAGATCTCCGGCGGCGGCTATGGCGGCAATGCCGGCCATGACGGACTGAGCAATGGCTGCTCGACCATCGGCATCTCGAAGTCGCCGCCGGTCGAGATCATGGAGCAGGCTTTTCCGGTGCTCTACCGCCACTACGCGCTGCGTGAAGGCTCCGGCGGCGCGGGCAAGCATCGCGGCGGCTTCGGGCTCGCTTATGAAGTCGAGATCCTACGCGGTGAAGCCCGCGCGTCCTTCGTCATGGACCATGGCCGCTTCGGGCCGCAGGGCGCTCTCGGCGGCAAGGATGGCGCGCCAAACAGCGTGACTGTGTTCCGGAACGGCGAAGCGCATGTGCCACCGCATCTTTCCAAGGAGCAGGACATCGCGCTCAAGGCCGGCGACCGCGTGCGTGTGGGCACGCCGGGCGGCGGCGGCTATGGCGATCCGCGCGAGCGCGACCCGAAGCAGGTCGCCGAGGATGTCAGGCTTGGTTACTATACGGCCGAGCAGGCTAGGGAGATGTTCGACGCCCTTACTCTCTCCTCGCCAGCTGCCTTTCAAGTATAGTGTACGCATATTACATATTGCTAATGTTATTTAGCTTTGACATTTCAAACACCAAGCAAACGGATAAGGATATATTAATCAGACAACTATAGATAGAACTCTGATAGAGTTTCGGGGGCGCATATGGGGCTATCCAGTGATTTACTTGCGGACGGACATTTGCGCGACCACGCCAGATTGCGGCATGGTCGGCTCGCGCGTTACCCTGAATTAGGCAATGTTCCGCAAAAGCTGTTTGGGCTCTGCCTGGTCTATGTTACGGTGGCGGCGCTGATCTGGCCGTCGGCATATTACACGATGGCACAGATGTATTTGCCGCGGCTTTTCGTTCTTGGACCGCTCGGCTTTCTGGCCGTGGCAATCCCGGTGGCGATGGCCTTATCGCCGAAGGCTCCGCTCACATTCATCGCAATGTCGATCCGTGCCAATGGGTTGCGGGCGGCGATTATCGTGATCATGTTCATCCTGACGCTCTCCGCGTTCACGACCTACAAGGTGAACATACCCGACATAGTCCCCTTCTACTGTGACGAAGCCCTGGCCGATTTCGGCGAGCTGCTGCACGGCCAGGCGCCATGGCGCATCGTTCACGCATTCGATTCCGACCTTCTGGCGATGGTCGTGTCGGTGACCTATGCCAAGCTCTGGTTTCTCGAATGGTTCGGGTTGGTGTTTTTTGCAGCGCTGCTCGCCAACCAGCCGGTGCATCTGCGATATCTCACCGCGATGGCCCTTGTGCTTGTAGTGGTCGGAACGCTCATGGCGACGCTGTTTTCCTCCGTCGGCCCGGTCTTTTACGATGAGTTGGTGGGTGGCGATCGCTATGCGGAGCTTCTGGAAGTGCTGAAGCAGCGGCCCGGCAACGAGCACGTGCTGTCTTATTCCAGCTACCTTCTTGCCACGTACAGGACCGACATGCTGGCGCTTGGTTCCGGGATTTCCGCCATGCCCAGCATGCATGTGGCGATCGCCACGCTGAACGCGTTCTACCTTGGGCGGCTCAATCGCTGGCTCGGCATTGTGGGCTGGGCATTCGCGATCGTCATCCTGTTCGGTTCGGTGTATTCGGGCTGGCACTATGCTGTCGACGGCTACGTCTCGATGCTGGTCGTGGCCTTGATCTGGCGGCGCACCGCAAGCATCAGCGACGGCAAGCCGGATCCTTCCCGCCTGATGCAGGTCGCGCAAACGCTTTAAGCCAGCTTCGCCAGCAGCCGCAAAAAGGTTGCGGTCTCCTTGGCCGTCAGCGGCGCCAGCGTTTCCTCTGTAATCGTGCGGGCAAGCGGGATCAGACGCTCGATCGCCTCGCGGCCTTGCGGCGTCAGATTGACCAGCAGCCGCCTTTTGTCGACCTCGTGCTTGGAAACCTCGACCAGTCCCCGTGCCTTCAGCCGGTCGATGACGCCTTTCACGGTGGCGGCATCCATGGCGATCAGCGTTCCCAACTGGTTCTGCGAGGTTTCGCCGATATCGTAGAGCTTGGCGAGCGCCGCGAACTGCGGCGGCGTCAGGTCGCCGATATGCGAGGCGAAGAGCGCGACGTGGCGCTGATGCGCCTTGCGCAGGATAAAGCCGACCTGATCCTGCAGATGGTAGTTGTTCTCGTCGCCGTCTTCGGCCTCGACCAGCCGCAGCAGATTGTCCTCGCCGCTCATCTCAAACCGTCCCATGCCTTGATGTCCTGCGCCGCCAGGCCACCCATGCGGTTGTGGACGCGCGGGCCGCAGGTCATGGCGAGGCAAAACAGGATCTCGTCGGGGCGCGGGCCGTCGCTGATGCCGACTTCCATCGCATCGAAATGGCTGCGCACATAGGCGGCGTTGATGTGGCCGAGCGGCACGTCGAGCCGCGAGCCGAAGGCGCCGACCTTCTTGGCCGACGGCACGATGGCCTTGGCGTCGCCGAGCCGCTCGCGCATGGCGTAGCCGCCCGGAACGTGCCACAGCGCGCCGTGCTCCAATTCGCCGGCGGCGCCGACGATGGCGCCCTTGCCGTAGCCGTCGATCTTCTTCACGTCGCCGCCGAGCGCCGCGATCAGCCTGTCGGAGAGCAGCAGCCCGAGCGGCTTCAGGTCTTCCATCGCGCCTTGCAGGTCCTCGACATAGCGGCCGGCGAAGGGGTTCTTGACCACGGCGAGAGCCGCCGCGCGAAGGCGGGGCTCTTTCGCCACCGGGCCGCCATCGTGAAAAATCTCCTCAGTCAGAACCGCGACCTTGCGGATCGGAAAGTCAGGCATGGGCAGTTTCCTTCGCTTTATGTTTGTTGGGCGCGGCGAGCGCCGCCGAACCACTGATGCGGGCCTCGCCCGCCAGAAACAGCGCCGATGCGGCGATCAGGCCGCGCCGGCGAAAATCTTCGGCGACGGCAAGGCCGTTGTCCAGCGCGCGCGCAACCTCGGCGGGCGCGAGCGCGCCGACGCTTTGTGTCACCAGCATCTCACCGAGATCGCTGTCCGGCGCCAGGTCGCGCGCCGCGACGCGGGCGATGGCAGGATGACCGGGAAGATCGACGGCGTTGGCAATCAACGTCGCCGCCGCGTCGGCCTCGGCGCCGGTCGGGGCGAGGACGGTAACGGCGTCGGCGATCCCGAATGAAAACGACCGGCCGCGCCAGCCGCTGGTGGCAACGCCGCGCACGCCGTCCTCGGTGCGAATAGTGACGCGATCGGCCATGCCACTCCCGGTGCCGGCGATGGCCACCGTCATCGACTGGCTTCTGCCGAGATGGAGGGCGCAATCGCCGCCATTGTTGACGTAAGCGCGGTCGAGCCGGCGGCCGGCGAGCATTGAGCCAAGAATTTCGTCGGCTACCGAACCGGCAACGGCGGCCATCGGGGTGATGAAGCATTCCGCCAATGACGTGACGGCTGCTTCCATGCGGCGCGCCGTAGGGCCGGCAAAACTGCGCGGCGCCAGGAAGAATGCAGGAAGCCGCAATTCGGGCAGCTCTTCGACCACCTCGATCAGGATCGTCTGAAAGCGGGCGACTGCCTGTTCGTAAGCGGCGCGGCGTTCATCCGCTTCGCCAAAGGCCTCGACGACCAGGTCGATCGGCCCATGGTTGAGATGGAGCCGCCTGCCGTCGGCAAGCCAATGCGCCTGCGGGCCGTTCATCAGCCGGCACCATTCGCCGCTGAACGCCGCAGCTGCGCCAGCGGCGGCCAGGGATTGCCGGCCGGCGCGCCGGTGTTGTTGCGCGGGTTGAGGTATTCGCCGCCCTTGGCGAGGATGTCCTCGACGCTGCGGATCTCGTTTTCGTAGCCGCCGAGCCTGACATAGTCGTCGCGGCGCATGGTGAACTCGATCGGCGCCACCAGCGCCGGCGTCGGCACATAGCCGAAGGCGCCTTCCGGCACGCGGGTGACGTCGACCATCAGCGTGATGCCGCCGCCCGGCCAGACATAGACGGGCGCGCCCCCGACGGTCACATAGGTCTTCAGGCCCTGCACCGAGCGGGTCAGGTTGACCGGGTTCTCGGTGACGCCGGCGCGTAGCGAGCCGCCGGCGCCGCCGATGAAGAGAACCGTGCACAAAGCCGGTTCGCAATTGTCCTCGATCAGGCCGACCGATTTCTGAAGCCGGTCCGGGAACGGCTTTTCGACCGGCTTCAGTTCGTCGTCGAGCTCGTAATAGGCGAATTGCTCGCCGGTGGTCGACACCATCAGCAGCGACAGGCCCGGACGCGCGCCTTTCTTGGCATTCCAGTCGCCAAGGATCGACAGCGGGTCTGAAATCGTGGTGCCGCCCCAGCCGAGCCCGGGCTCGGACACCTTGAAGTAGCGGCCGGGCGTCGAGCGGCGGCCGATGATCTTGATGCCGGTGTCCTCCCAGCCCAGCACCTTGCCGGCCTGATGCTCGGAGACGACGCCGGTGATGTGGTCGTCGACCACCACCACCTCGTCGACCAGCCCGCGCCATTGCGTGGCGAACATGCCGATGGTGGCCGAGCCGCAGCCGACGCGCATGCGATGCTCGACCTTGCCGTCGATGACCGGCGGTTTGCCGGCTTCGACGATCACGGTCGCGCCGCCGTCAATGCTGAGCTCGACCGGTTTCCTGTTGCAGAGGTTGAGCAGCGCATCGCAAGTGGCGCGGCCTTCGGCCTTGGAGCCGCCGGTAAGGTGATGGACGCCGCCAAGCGACAGCATCTGCGAGCCGTATTCGCCGGTCGTGACATGGCCTATCGCCTCGCCTTCCGAGCGCACGATCGCCGTCTCGTCGCCGATGTGGCGGTCGGTGTCGATCTTCACCTTGACGCCGCAATAGGAGAAGATGCCCTCGGTGACGACGGTGACGAGATCGACGCCCTCGACCTCCTGGCTGACGATGAAGGGGGCCGGCTTGTAATCGGGATAGGTGGTGCCGGCGCCGATGGCAGTCACGAAGCGACGGCCGGTGTTGACCAGCTCGCCGTTCCAGGCCTCGCCCTCGGCGACGAACGGCACGACCGCCCCGCCGGTTTCGGCCGCGTGGTCGAGAATGGTCAGCGGGTCCATGCGCACGATGCGGCCGCCGACATTGCCGTAGCGGTCGCAGGCGCCGGTGCGGCCGTCGGCGATGTAGCACATGACCGGACAGGCATCGCAGCGGATTTTCTCCGCGACCTGCTTCTCGCCGGGATCGTGGGTTTCGAAACGTTCGGCAAGCTCGCTCATCGGCGCGCCTCCTTCTCGCGGATCGCCGCAAGGATGCGGCTCGGCGTCGCCGGCACCTTGGTGACCAGGACGCCGGTGGCATGGCGGATGGCGTTGAGGATCGCCGGCGCGGTCGGGATCAGCACATGCTCGCCAAGGCCCTTGGCGCCGAAGGGTCCCTCCGGATCCGGAACTTCGACCAATATGTGCTCCACGGGCGGCACGTCACCGATGGTGGGAATCAGATAGTCGTGCAAATTCTCGGTGCGTCCGGGGATGTATTCCTCCATCAGCGCCATGCCGATGCCCTGCGCGATGCCGCCTTCGATCTGGCCCTCGACCAGCACCGGGTTGATCGCCTTGCCGACGTCATGCGCGGCGGTGATCCTGATCAGCTTCACCGTGCCCAGCTTGAGATCGACCTCGAGTTCGGCGATTTGCGCGCCATAGCCATAGACGGCGTAGGGCTTGCCCTGGCCCTTGGCGTCGAGCGGCAGCGTCGGCGGGTCGTAGGTTTCCTCGGCGACGAACACCAGGCCGTCGGCATCGGCTTTCAGCGCCGCGAGATCGATGCGCCGCGCGGCATCGCCTTCGCGAATTGAGATGCTGGCATCGTCGAGCGCGATCGTCGCCCGGCCGGAGACATTGGCGAAGCGCAGGATTTTCTCGCGCAATGCGCGGCCTGCCTTCTCCGCCGCCTTGCCGGTCACGAAAGTCTGGCGCGAGGCAGATGTCTTGCCGGCGTCGGGCGTGATAGCGGTGTCGGCGCTCTTCAGCTTGAACTTGCCCAGCGGCAGGCCGAGCGCGTCGGCGCAGATCTGCGTGATGACCGTGTTGGAACCCTGGCCGATATCGACCGCGCCCTGGTGCAGGACGACGTCGCCGGAGGCCGTGATGCCGACCTTGATGGTCGAAGGATTGGGCAGCGAGGTGTTGCCGCAGCCATACCAGCAGGAGGCGACGCCGACGCCGCGCTTGCTTGCGGCATGGATCGTATTGAACGCCTCCGCGTCCGCCAGCGCGCGAGACCAATGCGGCTGAAGCTGCTCCAGGCATTCGCCGATGCCGACGCCCGACTCGAGGCGCTGGCCGGTGACCGTCTCGCAGCCGTCACGCAGGCAATTCCTTAGCCGGAAGTCCAGCCGATCGATGCCCAGCTTGCCGGCAAGCTCGTCATAGAGCGTCTCCTGCATGATCGTCGACTGGGGAACGCCAAAGCCGCGGAAGGCTCCCGCGATCGGGCCGTTGGTGTGGATGGCATAGCCGGTCGCCCGGTAGTTCGGCGTGAGATAGGGGCCGGAGGCATGCACCGGCACGCGGTTGGCGACCGTCGGCCCCCAGCTGGCATAGGCGCCGGTGTTGAAATCGCCCTCGAAGACCATGCCGGTGACGCTGCCTTCGGCATCGGCGCCGATCGTCGCCTTCATCTCGGCCGGATGACGCTTGGTGGTCGACATCATCGATTCGTTGCGCGTGTAGGCAAGTGCGGCCGGCCGTCCCGTCTTCATCGCCACAAGGCCGATGAGAGGCTGCAGCGAGACATCGAGTTTCGAGCCGAAGCCGCCGCCTGTAGCGGTCGGCACGATGCGCACCTTGTCGACGGCTAGGCCCAGCACCTTGGCCGTCTCGTCGCGGTCCATATAGGGCGCCTGGGTACAAGCAACGACGACCAGCGTGTCGCCGTCCACATAAGCATAGCCGGCTTCCGGCTCGATATAGGCGTGCTCGACAAAAGAGGTCTCGATGGCGCCCGACACGGTGGCAGCGGAAGCTGCCAGCGCTCCCTCAGGATCGCCGCGTTCGACCAGGCCGGAGGTGAGCAGGTTCGCCGGCCGGTGGCCGTGGATCAGCGCGGCACCCTCGGCCTTCGCCTCGGCGGGCTGCAGCATATGCGGCAGTTCCGTCCATCCGATCGGAAAATCCGTCAGGTCGAGATCGAGGATCGCCTCGCGCTCGCCCGCCACCAGCGCCACCGCCTCGCCGCGCAGACGGACAAAACCCTCGGCCAACGCGGGCTGGTCGGCGAAGGGACCGATGGCGCCGAAGCAGTTGTGGCCCGGGATGTCGGCCGCCGTGAAGACGCCGGCAATGCCGGGATGCGCTTTCGTCCAGGCATCGAGATCGCCGAAGCTGAAGCGGGCATGATAGTGCGGCGAGCGCACCACAAGCACCGACAATGCGTCGGCCGGAAAGGAGTCTCCACCGAACATCTCGTCGCCCGTGACTTTCGGCACGCCGTCGAGGCGGATGGGAGAGGCGCCGACGGCGTGGCCCACTTCCGGGAGGCGAAGATCGATGCCGTTCATATGCCGCGAGGCGCCCATCACCGCCGCGACGATCTTCCTGTAGCCGGTGCAGCGGCAGAGCACGCCGCCCAGCGCATCCTGCGTCTCGGTCTCGCTTGGCGTGGGGTTGCGTTCCAAAAGCGCGGTGGCCGCGACCATCAGGCCGGGCGTGCAAATGCCGCATTGCGCGGCGCCGTGTTCGAGGAACGAGGCCTGCAAGGCGGACAGCCGGCCATTGGCGAGGCCTTCGACGGTGGTGACGGAAGCGCCGACCACGGAGGCCGCCGGCATCAGGCAGGCGCAAACCGGATTGCCGTCGACCAGCACGGTGCAGGCGCCGCAATCGCCGGCATCGCAGCCGACCTTGGTGCCGGTCAGCCGCAACTCGTCGCGCAAGACCTGCGACAGCCGCCTGACCGGCGGCACGGATACGCTGACAGCCGCGCCGTTGACCTCGAAGGCAATCTCGGCGCGTTCCATGCCGGACTGGGCCATGCCGGACTGGGTCATGCTCATGCGGCCACCTTGCCTTCACCGGAACCGATCGCGGCACGCACCGCGCGGACGACGAGCTCGCGCGCCGCGTCCTGCCGATACTCGGCGCTGCCGCGCACATCGGCGATCGGCGACAGTTCATCGATCGGCGCGGACAGCACCGTGTCCGCAAGGGCAGAAGTGACAGGCTGCCCGCGCAACGCCGCCTCGACGCCGGCGAGACGACGGGCAACGGCCGAGCAGGCGCCGACGGCGATCGCCGCATCGGCGACGACGCCATTCTCGACCACGAGCCGGGCTGCCGCCATGGCGATCGAGATGACGAGGTAGCGCCGGGCGCCGAGCTTGACGAAAGCCGAGGCGCCGACGGCGGAGCGCTTCGGCACGCGAATGGCGGTGACCATCTCGCCCGGCTGCAGGGCGGTGCGGCGATTGCCGAGGATGAATTCACCGAGCGGAAGATGGCGGACGGCTGTGGCCGAGCGCAGTTCGACGTCGGCTTCGAGCGCCAGCAATGCCGGCACGCCGTCGGCCGCAGGCGAGGCATTGCAGAGATTGCCGGCTACCGAGGCAACATTCTGGATCTGGACGGAACCGACTTCGCGCGCGGCGGCCTTCAGCGCGTCGAACGCCGTCGGCAGCGGATGGCGCACGATGTCGGTCCAGGTGGTGCGGGCGCCGATCCGCCAATGATCGTCGGCCTCGGCGATGCCGCGCAGTTGGGCGAGACCATTGATGTCGAGGATGTTGTCGCGGAAGGGTTTGGCGCCCTGCGTCGGATAAAAATCGGTGCCGCCGGCCAGAATGCGCCAGCGGTCCTCGCCAAGCAAAGCGAGCGCCTCGTCGACCGTGGTGGGTTTCGCGTAACGGATCACGCTCTGCCTTCCAGACAATTGGGCCTTCCCGAAACGGGGCCTTCCCCTGGCCCTCCGAAGTGCCTGCTTCGGGTCTTCCCGCCGGCACGCGCACCGGTCAAATTTCATTCGTATGCAAATGATATCAGGCCGGCGGCAATTGTCAAAGCCAGAGTTGGCGCCGCGAACACCTGAACGCGATTGTTATGGCGCCGGAGGTTGACGCCGCCGGCCATCTGGTCAAGGTTCCGTGTCCGGTCGCGTCAGCGGCTTTTGGACTGGAGCCCCCAAGCTGAAACGAGAGGGAACCGCATGGCCGAAGAAGCGCTCATCGTCATCGACCTGCAGAACGATTTTTGCCCCGGCGGCGCGCTGGCGGTTGCCGGTGGCGACGAGATCGTGCCTTTGGTCAACGACCTGATCCGGCGCAGCGAACATGTAATCCTGACGCAGGACTGGCACCCCGCCGGCCATTCGAGCTTCGCCTCCAGCCATCCCGGCAAGCAGGCTTTCGAAACCATGGAGATGCCCTATGGGCCGCAGACGCTGTGGCCGGACCATTGCATCCAGGGCAGTCTCGGTTCCGATTTCCATTCCGGGCTCGCCTGGACCAAGGCCGAGCTGGTGATCCGTAAGGGGTTCCGCACCGCGATCGACTCCTACTCGGCCTTCTTCGAGAACGACCATAAGACGCCAACCGGCCTCGGAGGCTATCTCAAGGAACGCGGCATCGACACGATCACCCTGGTCGGCCTTGCCACCGACTTCTGCGTCGCCTTCTCCGCCCTCGACGCGGTGAAGCAAGGATTCAAGACGACGGTGCGGCTCGACGCCTGCCGCGGCATCGATCTCAACGGCTCCGTCGAGGCGATGCTGGGGCGGATGCGCGAGGCCGGCGTGACGCTCGACGATCATCTGTCGGACTGACCGGACTGTGGGGAAGGCCCCCCTCACCCGGATTGCCCGCCGAATTGCGAAGGGCAATTCGGTGCAATCCGACCTCTCCCCGAGGGGAGAGGAGGTCGCCGGTATGCGCCGCCGGATTGCGGGTTCCCCCTTCTCCCCTTGTGGGAGAGGGTGTCGCCGAAGGCGACGGATGAGGGAGCTTTTTCCATATTTCACCGCGCTCGCCATCGCGATGCTGTTTCCAGCACAGGCGCTGGCCGCCGAAATCCACGAACTGCCCGGCGCCGCGATGTCGCTGTGGTGGGGCCTGCCCTTTGCCGGCCTGCTCTTGTCGATCGCGACCGGGCCGCTGCTCTTCCCGCATGTGTGGGAACATCACTACGGCAAGATCGCCGCTGCCTGGGCCGTGCTGGCGGTCGTGCCGCTGGCGGTGGCCTTCGGCCTTGCTTCGGCAGGCGACGCGGTGCTGCACACGCTGCTTACCGAATATCTGTCCTTCATCATCCTGTTGTTCGCTCTCTACACGATTTCGGGCGGCATCCTGCTTGCCGGCAACATCCACGGCACCCCGCTGGTCAACGCCGGGCTGCTGCTGATCGGCGCGATGCTCGCCTCGGTCATCGGCACGACCGGCGCTTCGATGATCCTGATCCGGCCGATGCTGCGCGCCAATGACAACCGGCCGTTCAACGCTCATGTGGTGATCTTCTTCATCTTCCTGGTTTCCAACATCGGCGGCTCGCTGACGCCGCTCGGCGATCCGCCTTTGTTCGTCGGCTTCCTGCGCGGCGTCGACTTCTTCTGGACGACCGCAAATCTGTGGCGGGAGACGTTGTTCGTCGGCGGTGTCGTGCTCGCCGTGTTCCTGGCGATCGACATCATCCTGCATCGCCGCGAGGGCGGCATGCCGAAGATCAAGGATCCCACTCCGGACACGAAGGTGCGTCTGCGCGGCCTGGCCAACCTGCCGCTGCTGGCCGGGGTTATCGGCGCCATCCTGCTTTCGGCCGCGTGGAGGCCCGGCGTCAGCTTTACCGTCCTGGGCATTAGCCTCGAACTGCAGAACCTCGCGCGCGACGCCATCATCCTAGCGCTGGCGTGGTTGTCACTTCGCGTCTCGTACAAGAGCCACAGGGAAGCCAACGGCTTCACCTGGGGGCCGATTGCCGAAGTGGCGAAATTGTTTGCCGGCATTTTCATCTGCATCGTGCCGGTCATCGCGATCCTGAGAGCCGGCCATGACGGTGCCCTGGCGCCGCTGGTCGCGCTGGTCACGTCGGCGGATGGCCAGCCTAACAACCTTGCCTATTTCTGGCTGACCGGGGGGCTGTCGTCCTTCCTCGACAACGCGCCGACCTATCTGGTGTTCTTCGAGCTCGCCGGCGGCGACGCCCGGCATCTGATGACGGAGGCTGCCTCGACGCTTGCGGCGATCTCGGCCGGCGCGGTGTTCATGGGCGCCAACACTTATATCGGCAACGCGCCGAACTTCATGGTCTATGCCATCGCCCGGCATCGCGGCGTGAAGATGCCCGGCTTCTTCGGCTATATGGCGTGGTCGGGTGCGGTGCTGATCCCGACGTTCTTGATCGCCGGGTTTTTGTTTTTTCGATGAGCTGAGCTACTCAATTTCCACCGCCGGCGCTGCCCTCATCTGGCTGCCGCCATCTTCTCCCCGTGAGCGGCAGGGCTATGAGGGGCAGCGCAGCGGCCGATGGTCTTGGTACGAACGCGCATTCAGCGCTTATCCCACGCCGACATAGCGCCGCACCGCCGACGGGTCGTCACGCAACGTCTCAACATCGACCGTCTCGCGGTTGCGGCCGTTCTCGATGAATGCAACACGATCCGCCACCGAAAGCACGGCGTCGACGCGCTGCTCGACCAGGATGGTGGAGACGCCGAGCTCGCGCAGCTTCGCCACCGTCTCGCGGATTTTGGCGATCATCGACGGCATCAGCCCTTCGGTCGGTTCGTCGAGCAACAGCACCTGCGGCTCGAGGCAGAGCGCGCGCGCCATGGCCAGCATCTGCTGCTCGCCGCCGGAGAGCGTGCCGGAGCGTTGCCTCAGCCGCTCCCTGAGCAACGGGAAGAGATCGAGCACGCTCTCGCGGGTTTGCTTGTCCTTGCCGCGCGCCATCAGGCCGATCTCGATGTTTTCCGCCACCGTCATCTCGGCGAACAATCGCCTGCCCTGCGGCACATAGGCGACGCCGGCCTTCGGCACGTCATGCGCGGCGAGCCCGGTCAATTCCTTGCCGTCCAGTTTGATCGAGCCGCCAGCCGCCGGGGCCAGGCCCATGATCGCCTTCAGCGTCGTCGTCTTGCCGGCGCCGTTGCGGCCGAACAGGCACAGCACCTCGCCCTTGTTGAGCACGAGGTCGAGGCCGTAGAGCACCTGCACCTCGCCATAGAAGCAGTCGAGACCGGAAATGGTGAGCAATCCCGTGTCAGCCATGGGTCGCTCCGAGATAGGCATCCTGCACCTCGGCGTTGGCGCGGATCTGCTCCGGCGTGCCTTCGGCGAGGATCTTTCCCGAATTGAAGACGGTGATGCGGTCGGCAAGCTGCATGACCACCGGCATGTTGTGCTCGATCAGAAGCACGGTGGCGTCCTTGGCGATCTCGCGCACCAGCGTGATGAAATTGTCGATCTCGGCGTCGGCCAGGCCTTGCGTCGGCTCGTCGAGGATCAGCAGGCGCGGTTTCAGCGACAGTCCCATCGCCACTTCGAGCAGGCGCTGGTGGCCGTAGGAGAGCTGTCCCGCCAGCGTGCCGGCGCGGTTGGCCAGGCCGGTGCGCTCCAGCGCCGACATCACGCCGGCCCTGACCGCGCCCCTGGAGCGGCCATCCGTCAGCGTGCGCTGCACCGGCAACGCGACATTGTCGAAGGCGGTGAGGTTGGCAAAGACGCTGGTGATCTGAAAGGTGTAGGCGACGCCGAGGCGGACCCTGGCATAGGCCGGCAGGCTGGTGATGTCGCTACCGTCGAAGACGATCATGCCCGACGACGGCTGGATGCGGCCCGAGAGCAGGCTGACGAAGGTGGTCTTGCCGGCGCCGTTGGGTCCGATGATGGCGCGGATCTCGCCCGGCATCAGCGCGAAGTCGACGCCGTCGACGGCGCGAAGACCGCCGAAGTTGCGCGACAGGCCCTTGGTGGTGAGCAGCGGCATCATGGCAGCCACCCCAGCAAGCGCTGGCGGATGCTGCCCATAATGCCCTTCGGAGCAAACAGGACGAGGAGGATGAGCGCCACGCCGACGATCAGGAGATAGGCGGAGGTGAAGCCGCTGGTGATGTCGGTGACGTAATACATGAACAGCGTGCCGATGAGCGGCCCGAGCGTGGTCGCGGCACCCCCCAGCAGCACCCAGAGCAGCGGCAGGATCGAATATTGGACGCCGGCGAAGCTCGATCCGACATAACCGAACAGCAGCGCATAGGCGGCGCCCGACGCCGCGCAGATGGCGCCTGAGGCCACGACGGCCGCGAGCTTGTTGGCGACCGTGTCGTAGCCAAGCATCTTTGTCCGCTCCTCGTTCTCGCGGATGGCGACCAGCACGCGGCCGAAGCGGGAGCGGACGACGGCAAGGGTGATGAGCAGCACGACCGCGAACAGCGCCAGCGCGCTCATATAACGAACGGTCGGATCGGTCAGGTCGAGGGAGGTGCCGCCGATCGAAAACACCCGCGATGCCTGCTGGATGACCAGGCCCTGGTCGCCGCCGGTCCAGGCGGCGAAATAGAGGATGAGCAGGTAGAAAACCTGGGCGAACATCATGGTGACGATCATGAACGCCACACCCGAGGTGCGCAGCGCCAGCAGGCCGATGACCAGAGCGAGCAGCGCGCCGCAGGCGACCCCGGCAACGAAGGCCTCGGGCACACCCCAGCCGAGATGATAGACAGTCAAGCCCGCGCCGTAGAGGCCGGCCGAGAAGAACATGGCGTGACCGAGGCTGAGCAGGCCGACATAGCCGAAGAGCAGATTGTAGCCCATGGCGAAGACGGCCAGCGCCATGATGCGGGCGAACAGGCCCTGGTGATAGTCCGGCAGGACGAAGTTCAGCGCGAAGAGAAGCGCGATGACGCCGATATGCAGGGCGTAGGCCTTTGCCGGCGAAGCATCCCTCATCGCGGCGTGGTCCCGAACAGGCCCTGCGGCCGGAACACCAGCACCATGGCGACCACCAGCGTGGCGATGATCTTGGCGAGCGTCGGCGAGAAGAACATCGAGATGATGCCGTCGGAGAGGCCGATCAGGACGGCGGCGACCACGGTGCCGCGCAGCGAGCCGAGCCCGCCGATGATGACGACGATGAAGGAAAGCAGCAGCGGGTCCTGCCCCATCAGGTAATGCGCCTGGCTGATCGGCACGATCAGTACCGCGGCGATCGCCGCCAGCATGGCGCCGACGGCGAAGACGCCGGCATAGACGCGCTCGACCGGGATGCCGAAGGCCTGCGCCGTCTCGCGGTCATATTGGGTGGCGCGCATGATCAGGCCGATCTTCGTTCGCGTCAGCACCAGCCAGGTGATCACCAGCAGGATGGCGGAAGCGGCAACCACGGACAGCTTGTAGCCGGAATAGCCGAACCACGGCAAAAGGATGCGGTAGCTGAAGGGCGGCTCGACCGGTCGCGCCTCGGGGCCATAGAAGGTCAACGCCAGCTGCTGGATGATGTAGAGCATGCCGATGGTGGCGACGATGGTGCCTTCGGGATTGTAGTTGAGCCGGCGCAGCACCAGGCGTTCGGCGACGAGCGCAACCAGCCCGACCAGCACGGGCGCGATCACCAGCGCGGCCACGAAACCGATCGCCGGGTGGCCCGAGATCGCCGTCGAGACCGCCCACGCCAGCACCGCGCCCAGCATGAAGAACTCGCCATGGGCGACGTTGACGACGCGCATGACGCCGAACACCAGCGAAAGGCCGAGCGCCGTCAGCGCCAATACGGCGGAGGTGACGAGGCCTTCGAGGGCGGCGAGGAGGAGATGGGGTCCGAAGTGCATATGCTAAGCACCAACGGATGCGTGAGGCACCCCCCTCTGCCCTGCCGGGCATCTCCCCCTCAAGGGGGGAGATTGGCCTTCACCTAAGGCTTCGCCAATCGCCAAAGGAAGAAAATAGGCGCTGCCGCACGAACTGCTGATCTCCCCCCTTGCGGGGGAGATGGCCGGCAGGCCAGAGGGGGGTGCCTTGGCGCTCACGTGTGCAGGAGCAGCTAAGCTCACAGCGCCTGCGTCGTGTAATCCCCTTCCGGCTCGTAGAGGCCCTCCTCGATCTTGGTCTTGTGCACGACCTTGAGCTTGCCGCCTTCGACCTTGGAGATGTTCTGGATGCCGAAGCACTGGTGGATCTTGCCGTTGAAGGTCTTTGGACCCTGGGGATGCTCCGGCCCCTCGGCGAATTCCTTCAGCGCCTCGGTCGCCTCGACCAGCTTGGCGCGGTCCTCCGGTCCCTTGTAGCCGGCGTCTTCCATCGCCTTCTTGACGACATAGAGCGTTTCCCAGCAGCCGAACATGTGGGCGGCGGTGGAGACGTCCTTGGGGTCGCCGACGGCGGCGCCATTGTCGTCGATGCCGACGGCGGCGCGATAGGCCTTCTGCGCGGCCGAGTCATCGGCCTGCGCGTAACGCGGCGAGCCCTCCCAGAAATGGCTGCCGTCGAGGAATTCGAGGCCAGGGCTGTTGATGTCGACGGCCTCGAGCGAATCGATGAAGCCGAAGAGCTGCGGTCGCTGCGAACCGTAGAACTCGCCAAGCTCCTTGACGAAGGTGAGCACGGCCGGGCCGACCATGACATGATAGATCACCTCGGTCTCGGCCGGGATCTGCGGGAAGTATTTGGTGAAGGAGCTCTCCGTCGGCGGGATGGCGATCTGCGCGATCACGTCGGCGCCCTGCGCCTTCAGCGCCGGCGGCAGGTAGTCGCGATGGTCGTAGCCGAAGGCGAAGTCGGGGAAGATCTGCGTCACCTTCTTGCCGGCATTGGCGGCGATCCACGGCGCCATCGACTGGATTTGGCTTTTCACGTCGGTGATGCCGGGCTGGAAGACGTAGCGGTTAAGCTTGGTCGAGGCGACGTGATGACCTTCGCTGACCACGAAATAGGGGATCTTGTTTTCCCCGGCGGCGGGCGCCGAGCCGATCACGACATGCGAGAACAAAGTGCCGAAGACGATGTCGGTCTTGTGCTGCTTGGCGAACTTGGCCACCACTTCGGCGCCGCGCGCCGGGTCGGTGCCGTCATCCTCGATGACCAGCTCGACCTTGCGGCCGCCTATGCCGCCGGCATCGTTGATCGCCTTGACGGCGGCGGCGCTGGTCTTCTCGTACCAGCGGCCATAGGCGGCGCCGATACCGGTGCGGTGCGACTGGAAGCCTATTCTGATCGGCGCCGAGCTCTGCGCCTGGCTGTAGCGGACGACGCCTGGCGCCAGCGCCAGGCCGGCGCCGGCGGCGATGCCCTTCAGCGCGGTGCGGCGGGATAGTGTGGTTTTCGAGAGGTCGAAAAATCCGTTCTTGTCGGCCATGTCGGTTCCCCTGTTTTTTCAGTTTTGACCAGCGATAAGGCGGCTAGACCATCCTCTTGCGAAGGATGGGAAATTGCATGTGTACAAACTAAATCACCAAAGCCCTGACCTGGCAAGCGAGCTTTACCCAACGGCATTGGAGCGCGCCCTTGTGTCATCCGGCGGTCGGCGTGGCAAGCAACCACAGGCCGAAGATCGTGTAGGCGATCATCAACAGTGTGAGCGGGAGCTGGCTGAGCGCGGCTCGCGATGGCTGCGGGCGGAGACGCCAGGCAAGGCCATGCGCGACGAGCACGGCCAGCACATGGCCGGCGATGATGACGCCTGCCTGAAGATTCCACAGCCACCAGGCCGACTGAGCGCCGGCGACGACGCCTGCCTCGACCATCCTGTCGGCGGTGCCGAACAGGTTCCAGCCGAGCGCGAAGGGATCGGAGAGAGCGACCAGGGCGTACTGGCCGTCAACCAGCAGCACGGTGAGGTAATGCGCGATGTGGTAGGCAAGCGCGATCGGCACGATCGACCAGACCAGCAGGCCGGCGGCTTTTCCGAACGACTGCACATCGCCGGCGAGGCGTTGGCCGAGAAAGACGGCTAGCGCGAACGCCGCCGCAAGCAGGATGAAGGTCAGGACGAGGCCAAAGCTGCCGATGCTGATCAACGCGGTGCGGCCGGGAAATTCCAACGGGTTGATGCCGAACTGAGCGAGCCAGAAGAAGGTTTTCGACAGGCCGTCAAAGGATACCGAGGACAGGGCCAGGAGGAGAAAGGCGGTGCCGCTCAGTGGCAGCGGCTCAGCGGCGAGCAGCTTGGCGCCGGGCCAGCAGAGTCTCAGCCGGCATTCGTGATACTCGAAAGGTGCAAAGCGGGCGACCATGGAGAAGAAGACGGTCAGGAATTCGCCCCGTTTGCTCCAGCCGTCGTAGCCGACGATGAGCATGGCGACGAAGCTGACCAGCCAATAAATGCCGGCGGCGTATGCCAGCCGCGCGGGATCGTCGGGCGCGGGATCGATCAGCTCGAACCAAGCGAAGGCGAAGAACAGCACGAAGGCTGGCCAGTAGCCGAGCCATGACGGCAGGCGTGACCGCTTTGCATCGCCCGCATGAATGCCGAAGACACGAGAGGCGACGCGCCAAGGCCCGTACCACGGGTTGAGCCACGCCCAGAGATTGCCGAGCACGCCCTGCAGCAGCGTGAAACCGGCCCAAAGCAGCGTCCAGACCACCAGCGGCAGCGGGTTGGAAAGCGGGTCGCGGCTGCCGAAAAGGCCGGCGGCGATGAGAAGTGCGAAGCCGGCAAAGGAAATCAGGCTGACGATGGCGCGCGGGCGGTGGCTGAAGGTGAGGAGCGAGAGACGCTTGCGCCAGAAATTGTCGAGGGCGGCTGGCGGCAGCAGGGCCAGGACGAGGAAGCTGACGGCCACGGCAAGCGCTCCGCCGGCGAGGTAGTAGCCGGTGGGCAGCAGCAGGACATGGCCGCGGTCGGAGGCATGGGCGAAGGCTGGGGTGGGGAGGAGGGCAAGGGCGAGCGCCTTAATGGCCAGTCTGCAGCGATGGCGCTCTACGGCGCCCCCCTCTGTCCTGCCGGACATCTCCCCCACAAGGGGGGAGATCAGCAGCTCGGGCGCTCGGCGCTCTTCTTGCTTCGTCGGTGATTGGCGAAAGCGAAGGTGACGTCTAATCTCCCCACTTGTGGGGGAGATGTCCGGCAGGACAGAGGGGGGCGCGAAGGAACTCGGCTTATCCAGGAATTCCATTCGTCCGGGCCTTAAGCCTCTACACCTTCACCAACTGCTCCACCCGCCCCTTCTCGCCGAAAATCCTCAGATACCTTTTGATCTCCTTTTCATCCCCCGTCGCCTTGGCGGGGTTGTCCGAGAGCTTCACCGCCGGCCGGCCATTGGCTTCGGTGACCTTGCAGACCAGTGAGATGGCGTCGAGGCTGTCGGTTTCGGTCGGGGCGCAGCCTTCGAAATCATTGGTGAGGTTGGTGCCCCAGCCGAAGGACATGCGCACCTTGCCGCGGAAATGCCTGTAGGTCTCCTCGATGGTCTCGACCTCCAGACCGTCGGAGAAGATGAGCAGCTTCTGCTTGGGGTCCTTGCCCTTCTTGCGCCACCAGTCGATGATTTTTTCGCCGCCCTCGATCGGCGGGGCGCTGTCGGGGCGGAAGCCGGTCCAGTCGGCGACCCAGTCCGGCGCGTCGCGCAGGAAGGAATCCGTGCCGAAGGCGTCGGGCAGCACGATCAGGAGATTGCCGCCATAATAGCGCTGCCAGTCCTGCAGCACCTTGTAGGGCGCCTCGCGCAATTCCTCCTCGGAATTGGCCAGCGCGGCGAAGACCATCGGCAGCTCATGCGCGTTGGTGCCCAAAGCTTCGAGGTCGTTGTCCATGGCCAGAAGCACGTTGGAGGTACCGGTGAAGGCATCGCCGATGCCTTCCTTCAGCGCCTCGACACACCAGCGCTGCCACAGGAAGGAGTGGCGGCGTCTTGTGCCGAAGTCGGAAATGCGGATGCCGGGCAGCGCTTTCAGCCGCTCGGTCTTGGCCCACATCTTGGCCTTGGCGCGGGCGTAAAGCACATCGAGCGCGAACGGGCCGTAGGAGCGCATCGCCGCGCGGGAGCGCAGCTCGTTGATGATGGCCAAGGCCGGGATTTCCCAGAGCGTGGTGTACATCCAGGGACCGGGGAAGGAGAGCTCGTACTGACCGTCACGCCTGGAAAGCTCGTAGTCGGGCAGGCGGAAATTCTCCAGCCAAGCCAGGAATTCCGGCTCGAAGATCTGCTTGCGGCCATAGAAATTGTTGCCGCCCAGCCAGATCATCTCCTTCTTGGAAAAACGCAAGATGCGGGCATGGTCGAGCTGGTCACGCAATTCGCCTTCGTCGATCTCGTCGGCCAGGCGCACCGAGGTGGTGCGGTTGATCAGGGAGAAGGTGGCGTCGACCTTGGGATACATGCCCCAGATCATCTGCAGCATCAGGAGCTTGTAGAAGTCGGTGTCCAGCAGGCTGCGGACGATCGGGTCGAGCTTCCAGGTGTGGTTGTAGACGCGCCGCGCTATATCGGTCTTTGCCATGTCTCAATGCGCTTTCGTTGCTTGCTAGATCAGGATGACGTTTCGTTGAATCGCCATCCTGATCTAACTTTTTTGTTGAGCATGATCTTTTCCGAAAACCGGTTCCCACTTTTCGGGATCATGCTCTGGCCGCGGGAATGCCTCTTAGCACTGTATTTTCGAACGCGCTTGCTGCTTTGCAAGCTGGCCCGACAAAAAGCAGCTATGCAAGTCCAACCATCAAGACGCCGCGCCAGCGCATTTCCAGACGGAGGTTATGGCGAAGTCGCCGAGCCTAACCGCTTCACACTTTTCCTGGAATTGCTCTAGCCCCGATCACCTTCAGGGCGGGGCGTTTCCTGCGGCTGGGCACGCGGCCGGCCACCGGCGCGTCGGCCCGGCCCTCGTCCTGCTCCTTCTCGGCGAACAGCCAGTCGATGAAGAGCTGGACGATCGGCGCCGAGCGCATTTCGTTGCGGCAGACGACGTAGAAATCATCGACTGCCGGCACCGACAAGGTAAAAGGCGCGACGAGCATGCCCCTGGCCAGCAAGGCGCGCGCGGTGACGGAATCGCCGAGCGCCACGCCATGGCCGTGCACGGCGGCCTCCGTCGCCATGCGCGCATCGCCGAGATGATGGCGGCGGCCGCGCTCCAGATCGAGCGCATCGGCGGCGGCCAGCCAGGTGTGCCATTCGCGGCCGTCGTCGCCGTGCAGGAAGACGTGATCGGCAAGGTCGCGGACGCCGCGGATCGGCCGGTTGTTGATCAGCGTCGGGCTGACCACGGGAAAAAGTTCCAGCCCCGACCATTTGCGTATCCAGCAATCGCTCCAGCTGCCGTCGCCATAATGCACGCAGACGTCGATCTGCGGGGCGCGAATATCACGGGCGTCGTTGGATGGGATCAGCGTCAACTGGATGTCCGGATATTGCGCCGTGAAGGAACCGAGCCGCGGCGTCATCCAGAGCAAGAGCAGCGCCGGCACGCAGGATACCGACAGCGCGCCGGCGCTTGCCGGCCTGGTCATGCGCTGGGTGGCGGCGGCGATGCCGTCGAAGGCGGAGGAGACCGCCGGCAGGAATTCGGCGCCATGCGGCGTCAGCTTCACGCGCTGACCGGTGCGCTCGAAGAGTTTCACGCCAAGCGATTGCTCGAGCGCCTTGATCTGGTGGCTGACGGCGCCGTGCGTGACATTCAGCTCACCCGCGGCCTTGGTCAGCGAGGCGTGCCGCGCCGCGGCTTCGAAGGCGCGCAGCGGGTTCAGGGGCGGCAGGCGCTTGGCCATGGGTCGGCTCCTACTTCGTGAGATTTTCTCACAGCCAAGACCCTAACAATATCAATTGATTTTTCAAAGCGGCTGCCCGACACTTTTGCCCGGAACAGCTTCAAGAGACGTGAAATCCGCAGCACAGCCGGCGGGCAACGATCCAGCCGGACAACAGGCTGGCTTGGCAAATCGTCCATGTGGGCAGCGCTGCAGGCAGGCAAGAGAGGAGACCGGACATGGGTTACGATCGCGGCAAGCTCGAAGCGTTGCGCCGCAAATATGGCGAGAGCCATGGCGGCGAGATGTTCGACCCGAAATTCCGCAAGGTCGCCGACAAGATCTTCAACAAGTCGGGCACAAGACTGGCGCCCTATTCCGGCATCCCGACCTTCCTCGCCGCGCCCTATCGCGAAATATCGGCCGACAATCCGGATTTCGGCGACCTGCAGGTGGCGATGATCGGCGTGCCGATGGACCTCGGCGTCACCAACCGTCCCGGCTCGCGCTTCGGGCCGCGCGCGCTGCGCGCCATCGAGCGCATCGGACCCTACAACCATGTGCTGGAATGCGCGCCGACGCATGAGCTTCGCGTCGCCGACATCGGCGACACGCCGTTCCGCAGCCGCTACCGGCTGGAAATCAGCCATGAAGACATCGAAAAGCGCACCAACCAGATCGTCGACGCCGGCGTGCTGCCGCTCTCGGTCGGCGGCGACCACTCGATCAGCCACCCGATCCTGAAGGCGGTCGGCAAAAAAGCGCCGGTCGGCATGATCCATATCGATGCCCATTGCGACACCAGCGGGCTGTTCGACATGACCAAGTTCCACCACGGCGGACCATTCCGCAACGCGGTGCTGGACGGCGTGCTCGATCCCTCGCGCACGATCCAGATCGGCATTCGCGGCTCGGCCGAGTATCTGTGGGAGTTCACCTACGAGTCCGGCATGACCGTCGTGCATGCCGAAGAGGTGACCGGGCTCGGCATCCCGGCAATCATCGAGAAGGCGCGCAAAATCGTCGGCGACGGCCCGGCCTACATCTCCTTCGACGTCGACAGCATCGATCCGGCCTTCGCGCCCGGCACCGGCACGCCGGAAGTCGGCGGGCTGACGACGCGCGAGGTGCTCGAATTGCTGCGCGGCCTGAAGGGCCTCAACATCGTCGGCGGCGACGTCGTCGAGGTGGCGCCGCAATATGACGCGACCACCAACACCGCCCATGTCGGCGCCCAGGTCCTGTTCGAGATTCTCAGCCTGATGGTGTTCAGCCCGGCAATCAAGAAGGGCTAATGCCATACCAACACGGCCGCCGCGCTGGAGCCGGCGGCCGGATGCAACAACAAGCTTCCAGCAGGGGAACAACAATGACTCTTCGCAACGCACTGAAATCCGTCATCACCGCGGCCGTCATCCTCGGCGCCGGCCTCGCCACTCAGGCGAAGGCCGATGCCGTCGACGACATCACCAAGGCCGGCGCCATCAATGTCGGCATCTTCTCCGACTTCCCACCCTTCTCGTCGGCCAGCGCCGACATGAGCATCAAGGGCTATGATGTCGACGTCGCGCAGGCGATCGCCGATGCCTTGAAGGTGAAGCTCAACCTGGTCAGCGTCACCGGCCAGAATCGCATCCCGTATCTCACCGACAAGCGCGTCGATATCCTGATGAGCGTCGGCTACTCCAAGGAACGCGAGCAGGTCATCGACTTCGCCGCCGCCTACGCGCCCTACTACATCGCCGTCATCGGCCCGAAGGCAATGGCGGTCAAAGACAAGGAAGACCTTGCCGACAAGTCGATCGCCGTCAATCGCGGCACGCTGGAGGACACCTCGCTGACGGAAGCAGCACCGGCTTCCACCGACATCCGCCGCTTCGACAACTACAATGCGGTTATCCAGGCCTTCATCTCCGGCCAAACCCAGCTGATGGTGGTCGGCAACGATGTCGGCGCCCAGGTTCTGGCCAAGCAGGACGCGCTGCAGCCGGAGCAGAAATTCCAGTTGCTCACTTCGCCTTCGCATATCGGCCTCAACAAGAACGAGGACCGGCTGAAGAAGGCGGTCAACGACGCGGTCGCCAAGATGCTCGCCGACGGCAAGCTCGACGAGAGTTCAAAGGCCTGGCTGAAGACGCCGCTCAATCCCGACAACCTCAAGGATTGAGTTGCCGTGGCCTTCGGCTGGCTTCCAGGCGCTGTGGGCGATATCGCTCACGGCGCGGCCACGACGATCCTGTTGATCGTCGTGACCACGGTGGCGGGAACGCTGCTCAGCATTCTCGGCGCCGCGGGCCGGCGGAACGGCCCCATGCTGCTGCGTCGGGCCATAGGCTGGTATGTCGAGGTGATGCGCAACACGCCGTTCCTGGTGCAGCTGTTCTTCATCTTCTTCGGCCTGCCCAGCCTCGGCATCAGGCTCGACCCGATCCTGGCCGCGATGCTGGCGATGACGCTCAACATGGCGGCCTATACGATCGAGATCGTCGGCGCCGGGCTCGACGCCGTGCCGCGCGGCCAGGCTGAAGCCGCACTGGCGCTCGGCCTCAGGCCTCGCCAGGTGTTCATCAAGATCGTGCTGCCGCAGGCGCTGAAGGTGATCTACCCGGCGCTGACCAGCCAGATCGTCATCATGATGCTGGAATCGGCCGTGGTCTCGCAGATCGCGGTGCGCGAGCTGACCTATGAGGCCGACATGCTGCAGGCCCGCACCTTCCGCGCCTTCGAGACCTATTTCGTGGTGACGTTGGTCTATCTCGGCCTGTCGATTGGGCTGCGCCGGCTGCTCGTTGCCGGCGGGCGCCAGGCGCTTGGAGCAGGTGTTTCATGATCGAGTTCACCTTCTGGGACATCCTGCGCAACCTGCTGCTCGCCGCGCGCTGGACGGTGCTGTTGTCGCTCGCCGCCTTCATCGGCGGCGCGCTGGTCGGGCTGATCGTGCTGTTCTTCCGCATCGCCAAGAACAAATGGGGCAAGCGGATAGCCGCGGGCTATATCGCGCTGTTCCAGGGCACGCCGCTTTTGATGCAGCTCTTCCTGATGTTCTTCGGCCTGCCGATGCTGGGGCTGCGCATCGAACCGTGGACGGCGGCGGCGCTCGGGCTGACCTTCTTCGCCAGCGCCTATCTGGCCGAGATCTGGCGCGGCGGCGTGGACGCGCTGCCGCGCGGTCAGTGGGACGCCGGCGCGAGCCTCGGGCTGCATTATCTGCAGGAGCTCAGGCTGATCATCCTGCCGCAGGCCTTCGCGATCACCCGCGCGCCGACGGTCGGGTTCCTGGTGCAGCTCATCAAATCGACGGCGCTGACCTCGATCATCGGCTTCGAGGAACTGGTCAGGACCTCCAACGCCATCAACAACGCGACCTTCGAGCCGTTCAAGGTCTACGGGCTGGTGGCGCTGATCTTCTTCGTCATGTGCTTCCCGCTGACGCAATACGCGCGGCGGCTGGAGCAACGCGTCGGAGCGCGCTGAGCCGGCGCAAAGGCTGCCGATCGTGCCGGCAGCCTTTCCTGTCAATGCCCGGGGGCCAACGCCGGCGCGATGCGGTCGCGCCTGAGCCAGCGCGCCAGGAGCAGCCCCGCCACCACGGCCAGCCCCGAGGCCAGGCCGATCCAGATGCCGACGCCGTTCAGGCCGAAATGGAAGGCGAGCAGCACGCCGAGCGGCAGGCCGACGCCCCAATAGCCGATCGCGGCATAGATCATCGGCACCTTGGTGTCATGCAAGCCGCGCAGCATGCCGGCCGCGACCGCCTGGGCGCCGTCGAAAATCTGGAACAGCGCGGCGAACATAAGGAACGACACGGCAAGCGTGATCACCCTGGCATTGGCCGGATCGGCGAGATCGATGAAGGCGCTGATCAGCGCATGCGGCCACAGAATCATCACCAGGCCCATCAGCGCCATGAATGAGACGCCGATGACGAAGGCAGTCCAGCCGGCGCGCGAAACGCCATCCGGGTTGCCGGCGCCGTGCGCCAGGCCGACCCGCACGGTGACCGCCTGGTTGAGCCCGAGCGGCACCATGAAGGAGATCGAGGCGATCTGGATGGCGATCGCGTGGGCGGCCAGCGAATCCGCATCGATCAGGCCCATGAGCAAGGCCGCCGCATTGAAGATCGTGACCTCGAAGGCGAGGATGCCGGCGATCGGCATGCCGAGTCTCAGCAGTCCGCGGAAACGCGGCCAGTCGGAGCGCCAGAAGCGGCCGAACAGACGGTAGCGGCGGAACTTCTTCTCCAGCATCACCACCGCCGCCAGGCCGACGAACATCAGCGTGCTGGACAAAGTGGTGGCAAGGCCGGAGCCGGCGATGCCCATCGACTTGACGCCGAGATTGCCGAACATGAACACCCAGTTGAAGAAGGCGTTGCAGGCGACCGCGACGAAAACGATGATCAGCGCCCAGCCCGGCCGCTCCAGCGCCGAGATGAAGGAACGCAGCACGATATAGCCATAAAAGGGCAGCACCGCCCATTGCAGCCAGTGCAGGTAGATGCCGGCCTGATGCGCGAGCTCCGGCTTCTGGCCCATGGCCAGAAGCACCTCTTTGCCATGCGAGAGGAAAATCCAGATCGGGATCGAGATCAGGATCGCCAGCCACAGGCCCTGGCGCACGGTGCGGCGCAGGTCGCGCACCGAATGGCGGCGGCGGCCGAGCTCGGTCGCCATCATCGGCGAGGTCGCCAGCATCAGGCCGAGGCCGAAGATCAGCGGCATGAAGTAGAGGTTGGCGCCGAGCGCGCCGGCGGCGAGCGTATCGGACCCCAGACGGCCCATCATCATGACGTCGGTCGCGGTCATGGCGGTCTGGCCGAGATTGGTCAGCACCATCGGCCAGGCAAGCGTGATCGTCGCCCTGATTTCCTGACGCCAAAGGTTTTCCGGCGCGCGAGCGCCGGCTTCGATCGCAGACATTGTTCTGCTCTTTCAGAACACGGCGCGTCGGCCAAAGGGCCGGAAGCCGCACAACAACGGCGCGAAATGGCGCCATTTGCGTCGCCTTGTGAACGAAATGCGACATGTTGGCAAGGGAGGGACCCGGGTAGCGATTGATCCAGCCGACGCAATCCGGCGCGACGGCTGCCGCTTCCGTGCCAGGTGACAGAAACGCCGGGCAGCGCGATTCCACCGCCGCAAGGACCGGCGGAGTTCAGGCCTCTGCGCGCGAAATCAGTGGTTTGCGGCCACCGAGTATATAGGCGACAGATTCGAGGATGACGCCGTTGGTGTTGATATCGGTGACCTCGATCCGCTTGCCGGTCCGCTCGGATATGCCTGCGGAAAAACCTATTCCCTTCATCCTGGCGCGCTCCCTGACATGGGCCACGAGCTTTTGCGCGTAGTCGCCCGGCCGCGCCGCGAGCCACAGATAGGCGCCCTTGGAGTTGACCAGCCGCAGCGAGTCGGAAAGCTTCGCCGCCTTCTCGGGCGCCGAGGTCTTCAACGTGTCGACCGGGAAAGTGCCGCCATCGTGGGTCAACTGGTAGCCCTGGTAGGTGAAATAGGGCGGCCCGGCCATGGCGGTCTCTGAAACGCAGGTCAGGATGCCGGTGTCCTGGAAGCGCTTCATCTGGGCGGCGTAGAGGATGTCCGCGATCAGCCGCCCATGCGGTGATGCGCCCAGCTCGATTTCCTCGGTGACATGAGGCTCGGTCGCTATGCGGCCGCGCCGCTGGATTTCCACCATGGCCGCGAGGGCGGCGTCCATGTCGTTGCTCGGATCCGCAGTGCCGAAGACCGGCGATATCGCCTCGCCCCAGAGGCTGTATCCGCGGCCGGCATAGCCGGCATAGCTGTTGTACTGTCCCGACGAAATCTTGCCGGTGTCGCTCACCACATGCATCTCGCCATCCTTGAGGACGGGTCCGAACGACCAATGCCGCACCAGCTTGAACACCGGGAAGGCACCCGCGGTGTAGCTGTCCAGGATCTTCAGCGCGACGAGCAGGCGCCCGGTATCGGCGCTGTCGAAACCATCGCGCTCGCCGCCCCTTGAACTCAGCCGCCGCTCGGTATTTGGAATCTTCACCCCGGCGAAGCTGAAATCGCCCTGGCCCAGGAATGCCAGGATCCGATTGATCATCGTCTCGAATTCGGTCTGGTCGATGATGCGCAGGCGTTGGGCGGAAACCGCCGCCAGGATGTGCGATCCGATATCCCACATGGTGACAAACGGATATCCGGCCTGCTTGCCGGATTCGATCCAGGACGTGGCCGGCGCCATGCCGTTGTAATGCCTTGCGCCCCAGTCGAAATAGGTCCAGGCCAGTTCGGCATCGGCCCTCAGCGCTTCCTCCTCCAGCCAATACGGATCGGGTTTTCTCCAGTCCTTCACCGATACCTCGGCACGGGCTTGCCGGATGCGATCCACCTTCGGCATGGCTGGGCAGACGGCTTTGTAGTATTGCGCGAAATTGACCAGCGTCGTGCCCGGCAGGCCTGCCATCCGGGTGATGGAGTCGAGTATCACCTGCTTCTTTTCGGGCGTTTTGGCGGTGTCCGGGTGGATGCAGAAGACCGCATCATTGTCCTCTCCAAGATAATCGAAGACCTGTTCTTGCGAGAAGTAGGGAAGGTCGCCGGTCCAGGCGGCTTCGAACTTGACGGTATTGGACACATGCAAGATTCCACGCCTGTCGAGACCGTTGAACCAGCGCATGTCGCCCTTCTCGGCGGCGAACATCGGCGTCCCTGTGCCGGCCACGGCATCGAGCGTGTTGTCGTCGAAATCGTCGTTCGGAGGAATATAGGTCAGCGGCAGCCTGCCGGTGGAGCGGTAGATTTCGCTCATGCAGTCCCTGATGAGGTCGACGTCCTTGGCGAGCGAGTTTCCGAGCAGTTCGGAAGGCGTATGATGCCAGCCATGCCCCGCGATATCGTATCGCTGGTCCGCCAGCATCGATCGCAGAAAGGCCTTGCTGTTTTCGTCCGCCGACAGCAGGCCCGCCTTGGGGGCCGGGATGATGGCGTTGGTGACTGGATAGCCGGCTTCGATGAGGCCCTTGACGAAAGCCATGTGGCTCGGATCGGTGTCGCTGTCGAGACGCAGGTCGTCCACCCTGACCACGATGTAGCGCCTGCCGGCAGCGCGGCTCTGCGTATAGAGCCTCTGCGGCGTCAGGACACGCACGGCGCCGGATGAAACCGCCGCAAGCACTGCCATGGCGACGCCGGCCGCGTAGTCGGCCGCATCGGCATTGGACAGGCCGGCGAGCGCGTCAAAGGGAATTTCAACGATGACCGGGTCGATGTTGGCGGCAAGAGCCGTGATATTCCGCGCAAGCGCGGCCGGGGCCGTCAGCGCGGCCGTCGCATTGCCCGATGTGGCGGATGTTCGCACCGAGGCGACGGTGTTCACAAGGCCGGTGTTGGTCATCCAATAGCCTCCATCCGAAGGCTGCTTGCCGACCTTGTCGTCGGGCTCGCCCGCAAGACGAATGACGGTGCGAATGCCGGCCGACCTCATCGAGGCGGCGTCCTGAGGCGATTGCAGCGGCTGATTGGTGGTCAGCGTCAGCGCGGTGATGACGGCCTTGGACTTGTAACGGTCGAACGCGTTGATCATGAGCGAGAAGGCGGCCTGCATCTCGCCGGCCTGCCGGGCCTGCAGATAAGGATCGGCCGGCGCGATCTTCGTGGTATGGATTCCGAATTCGATGGCGTTTGGAGCCAGTTCCACGGACTGCCTGATCCACTTGGCCAGGCCGGAGCTGTAGCCTGGGATGTCGCCGGGATCGCCCGCCATCTTGATGGTCATGGCGATCGGCAGACCGGTGGACGAGAAGGCGTTTGCGACAGCTTCGAGCTTGCCTGTGTCGGCGCTGGCGCCGACGCCGCTGACGGTCACGATCAGCGGATTGGGCAGGCGCGCCGCGGCCGTGGCGACACCTCGTCCGGCAACGGCCAGGAGCGGGATGCCGATGCCGCCGAGAAGGATCGAACGCCGGGTTATGGTCATGAGTGCCTCCTGTCGGCGGCGGGAATTGCGTACCGCGCCGGGCTCACCCAGCGGCCATCGGATTTCGCGGAGAAGGATTTGACGAGGGCGCGCAGGAAAAGAGCGGCGTCGAGAAGCCGGATGGCGGGAAAGGCGATGCCGTAGAGCATCAGGCTCGGCCGCCGCTCGATGACCGCGACGACCAGTGTGAGCGCATAATCGACGGCGAGGAACAGAGCGAGGAGAATGACGGGCGAGACCGGCCGTATCGCCAATTGGCCGA
Source organism: Mesorhizobium sp. B3-1-9 (assembly GCF_006439595.1). NCBI lineage: Bacteria > Pseudomonadati > Pseudomonadota > Alphaproteobacteria > Hyphomicrobiales > Phyllobacteriaceae > Mesorhizobium > Mesorhizobium sp. B3-1-9. The sequence continues at coordinate 34,638 of NZ_VFTJ01000025.1, forward strand.
TCGAGAATGCGGGCACTTCAAGGCCTGTCGCCAGATACGCCAGGACGGCCAGCGGCAGAGCGAGCGCGAAAACCGATATGACGAGCAATTCGGCCAGCAAGCCGCCGAGCGAAAGCCAGAAGCGGCTTGGCCAGACGCCATGCCGGTGCACCGTCTGCCAGAAACCCAGATACCAGCGTTGCACCTGCTTGCGGTAGTCGGAGAGGTTGAACGGATCTTCCGACGAGCATCGCGCTCTCGGCGTATAGGCGACGCGGCCCAGCCCTTTGTGCTGCACCTCGAAGGTCATGTTGAAGTCTTCGATCACAAGGCCCGGGGCCGTGATGTCGATCTGGGTCAGGGCCTGGGTGCGATACATGCTTGCAAAGCCGGGCGCGATATAGCTCACGCTGGTCCATTTCCAGGACTGGCCATATTGGAACGCCGTCTGCAGGATCCTGTAGAGACGTGTGCGATAGGCGGCGAAGAGCATATCCAGCGTCGGCAGGCGCTGATCGCGCCAGCGCGACAGGACATGGCCCGCGACGACGCTGACACCCGGATCGTCGAACAGCGGAAGGGCGTGGTCGAAATAGTGTGGGTCGATTTCGGAGTCTGCGTCCTGGATCAGCACCGCCTTGAACCGCTCGCAAAGGCGATAGTGCTTGATCGCCCGGTCTATGGCCTTGGCCTTGCCACCGTTGGGCCGGATATCAAGAGCCCTGCAGCCCAGGCTCCGGGCGATGGAAACCGTGGCGTCTTTCGATCCGTCGCTGGCGACATAGATCTGCCGGGCCGGGATGATCGCCTTGAGGGCGGCAATGCATTTGGGAAGCGCGATCTCTTCATTATGCGCGGGGATGACGACCGCGACATCGGCGACCCTGATGGCGCGAGGGATCGCGGCGGCCTTGCTGCTGCCGAGTTCGGCGATGAAGCGCAGCAGCCCGACCGTGCACCAGAATGCGATGTTTATGCCCAGCGACGCGCTGAGAACCATCAAGGTCATATTGAGGGCGGCCGTCGGGCTCATGGCGCGGCGGGCTGCAACCGATCGCCCGGGACCGGCGCGCCGCCGTCCCTCCTGTGCGCGGGGCCGAGAGCCGAGCGGGCCGGCTTGATGCCCATCGCGCGAAGCAGGTCCTGGTAGCTCTGGCGGATGCCTGCTTCCAACGAGATGTTCGGCCGCCAGCCGAGGGCCCGAAGCCTGGTCGTGTCCGGCCAGCGGCCGCGGTGATCCTCGATGAAATGCTCGCGAAAGGCTGCTTCGCCCGCAAGGCCGGTTGCTTTTTTCACCGTTGTGAAGAGGTCGCGCACGGTGATCTGTTCGTCGCCGCCGACATTGTAGACCTCGCCGCTTACTCCCTTTTCGACGACGGTGAGAAGTCCGCTCACCAGATCGTCCACATGGAGAAAGGTTCGCGTCTGCGTTCCGTCACCATAGATCGGCACGGGCTGGCCGGCGATGAGGCGGGTCAACATCTGTGGGATGACACGCTGATCCTTGGGCGACATGGCCGGACCATAGGTGTTGAAAATGCGCACGATGCGCACCTCGATACCATATTTGCCGCCCCAGAAGCGGGTCAGCGCCTCGCCGAAGCGCTTGCCTTCCTCGTAGGGGCTGCGCGGCCCGACCGGATCGACCCGCCCGACATAGGTCTCAGGCTGCGGGAAGACGTCCGGATCGCCGTAAGCCTCGGCGGTGCTGGCGAACAGATATTTCGCCTTGCACCTGCGCGCGATCTTCAACAGGTTCAGCGTTCCGACGGACGAGGCCATCAGCATCTGCTCGCCCAGCCGCTTGATGTTGGGAACGCCCGTTGGACAGGCCAGGTTGTAGACATGGCTGTAACGACGGCGCTGCAACCGCCGGCAGATTGCCGGATCGGCGATATCCATCTTGATGAAGCCGAAATTTGGATGGCGCGACAACTGGTCGACATTCGCCTGGCGACCGGTGGAGAGATTGTCGACGACATCGACCTGCGCGCCCTGATCGAGAAGGCGACGGGCAAGGTTAGTCCCCAGACACCCCGCGCCTCCGGCGATAAGGCATCTGACTTCGTTGCTGTTCATGCTCATCGAGCGACAATCCTCGTTTGCAAAAGAAGAAAGCCGCACCCCCTCATTGTGCGCCTTGTTCCATGAAACGAGGATTTCCCCAGGCAAAGCAACTGATAGTTAATAGTATGATAAACAACAGTGGTTAATTACCTTTTTGTAATCGTTGTTTTTTTTGGCGTTCCTTTTTTAAGATGACCTAAAGTGGAACGACTGCGTGCGAAATCGGCACAAGCAGCGCGCTTGACAATCCGCAGAATCTTGATCCGCCGCGAGCCGCGGTCGCCTTGTTTGCCGGCCCTGCGCAAGGTTCAGCCGCAGAAGAAAACTCGTGGCACAGGAGTTGCATCGCGGCCCATGACAACGTGGGGTTATGACGCCGGCTACCAGAAGTCCTGTTCGTCAGAATTCACGGCATTGCAATGCGGCACCGGTTCCGGTCAGCCGCCCTGGTGGAGGGCAACAATGACTTTGGTCGAGCAGGCTCGCGGCGCGACACTTCATTCGAAACTTGAATCACGAACGGCCACGATTGGCGTCATCGGGCTTGGCTATGTCGGCCTACCGCTTGCCGCGGTGGCGGCGCGGGCCGGCTTCCGGGTGATCGGCTTCGACATCGACAACAGCAAGGTCGAGAGGCTGAGGGCGGGCCGGTCCTATATCGGCGCCGTTGCCGACGAGGCGCTGCAGGACATCAGCGCAAGCGGGCGTTTCCAGGCGACATCGGACTTCGCGGCCCTCGAAGAATGCGATGTGATATCCATTTGCGTCCCGACGCCGCTGACAAAGCAGCGGGAGCCGGACCTCTCCTTCGTGGAAGGAACGACGCGCGCCATCGCGGCTCATCTGCGCAAGCACCAGCTTGTCGTGCTGGAATCGACCACCTATCCCGGCACCACCGACGAGGTGATGAAGCCCATACTGGAAGCGACGGGCTACAAATCCGGCAGGGATTTCTTCCTCGGCTATTCGCCCGAGCGCGAGGACCCGGGCAGCATCGGCTTCGAAACCGCCACCATTCCGAAAGTTGTCGCCGGCGACGGGCCGGTCGCCGCGAAACTGGTGGCGCTCTTCTACGGCGCGATCGTGGAGAGGGTCGTGCCTGTCTCGAGCATCAAGGTGGCCGAAGTGGTGAAGCTGACGGAAAACATCTTCCGCGCCGTCAACATAGCCTTGGTCAATGAGCTCAAGGTCATCTATTCCGCGATGGGGATAGACATCTGGGAAGTCATCGAGGCGGCAAAGACGAAGCCTTTTGGCTATATGCCGTTCTATCCCGGTCCAGGGCTCGGCGGACATTGCATCCCGATCGATCCGTTCTACCTGACCTGGAAGTCGCGCGAGTTCGAAGTGTCGACGAAGTTCATCGAGCTGGCCGGCGAGATCAACGTCTCCATGCCCCACTACGTCATGGCGAAGCTCTCGGAAGCCCTCGACACACAGCTTGGCCTGCCGCTGAGCCAGGCAGCCATCCTGATCGTCGGCGTCGCCTACAAGAAGAACGTGTCGGACGTGCGCGAAAGCCCGGCGCTCAAGCTGATCGAGCTGCTCGAGACACGCACCGCCGACATTGCCTATCATGACCCTCACGTCGCGCGCATCCCGAAGACGCGCAAGCACCCGACGCTGGCCGGCAAGGACTGCATCCGCCTCAACCGCGACTCGATCGCTGCCTATGACGCGGTCGTCATCGTCACAGACCATGACGGGGTCGACTACGGGCTCCTGGCAAATCATTCGCGCCTGATCATCGACACGCGCAACGCCATGCAGCGCAACGGCATCGTCTGCGACCGGGTGGTGAAAGCGTAGGACATTCGCCGGGCCAGCCTTGGGATCCGGCGCCGACGGCACGTTCACTTGCCGGAGCTGGGCTGCTACGGATAGCGCCGACGCGGATAGCCGGCGCACCGTGCCGGGAGGAATGGATGCCCTTCAAGCGCAGAAAGAACACCGCCGCGATACCACGCACGGTGCCCGCCTTCGAGCATATCGTGACCGAGGCGAGCGACAGTTTCCTGTGGCGGCTGGACGACTATCCGTGGGAGCGCAATGTCTGGAATTTTCACCCCGAATACGAAATCCATCTTCTTAGGAAATCGTCCGGCGTGGTTCTGGTCGGCGACCATATCGGCGAGTTCGGACCGGGCTACCTGACCATCGTCGGCGGCGGCCTGCCGCATGACTGGGTGACCGCGGTGCAGCCCGGCGAGCTGATCCAGGGTCGCGATATCGTTCTCCAATTCGATCCCGAGCGGCTGCGCGGCTCGTCCGGGCTGCTGCCGGAACTGCGCGAGCTGGAACCATTCCTGGAACGCTCGCTGCGCGGCATGGTCTTCCATGGCCAGACCGCGCTCGACGGCGCCGACCTGATGGAAAGAATGGGAGAGGTGCAGGGACTGGCGAGGTTCCGCCTGTTCCTCGAATTGCTGGACCTCCTGGCCACCACCGACGAATATAAGCTGTTGTCGTCCCCGGATTTTTCGCCGCTGCTCGACGCGGAATCGCTCGATATCATCCAGCGCTCGCTGACCTATTTGTTCCAGCATTTCGCCGAGGATCTGAAGCTGCCGGAGGTGGCGGCGTTGGCCGGGATGAGCGAAAGCACTTTTTCCCGATTCTTCCAGAAGAACACCGGCAACTCGTTCAGTGAGCATGTCGCCAAGCTCAGACTCTGGCAGGCCTGCAAGCTGCTCGCCGATACCGAGATCCCGATCACCGACATCTGCTTCCAGGTCGGCTACATGAACATCTCCAACTTCAACCGCGCCTTCCTGCGCAAGCACAAGATGACGCCGTCGTCCTATCGCAAGCTGTCGCGGCAGCGGCTGACATTGCGGGCCTGATCGAGCCGGGAGCGGCTACGCTTGATAGCACTGATACTCGTGTGACGGGCAGACTCTGCCCGTGCCATTTTTTGCGCCGCACAATGCATAAAAGTACAGGTCTGCTGCAACGGGGCTTCTAGTCTCGCCCCTTCCAACTCCTCATTTTGGCGACGGGTCGCAGTCATGCGGGCGACGTGAGGGTCGCTTAGCCCGCGGACTTGCTACTTCCCGCGCATGTTCCTGGAGGAGAAACATCAATGAAATCAAACCGGCTCGCTGCCAGCCTGGGTGCAGCTTTCGTGCTTACCGCTTCCGTTTCAACCGCAGCCGTGGCGCAGGCGCCGGTCTGCTCGGCGCCGGTCAAGGTGCTGGCGCAGCCGCGCGACGGCCTGACGCTGCTGGAGGACTCCAAGGACGAGTTCAAGAAACTCTCCGGCGCTTCGTTCCAGATCGATTACCTCAACGAGAACGACCGCCGCGCCAAGTCGCGCGCCGATGCTTCCACCGTCGGCAACTACAATGTCTACTATGTCGACGAGGCCAATGTGGCGCTGTTCGCGTCGTCGGGCTGGATCGTGCCTCTGACCGATTATTACCCGGCTGACTATGACTACGCCGATTTCGATCCGGGCCGCCAGAAGGTCGCCACCTATGACGGCAAGGTGTGGTTCGCGCCGCTGACCGGCGGCGGCGACCTGATGGTCTACCGAAAGGATGTGCTGGAGGCCGCCGGCATCCAGCCGCCGAAGACGCTGGACGAGCTGATCGCCGACGTGCCGAAGCTGACCAATGCCGACAAGGGCATGTACGGCATTGCGCTGCGCGGCGCACGCGGCTCGGGCGCCAATGTCTGGCGCTGGATGCCGTTCTTCAAAGCCTATGGCGGCAAGTGGTTCGACGGCGACAAGCCGGCTTTCAATTCGGACGCCGCCGTCAAGGCGACCGAGACCTACCTGAAGCTGTTCAAGGACTCGGCGCCCGGCACGCAGACCGGCAGCTGGGATGAATCGACCGGCGCTTTCCTGTCCGGCCAGGTCGCCATCCTCGTCGAATCGACGCCGCTGTCGGGCATGGCGGTGGACCCGAAGACCTCGCAGGTGGTCGGCAAGATCGGCTTCCTGCCGCCGCCCTCGCCCCTGCCCGGCGGCGGCTACGGCCACGGGCTCGCCATCGGCACCAAGGCCAATGCGGACGACGCCGCGAAGAAATGCGCCGGCCTGTTCATCGCCTGGGCGACGTCGAAAGAGAACGAGAAGCGCCGGCTCGACGCGCATCAATTCGGCGAGCTCAACCGCACCAGCATCCTCACCAGCAAGGAATTCGCCGATATCTACGGCGCCGATCTCGGCCAGGCGCTGGCCGATACCGGCAAGGTCACGGCGGTGAACTTCTGGCAGGATCCGCGCTGGCCCGATCTCGGCGACCGCTGGGGCATCATCCTGGAAGAGCTCGTCACCGGCACGCGCACCGACATCAAGGGCGGCCTCAACGAGCTCGAGGCCTATGCCAACGAGCTGGTGAAGAAGAAGTAATCCTCCCGCCCGCGGCGCGCGATCCACGGCATTCGTCGGAATGCCGGGATCCCCGCCGCGGGTTTCATGCCAGCGATCCGATCTCTTTGCTTGAACGCAATTCCGGACGGAAACCGCGTCACATTTTTCCTGGAATTGCTCCGATACCCGAGGATAGGCAATGCGCCGACGCTCTTCCCTGCCGGTCACATTTCTCGTTCCGACGCTCGCCATCCTGCTCGTGCTGTCGATGGTGCCGACGCTCTACGCCATCGTCATCGCGCTGCAGAACCGCGAGCTGAGCACGACGGGCTATTCCTGGGTCTGGTTCTCGAACTTCGCCGATCTCTTTACCGACCGCCGTTTCCTCAACGCCGTCTGGGTTTCGGTGAAATGGGAGATCGTCACCGTGGTGGCGACAATGGTGGTGGCGATCGGACTGGGTGTGCTGATGTTCGAGGCCGCCGGCCCACGCCTTCGCAATTTCTATTGCCTCTTGTTCATCATCCCGGTGCTTTTGCCGCGCGTCTCGGCCGCCTTCGTCTGGAAGTTCGCCTATCACCCGCTCTACGGCATCGCCACCTATCCCTACCGGCTGCTGACGGGCGGCCTCATCTTCGATCCGCTGTCCAAGCCCGCGACCGCTCTGTTCGCCGTCGCCTCGGTCGATGTCTGGCAATGGGGGCTGTTCTTCGCCGTCATCGTGCTGTAGCTGCTCGAAATCTTGCCGCCGCAGCCGATCGAGGCGGCCAGGCTCGACCACGCCAAGCGCTGGCAGATCCACGCCTACGTCACCTTGCCGATGCTGAAGGCGCCGCTGATCAGCCTGATGTTCGTCAAGATGATCGAGTCGCTGCGATCCTTCGACCTCATCTATGTGATGACGCGCGGCGGGCCCGGCGTCGCGACCGAGACGCTCGACATGTACGCCTTCTCGCAAGGCTTCATCGAATCCGGCAAGGTTTCCTACGCGTCGGCCATGGCGGTGCTGATGATGATCGCGACCGTCATCACCTTCACCATGCTGTGGAAGCGGGTGCAGGCATGAAGCCATATCCGATAAGAGTGGGCCGCCTGGTCGCCAAGGCCATCCTGGCGCTGGCCGGATTCCTGGCCGTGTTCCCGTTGGTCTGGACGGCGCTCAACGCGCTCAAGAACAATGTCGACATCATCACGCGCGTGCCGAAAGTGATCTTCACGCCGACGCTCGCCAACATCACCTATATCCTCGGCCGCGACAGCGTGCTGACCGGGCTCTACAACTCGGTCGTCGCCTGCGGCGCGGCGGTGCTGATCGGCATCGTGCTCGGCCTGCCGGCGGCCTATGCGGTGGCGCGCTACCCAAACCGCTTTGCCGGCGACATCCAGTTCTTCGTCTTGTCGCTGCGCTTCCTGCCGCCGGTGGCGGTGGCCATCCCGCTGATGGTGATCTGGCTGCAGGTCGGCCTCTACGACACTTTGCCGGCGCTGATCGTCACCTATTCGCTGCTCACCATCTCGGTGATCATGTGGCTCGCCATCCCAGCCTTCCAGGGCGTGCCGAAGGAGATCGAGGAAGCGGCTTTCGTCGATGGCTACGGCGCCTATTCGGTGTTCTGGCGGATCGCGCTTCCCGTCGCGGCGCGCTCGCTGATAGGCGCCGTCGCCTTCAGCTTCGTTCTGGTCTGGAATGAGTTCCTGATCGCGCTGATGCTGTCGAGCTCCAACGCCAAGACGCTGCCGATCGTGGCTTCCGAGCTGTCCCAGCAAGGCATGAACGTGCCGTGGGGAATCCTCAATGCCTCGGTCGTGCTCTTGTCGCTGCCGCCGCTGCTGTTCCTCGGCGTTTTGAGCGGCTTCCTGAATTCCGTTTTCCGGCAAAAGAAAAATTGAAGTGAGGCTTATCCCGATGCGGGCACTGGTGCTTGAGAAAAAAGGCGAATTGTCGCTGCGCGAGATCGCGCTGCCGCAAGACGTCGGACCGGACGACGTCAGGATCGCCATCCACACCGTCGGCGTCTGCGGCAGCGATGTGCATTACTACACGCACGGCGCCATCGGCAGCTATATCGTGCGCCAGCCGATGGTGCTCGGCCATGAGGCCTCGGGAACCATCGTCGAGGTCGGCGCCAATGTCACAAGCCTGAAGGTCGGCGACCGGGTGTGCATGGAGCCAGGCGTGCCGAACCTTGCGTCGCGCGCGACGAAGCTCGGCATCTACAATGTCGACCCGGACGTCCGCTTCTGGGCGACGCCGCCGGTGCATGGCGTGCTCGCGCCCTACGCAGTCCATCCGGCGGCCTTCACCTACAAGCTGCCGGATAATGTCTCCTTCGCCGAGGGCGCGATGGTCGAGCCCTTCGCCATCGGCATGCAGGCGGCGGCGCGCGCCAGGATCGTTCCGGGCGACGTCGCCGTCGTCGTCGGCTGCGGACCGATCGGCATCATGATCGCGCTGGCCGCTTTAGCCGGCGGCTGCTCCAAGGTGCTGATCTCGGACTTCTCCGCGCCGAAGCTGGAGATCGCCGCCCAATATCCCGGCATCGTGCCGGTCAATATCGGCAAGCAGTCGCTGGTCGACACCGTTGCGGCCGCGACCGAAAATTGGGGCGCCGATATCGTGTTCGAGGCGAGCGGTAGCCCGAAGGCCTTCGCCAATCTGTTCGAAGTCGTGCGGCCGGGCGGCGCGGTGGTGTTGGTCGGCCTGCCGGTGGAAGCGGTCGAGCTCAACGTGCCGGCTGCGATCTCCAAGGAAGTGCGCATCGAGACCGTGTTCCGCTATGCCAACATCTTCGACCGTGCCCTGCAGCTCATCGCGTCAGGCAAGGTCGACCTCAAGCCGCTGATCACCGGCACCTATGATTTCTCCGAGAGCATCAAGGCGTTCGAGCGCGCCGCGCAAGGCAAGCCGCAGGACGTCAAGCTGCAGATCCTGCTGACCGGCGAGAAGGGATAAGGAATGTCCGCCATCGTTTGCTCCCATGTCGACAAGGCCTATGGCGCCACGACGGTCATCCGCGATCTCAATCTCTCGATCGAAGAGCATGAGTTCGTCGTGTTCCTCGGCCCGTCCGGCTGCGGCAAGTCCACGCTTCTCAGGATGCTGGCGGGGCTGGAGGACATCAGCGGCGGCAAGGTGTCGATCGGCGGCAAGGTGGTGAACGATCTCGATCCAGGCGACCGCGGCATCGCCATGGTGTTCCAGAATTATGCGCTCTATCCGCACATGACGATTTTCGACAACATCGCCTTCGGACTGAAGCGGCAGAAGGTGCCGGCGGCCGAAATCAAGAAGCGCGTCGAGGCCGTCGCTAGAACGCTTGGCCTCGAGTCCTATCTCGGCCGCAAGCCGACCGAGCTTTCCGGCGGCCAGCAGCAGCGCGTGGCGATCGCGCGCGCCATGATCAAGACGCCGAAAGTGTTCCTGTTCGACGAGCCGCTGTCCAATCTCGACGCCAAGCTGCGCAACCATATGCGCGTCGAGATCGCCAGGCTGCACCAGTCGCTGAAGACCACCACCGTCTATGTCACGCATGATCAGCTCGAGGCGATGACGCTCGCCGACCGCATCGTCTTGTTGAAGGACGGCGTGATCGAGCAGATCGGCTCGCCGGCGGAAATCTATCGCCGTCCCGGCAATCTGTTCGTGGCCGGCTTCATCGGCACGCCGAACATGAATTTCATCGAGGCCATGGTCGGCCGCACAGGCGATGGCTGGACGTTGACCGGCGCGGGGACAGTGCTGTCGGTCGAGGGCAGCGACTTCTACCTGCAGCACGGCGATCGCGTGGTGCTCGGCATCCGGCCTCCGGATCTGAAGACGGCGGAAGCCGGCGCGGGAAACCTGTTGCAAGGCACCGCCGATCTCATCGAGTTCCATGGCAATGACGCGCTGGTGACGTTCGGCTTTGGCGGCAAGGAGATCAGCGCGCTGGTGCCGGCCCGCGAATGCCCGCAGCAGAGCGAGCCCGTGCGCTACACGTTCGACGAGGAAAGCATCCATCTGTTCGACGCCGAGACAGGCAAGTCGCTGCGCAGGCTGTAGAACGGCGAGAGCGTTCCTGGAATCGCCCTATCCGATCGCGTCGAGCATCTGCCGCTGGCGATGCATTTCGAGGAATATCCGGTAGTCGCGGTCGAAGCGAGCTCCGGCGGCCTTGTTGGGTGCGCGGATCTTGCCGCCCTGTTGCATGGCGACGCAGGCGGCGTTGAGATCGGGATAGATCCCGGCGGCGGTCGCCGCCACCATGCCGGTGCCGAGCAACACCGCCTCGTCGGCCAGCGGCTCGACAACCGTGCAACCGGTGGCGTCGGCGTAGAGCTCCATCAAAAGCGGGTTCTTGGTATGGCCGCCGGTGACATGCAGCGTGTCGATCAGATAGCCGTTCTCGTTCAGCGCCTCGAGCACATGGCGCACGCCGAGCGCGATGCCGACGGCGGTGCGCCAGTAGAGCTTGCACAGGCTGTCGAAAGAGGAATCGAGCGTCAGGCCGCTGATGACGCCGACCGCATGCGGGTCGGCGAGCGGCGAGCGGTTGCCGTGAAAATCCGGCAGCACATGCAGCCTTGCAGCCAGCGCATCGCCGTCCTCGGCGCGCAGTTCGGCGACGCGCCCGGCGATCTTCATATGCATGGCCGCGTCCGGCTCGCCGCCGGCGCCATGCCAGCGGATGATGTGGTCGAGCAGCGCGCCGGTGGCCGACTGGCCGCCTTCCGACAGCCACAGCGTCGGCAATGCCGCGCCGAAATAAGGGCCCCAGACGCCGGCAAAAGGCTGCGGGTCGGGCGACATCGCCATGACGCAGGACGATGTGCCGGCAATCAGCGCCAGATGCCGGCCAATGTCCTTCTCGTCGCCGGCAAAGCCGCCCAGAACGCCGAGCGCGCCGGCATAGGCGTCGATCACGCCGGCGCCTACCCGGCATTTTTCAGTGAGGCCGAGCTCGGCGGCCGCCTTGGCCGTCAGTGGGCCGATATCGGCGCCGACGGGGCTGGCCTTTTCCGGCAGGTTGCCATGCTCGAACAGGTCGCCGAGACCGACAAGTTCGAAGAAGTCGCGCCGCCAGCTTTTTTCCTCATGCGCGAGATAGGTCCATTTCGCCGTCAGCGTGCATTGCGAGCGGGCGAGCGAGCCTGATGCCTTCCAGGTCAGGAAATCGGCGAGATCGAATAGATAGCCGGCTTCGTTCCATGTCTTCGGCAGATGGCGCTTCAGCCACATCAGCTTCGGCGTTTCCATCTCCGGCGACATCACACCGCCGATATAGTCGAGAACGGCGTGGCCGCTCGTGGTGCATTCATCGGCCTCGGCGATGGCGCGATGATCGAGCCAGACCATGGTGTCCCAGCGCTTCTCGCCGGTGACCGAGACGCTGATCTGGCTGCCTTGCCTGTCGCGCGCGACCAGCGAGCAGGTCGCGTCGAAAGAGATGCCGGCGATATCGTCAGCGGCGACGCTGGATTTCTGCAGAGCGGACCGCACGGATTTGCACACCGCCGACCAGATATCTTCCGAATCATGCTCGGCGTGATCGGGCTTGGGCTGATGCATGGCGATCGGATGATCGGCGCGGCCGAGCAGATTGCCTTCGGAGTCGAGAATGCCCGCGCGAGCGCTCCCGGTGCCGACATCGACCGCGCAAACGAAACTCTTCGTCAAGATGCTTTTTCTCTCGCTCCCAGGCCTGCAATCAGATCGGGCAATTGCAGCATGTCAGCGAATATAAAGTCCGGTTCCGTCGACGCAAGCCGCGCCTTGAGGGCGGGGTTGGACGCGTGCGAGCCACCGGTGAAGGCAAAAACGCGCATGCCCGCCGCGCGGGCCGCGGCAACGCCGGCGGGGCTGTCCTCGATCACCAGGCAACGGCGCGGATGCGCCCCCATGCAGGCGGCGGCATGCAGGAAAAGGTCGGGCGCCGGCTTGCCGCGCTTGACCATGCTGGCGCTGAACAGATGCGGCTCCAGCAAGGGAAGCAAGCCGGTGACGTCGAGCGCATAGCGGATGCGCTCCAGCGTGCCGGAGGAGGCGACGCAGCATGGCAGGCCAAGCTTCGGCAGCACCTCCTTGACGGCTGGGATCGGCTTCAATTCCTCGCGGAATTTGCGCATCAGGTCGACGCGCATGGCGGTCAGATGCTCGTCGCTGATCTCCAACCCGAAATCGCGGCCGAGGATCTCGCGCACGCTTTTCATGCTCTTGCCGAGGAAATGCTCGTAGGCGGCGTCCTCGCCGACCGTGCCGCCGGCGAGCTCGATCATGCCAAGCAGCGCCGAGACGGAAAGCGCCTCGCTATCGACCAGCACGCCGTCACAGTCGAAGATGACCAGTTCCGGCGTCATGGCTGTTGCTTCCAGCTAAGCAATTCCAGGAAAAGTGTGGGCGGTTTTCCGCCCGGATTGCGTCAAAAGAGATCGAGGCTTTCAGAGCTTGCCGGCGAGATAGCGCGTCAGGGTTTCATGCGCGCCCTGCGCCCACAGCACCTTCAAGGCGTGGGCGAAGGCTTCGGCGAAGACGGGCGAGCGGCCGACATCGCCATAGATATCCTCCATCGCCAGCCAGGCCTTCGGATCTTCCTTCGCCGCTTTCGCGGTCGCTTGCATGCGGTCCCAGCTCGGGTCGTTCGGCTCGATGACGGCGCCGCTGTCGGTGGTGCCGAAGCAGTAGCGGCACCACAAGGCCGATTCCAGCGCGAGACCGGCGACGCCCTCGCCCGCCTTCAGCCGGTCGGCGATCGTCGGGATGATGAATTTCGGCTGACGGTTGGAGCCGTCGAGGCAAAGCCGGCGGATGGTGTCGCCGATCTTCGGGTTGGAGAAGCGGCGCTCGATGAGCTGGTAATAGTCCTCCAGATCGGTGTCGGGCACGGGCGGCACGGTCGGGATGATCTCGTCATGCTCGAGCTTCGACAGGAAGCCGCGCACCAGCGGCTCCTGCATGCCTTCATGGACGAAATGGATGTCCATCAGCCCGGCCGGATAAGCGATCGTGGCGTGGCCGCCATTGAGGATGCGGATCTTCATCAGCTCGTAAGGCGAGACGTCCTTGACGAACTGCACGCCGACCTTTTCCAGCGCCGGGCGGCCGGCGGTGAAACGGTCCTCCAGCACCCATTGCTTGAACGGCTCGCAGAACACCGGCCAATTGTCCTCCAGCCCGAAATCGTCGGCGAGGATCTTGCGCTCTCGGTCGCTGGTGGCCGGGGTGATGCGGTCGACCATGGCGTTCGGGAAGGCGACCTTGTCCTCCACCCATTTTGCCAGATCCTCGTCGATCAGCCTGGCAAGGCCGATCACGCCGTCGGAGGTGACGTGGCCGTTATGGGGGATGTTGTCGCAGGACATGACGGTGAACGGCACGATGCCGTCGGCGCGCCGGCGCAGCAGGCCGGCAAGGATGATGCCGAAGACGGTCTTCGGCGCGGCACCCGGCTGGGCGTCGGCGACAATGTCGGGATGGGCCGGGTTGAACTTGCCGGAGGCCGGGTCGATGAAATAGCCGCCCTCGGTGATGGTCAGCGAGACGATCTTGATCGCCGGATCGGCGAGTTGGTCAATGATCGCGGCCGTGTCGCCGGGCGTCAGGAAATCGATCATGGCGCCGGTGACGCGGGCGCTCATATGACCCTGGTCCTGTTCGACGACCGTGGTCAGCCAGTCCTGTTCCTGGAGCTTGGAACGGCCGATCTTCTCGCCCTCGAACACGCCGGCGCCGATCAACGCCCAGTCATGGCCCTCGCCGGTGCCGAACAGGTCGTCGAGATAGACCGCCTGGTGCGAGCGGTGGAAATTGCCGACGCCAAAATGGACGATGCCCGCCTTCAGGGCGGAGCGGTCGTATTTCGGGCCGGCGACCTTGGCCGGCAGCCTGGCGAGGTTCGAGGAAGAGAGTTTCACGGTCATCTCATTTTACCCTTTGGCCGATCCGCAGCCCGACTGTTTACGCCTCCTTGGGGAGAGCGAGGATGAGGGGCAACACCTGGTGTTCCAGCATGCCGCCCCTCACCCGCCCCATGGCGTCTTCTCCGGAGGAAAGAAGAGAAGCGCCTTCCCCCTCAGCCCATCCCGGTCAACTCATCCATTGGCCGCCATCGACATTGTAGGTCTGGGCGACAATGTATTCGGCCTCGTCGCTGGCGAGGAAAACCGCCATGCCGGCGAGGTCCTCGGGCTTGCCCATGCGACCGTAAGGAACGCCTTCGCCGACCAGACGCTTCTTCTCGCCCTTGGGCCGGTTCTCGTATTTGGCGAACAGCGCATCGACCTGGTCCCACATGTCGCTGTCGACGACGCCCGGCGCGATGCCGTTGACGTTGATGCGATGCTTGATGAGATCGAGGCCCGCCGATTGAGTGAGCGAGATGACCGCGGCCTTGGTGGCGCAATAGACGGCGACCAGCGGCTCGCCGCGACGGCCGGCCTGGCTCGCCATGTTGATGATCCTGCCGCCCTTGCCGCGCGCGATCATCGAGCGGGCAGCCGCCTGCAGCATGAACAGCGTGCCGGCCACGTTGACGGAGAACAGTTTTTCGTAGCTCGCCTTGGTGATCTCGACGATCGGCGCCAAGTCGAAGACCGCCGCGTTGTTGACCAGCACGTCGAGCCCACCGGTCTTCGCCTCGACCGCCTTCACCGCCGCTTCGATCGAAGACTGATCGGTGACGTCGAGCTGGACCGCGCAAGCGGCCGGGCCGATCGCCTTCGCCGTCGCTTGCGCCGCGTCGAGGTCGATGTCGGCAATCGCCACCGTCGCGCCTTCGCGCGCATAGGCTTCGGCGAAGGCCCTGCCGATGCCGCGCGCCGATCCGGTGATCAGCGCCGATTTGCCTTTCAGCCTCACTTTCCCCTCCTCACTGGGCCAGCGCCTTGCCGTCGGCGCCGAAGCGATGGAGCTTGGCCTTGTCGGGGGTCAGGTAGACGGTATCGCCGTGTTTCACGCCGACCTCGCCGTCGGCGCGGACATTCACGGTGCCGATACCGTCCGCCTGGACGTGCAGGAAAGTGTCGGAGCCAAGATGCTCGGCGACGCCGACCGTCGCCTTCCAGTCGCCCGACGTGGTCGATATGTTGAGATGCTCGGGCCGGATGCCGATGGTCTTGGCGCCGTATTTGTCAGCCGGCGCGCCTTCGATGAGGTTCATCTTCGGCGAGCCGATGAAGCCGGCGACGAAGAGGTTCTTCGGCGTCTTGTAGAGCTCCATCGGCGAGCCGACCTGCTCGATGTTGCCGGCGTTGAGCACGACGATCTTGTCGGCCATGGTCATGGCTTCGACCTGGTCGTGGGTGACGTAGATCATCGTCGTCTTGAGCTGATGGTGCAGCTCGCTGATCTCCAGGCGCATGGTGCCGCGCAGTGCGGCATCGAGGTTGGACAGCGGCTCGTCGAACAGGAAGGCCGAAGGCTGGCGCACGATGGCGCGGCCGATGGCGACGCGCTGGCGCTGGCCGCCGGACAGCTGGCCGGGGCGGCGCTCGAGATAGTTGGTGAGGTTGAGCACGCGGGCTGCGTCCTTCACCTTCTTGTCGATGGTCGCCTGGTCCTCGCCGGCCATCTTCAACGGGAAGGCGATGTTCTTGGCGACCGTCATATGCGGATAGAGCGCGTAGGACTGGAACACCATGGCAAGCTTGCGTTTGGCCGGCGCCTCGCCGGTGACGTCGCGGCCATCGATGCTGATGGTGCCGCCGCTGGTGTCCTCGAGCCCGGCGATCAGCCTGAGCAACGTGGACTTGCCGCAACCCGATGGGCCGACGAACACGACGAACTCGCCGTCATCGATGTTGAGGTCGATGTCCGGAATGATCACCGTCGACCCGAAGGACTTGGAGACGTTCTTGAGCGTGATGTTTCCCATGGTTTCCTCCCGGGGATGGTCTTCGTCGTCCGCCGCTCGGGCGTCGTTACTTCACGGCGCCAAAGGTGAGGCCCCGCACCAGCTGCTTCTGGCTGAACCAGCCCATGATCAGGATCGGCGCGATCGCCAGTGTCGAGGCCGCAGAAAGCTTTGCCCAGAACAGCCCTTGCGGACTGGAGAAGGAACTGATGAAGGCCGTTAGCGGCGCGGCATTGGTGGTGGTGAGCCGGATGGTCCAGAACGCTTCGTTCCAGGCGAGGATGATGTTCAAGAGCATGGTCGAGGCGATGCCGGGAACGGCCATCGGCGTCAGCACATAGATGATCTCGTTCCACAGCGAGGCGCCGTCCATGCGCGCGGCCTCGAGGATCTCGCCCGGGATCTCGCGGAAATAGGTGTAGAGCATCCACACCACGATCGGCAGGTTGATCAGCATCAGCATGACCATCAGGCCGATGCGGCTGTCGAGCAGGCCGGTGTCGCGGAAGATCAGGTAGATCGGGAACAGCACCGCGACGGCCGGCATCATCTTGGTGGACAGCATCCACATCAGGATGTCCTTGGTGCGCTTGGTTGGCGAGAAGGCCATCGACCATGCCGCGGGGACCGCGATCAGCAGCGCCAGGATGGTCGAGCCGACCGACAGCAGCACCGAATTGAAGAAGAACTTGAAGTAGCCGCTCTGCTGCTGGACCTCCGAATAGCTCTCGAAGGTCCCGGATGGGATCAGGGCGAAGCCCTGGATCGCCTCCTGTTCCGATTTGAACGAGGTGATGATCGTATAGAGGATCGGAAAGAAGATCAGCAGGGCGACGATCCAGGCGGCGGCCGTGGCAATGGTCTTGTGCTGGGTGGTGACTGCGCGTGCCATCTTGTCCTCCCTTACTTGTCGAGGTTCTTGCCGACGGCGCGCATGGCGAAGAAGGCAACGATGTTGGCGAGAATGACGGCGATCACGCCACCGGCGGACGCCTGGCCGATTTTGAACTCCAGCAGCGCCTTCTGGTAAACGAGGAAGGGCAGGTTGGTGGAGGCGTAGCCCGGGCCGCCATTGGTGGTGACCAGGATCTCGGCATAGATCGAGAGCAGGAAGATGGTCTGGATCAGGATGACGACGGTGATGGCGCGCGACATGTGCGGCAGCGTCAGATACCAGAAGCGGCTGAGAAAGCCGGCGCCGTCCATCTCGGCCGCCTCTTTCTGCTCGCCGTCGAGCGACTGCAGCGAGGTGAGCAGGATCAGCGTTGCGAAAGGCAGCCATTGCCAGGCGACGATGATGATGACCGCCGTCAGCGGGTGCTGGCCGAACCAGTCGATCGGCTGGGCGCCGAAGAAGCGCGCAATGTCGGCGAAGACGCCGTATTGCGGGTGCATGATCATGTTCTTCCAGACCAGTGCGGCCACCGGCGGCATGACGAAGAACGGCGAGATGACCAGGATGCGCACGATCCCCTGACCCCAGATCGGCTGATCGAGCAGCAGCGCAAGGAGAATGCCGCCGATGATGGTGATCAGGAGGACCGCCACGACGATGGTCAGCGTGTTGAGAATGGCGGCGAAGAACGCCGGATTGTCGTAGAACAGCCTGTAGTTGGAGAAACCGACAAAGCCGTCGCGGATCGGGTTCAGCGGATTGTATTGCAGGAACGAGAACCACAACGTGAACGCCAGCGGCACGATCATCCAGATGAACAGCAGGATCACCGATGGCGCCATCATGAAACGCGCAAGCGAACGGGTTTGCTGAGTAGCCATGACGGTCACCCTCCCAAGGTCAGCCGGATTTTCAGAGTTGTGCCAGAATTTTCCCGATTTTGAAGGGTGGCCGCCCGAACTGGGTTTCGGGCGGCCACCTGCCGGTCATGATGCGCGACCGGCATTCGGCACCGGGAGGAGCCTTACTTGATGTAGCCGCCTTCGGTCATCGCCGCGGTGGCCGCGTCCTGGGCCTGCTTCAGCGCATCGTCGACGCTCGACTGGCCGGCAAGGGCGGCCGAGAAGAGCTGGCCGACGGTGGTGCCGAGGCCCTGGAATTCAGGAATGGCGACGAACTGCACGCCGACATAGGGCACCGGCTTGACGGTCGGATGCGTCGGGTCGGCGGCGTTGATGGAGTCCAGCGTCATCTTCGCGAAGGGCGCCGCCTTCTGGTATTCCGCATTGGCGTAGAGCGAGGAGCGCGTGCCCGGAGGAACGTTGGCCCAGCCTTCCTTCGAGGCGACCAGCTCGGCATAGTGCTTGCTGGTTGCCCAGGAGACGAACTTCTCGGCGGCATCGGCCTTCTGGGTGCCGGCGGGGATCGCCAGCGACCATGCCCACAGCCAGTTGCCGCGCTTGCCGAGGCCGTTGTCGGGCGCCAGCGCGTAGCCGACCTTGTCGGCGACCTGCGAGGCCTTCGGATCGGAGACGAAGGAGGCGGCGACGGTGGCGTCGATCCACATGCCGCACTTGCCCTGCTGGAACAGCGCCAGGTTCTCGTTGAAGCCGTTCGACGAAGCGCCTTCCGGACCGTCGGCCTTCATCAGGTCGACATAGAACTGCAGCGTGTTCTTCCACTCGGGCTGGTCGAACTGCGGCTTCCAGTTCTCGTCAAACCAGCGCGCGCCGAAGGAGTTCGACATGGCCGTGAGGAAGGCCATGTTCTCGCCCCAGCCGGCCTTGCCGCGCAGGCACACGCCGTTCACGCCGTTGGCGCGGTCGGTCATCTTGTCGGCGGCCTGCTTGATGAAGTCCCAGGTCGGGGCATCGGGCATCTTCAAGCCCGCCTTCTCCATCAGGTCCTTGCGGTACATGACGAAGGAGCTTTCGCCGTAGAAGGGCGCGGCATAGAGCTTGCCGTCGACCGAAAGGCCGCCGGCAATGGCCGGGATGATGTCCTTGACATCGTAGTCGTCGCCGAGCTTGTCGAGCGGCAGGAGCCAGCTCTGCTTGGCCCAGATCGGAACCTCATAGGTGCCGATGGTCATGACGTCGTACTGGCCGCCCTTGGTGGCGATATCCGTGGTGACGCGCTCGCGCAGCACGTTCTCTTCGAGCGTGACCCAGTTGAGCTGGATGTCGGGGTTGGCCTTGGTGAAGTCGTCCGTCAGCTTCTGCATACGGACCATGTCGCCATTGTTGACGGTGGCGATGGTGATGGATTCGGCTTGCGCGGCGAAAGCGAGAGCGCTGGCCGACAACAGGCCCAGGGTGAGCGTGCGAAGTTTCATCAAATTCCTCCCATAAACCAAGTTGAGCATTTGCCTTGGCTTTGGGCAATTACTCACTTGGCATGAATTATGTCAACCCTGAATCTATGCTGCAACGCAGCAGAAATGACGTTACGTGACCCCGATCCAGCGATGCGGCCGGCATCTTTGGAGGAGGAAGCTAAGAGGGGTGCCGGATTACGGGCAGGCGATCTCGGCCAGGATCCAATCGCGGAAGGCGCGGATCTTCGGCACGTTGCGACGCGCCGTCGGATAGACCAGCCAGTAGGCATGGCCGTCGTCGCCGACCAGGTCGAAGGGCCGGACCAGGCGGCCGTCGGCGATCTCGTTCTTGAACAGGGCCCTGGTCAAGATCGCCACGCCATGGCCGGCCATGGCCGCGTTCGCCTCATAGGCCTGCGCGCCCATGCTGGAGCCGGGCCGTTTTGCGAGGTCGTGCCCGGTCACGCCGGCGGCCTCGAACCATTGCGCCCACCAGACATCGCCGGGATCAAGGATCGGCAGGCGCAGCAGATCCGCCGGCTCGTTGACGCCGCCGATGCTTGCCGCGAGCTTCGGGCTGAGCATCGGGGTGAAATCGGCATCGAGCAGCTTGTGCGCCTCGAGGCCCGGCCACTTGCCGCCGCCCGAGCGGATGGCGAGATCGACATCCTCGCGCGCGAAATCGGTCAGGCGGCTCGACGTGTCGAGCCGCACGGCAAGTGCGGGATGGGCGAGTTGGAACGAGCCCAGATGCTGTGCCAGCCAGTTCGAGGCGAAGGTCAGCACGGTGGTGACACAGAGCAGGCCGTCGGCGCCGCCGCGCGCCGCGGCATAGG
The DNA here is from genome assembly GCF_006439595.1 of Mesorhizobium sp. B3-1-9. Lineage (NCBI taxonomy): Bacteria > Pseudomonadati > Pseudomonadota > Alphaproteobacteria > Hyphomicrobiales > Phyllobacteriaceae > Mesorhizobium > Mesorhizobium sp. B3-1-9. Next base: position 54,877 of record NZ_VFTJ01000025.1, read on the forward strand.
CCTGGCCCAGGATGGCGAAGGCCTCGCTGACGGCGGGCGCCAGTCGCTGGCCGGGCTCGGTCAACTCGATCTGCCGTGGACGGCGCAGAAACAGCGGAGCGCCGATGCGCTCCTCGAGCAGCTTGATCTGGTAGCTCGCAGCCGCCTGGGTCATGCCCAGCTCCTGCGCCGCCTTGGTGAAGGACAGGTGCCTGGCCACCGCCTCGAACACCCGGATCGCCTGCAGCGGCGGCAGCGGCGCAAGCTGCGGAGAGCTGAGATCGGGCATAAGGCCTCCTTATGGGTCATGATCGAGGTTTAATTGGAAGCACGAACCGGCCAGACCGATATTTGGGGTCGACGATCAATCCAGTTCAAGCGCTAGAGCGCTTCGCCGTTTCACGGAAACGGCAAATCGCTCTAACTCTCTGATTTTACGCAATTCCGGACGGAAAACCGCTCACACTTTTCCTGGAATTGCTCAAGCGAAGGCTGACGATCATGACCACGGTACAGGAAAAACTCGTCTCCATCCCGGCACGCGGTTGGTTTTTCACGCTCGTGCGGGAATTTGCAAGGTTTTCGGGCCGTAGGCGCGGCTATATCGATGTCAGGGAACTATCCGAGCATCTGCAGCGCGACATGGGTTTTCTCGACGGCAACGATCCGCGCGGCCCCTCGCAATAGCCGGCTCTTTTTATGGGCAATCAGCCGTCAAGCAGGGCTTCGGCCGTCCGTTCGTCGGTGACGAGGCCGTTGACCAGCCGGCGGTTGACGGCGGCCAGGATGCCCGGCAGTTTGCGGTCGCCCATGGCCAGAGCAATGACCAGCGACCTTTCCCGCGACGGCAGCGCGGCGGAGGACACCCGGTCGTTGGTGATGCCCTCGATCATGCGACCCTCCCGGTCGTACACCCATCCAACGATTTCGGCGATGCCGCCGGCCTTCTGCAGCGCCTTCAACTCGCTTTCCGAAATGAAGCCGTCCTCGTAGAGGGGTGCCTTAGGCCCGAGGTCGCCGATGCCGACGAAGGTGACATCGGCCTCGGCCGCCAGCGCCAATGTAGGCTGGATCATCGGCTGGTTGAGCAACATCTCGCGCTCTTCCGGCGAGGACGCAATGACCGGCAGCGGCATCGGGAAGGACCGCGCCTTGACGCGGTCGGCCATGGTGAAGATGACGTTGTAGAAGGCGGCCGAGCCGTCGGGCGAGATGTTGCCTGTCAAGGACACGACCTTGTGCTGCGGGCATTCCATCGGCGGCAGTTGCTCGATCGCCGCCTTCAGCGTTCGCCCAGTGCCGATCGCCATGACGATGGGGGCCTCCGAGCGCAGCCGGCGTTCGATCTCGGCCGCCGCCGCCTCGGCGATGCCGATCGTCGTCGAGTTCGAAGCCGGATCGCTCGGCACCACTTCGACGAGGTCGAGCGCGAAGCGCGACTTCAGCCGCGCGGCGAGGTCGAGGCAGTTGGCGATCGGATGATCGACCCGCACCTTGATCAGGCCTTCCGACATGGCGAGCGATACCAGCCGCTGCGCCGTCTGCCTGGAAATGCCCAATTTGGCGGCGATCTGGTCCTGTGTATTGCCGGCAACATAGTAGAGCCAGCCGGCGCGCGCGGCGTCGTCCAACCTTGTGCTGCCGGTGTCCTGTCGCGAATTCACGTCCTGCCTCCCCAACCCCGTGCAACGTTCAAGCGGGCGCCATAGCTTACAGCGAATGCAGCGGCGCGCAATTGTCTATCGAAAGAGCAATTGCTTGGCAATTTTGACTCTGGGAAGGCGGCCGTTTCGCCCCTGTCCGGGCCATTTGCCGTCGGGACGGTTTATCTCTACCGGGAAACGCTTTAAGGGATCGGAAAAGGAGCCTCGCATGATGCCGAAAGCGGTTTTCTGGGACATGGACGGAACGCTGGTCGACAGCGAGCCGCTGCATGCGGCTGCCCTTGCGGCCGCGCTGCGCAGCGTCGGGATTGCGCCGCCGGCCAACCTGCATGAGCGCGTGCTGGGGATCGCGGCGTGGCCGGTCTACGAGATGCTGCGCGACGAGTTCGGCCTCGCTCTGCCCTTCGACGACTGGATCGGGCGCAAATACGACCATTATCTGCCGATGGCCGAAACGCTGAAGCCGCGGCCCGGCGCGATCGAGGTGTTCAACGAATTGCGGGCGCTCGGCGTCGAGCAGGCGGTGGTGTCCAACTCCGACCGGCTGATCGTCGACGCCAATCTGCGCGCCGTCGGCCTCACCTATCCGGGCATGATGACGGTCAGCCGCAACGACGTGATCGACGGCAAGCCGCTGCCCGAACCATTCCTGCGCGCGGCCTATCTCGCCGGCGTCGATCCGGCGGATGCTTTTGCCGTCGACGACAGCCTGACCGGCGCCATGGCCGGACTGGCGGCGGGCATGAAGACGATCTTCTGGCCAGAAGCGCCGATGGAGGGTCCGGCCGGGGCCATCGTCATCAACAGCGCCGAGGAGCTGCGCACGCAACTGGGGCTCTGAGCAGCTTCAGACGTCGGCGCCGCCCCTCATCCGCCTGCCGGCACCTTCTCCCCGTGAAACGGGCTACGGCACACATTTCCAAGCGGCTGGTCTTGGCGATAGCGTGAATGGCAGCTTGGCGCATGCATTGTCTTATGCAGCGCTGGTCGACCCCCACTCCGTCTCGGCTTCGCCGAGCCACCTCTCCCCTGATCGACGGGGTAGAGGAAAGGCGCGCCAGGCTTTTTGCCGACAACGCTCGTCCAGCAACGCTCCCTTCCTTTCCCTCCGGAGGCGGAAGGTGGCGCTGCGAAGCAGCGACGGATTGGGGAACCACATGGCAATCAAGCCTCGGCCTGATCAGTCGCGCCAGTCACAGGAGATGTGTGCATAGCGTAGCCGGGGGAGCATCAATTCCGGTAGACCGGCTCTTCCTCGTCGAGGATCGCTTTCAGCTCGGCCAGATGGCGCTCGGCCTGGCCGGGATAATCGTCCATCTCGCGCGCGGTCTTCTCGGCGATCTCGTCGGAGAGCGTGCGCAGCGGGCGGCCGGTCCACAACGCCTTGATGTAGGTCTCCGCGGCGCGCTCGAAATAGAACATGCGGTTGAAGGCATCGGCGACAGTGTCGCCGATGACCATGACGCCGTGATTGCCCATGACCATCACCTTGACCTTGGGGTCGGCGAGAAGCTGCGAGCAGCGCTCGCCCTCTTCCTCGAAGGCCAAGCCGCCATAATTGGCATCGACGACATGGCGGTTGAAGAACATGGCCGAGTTCTGGTCGACCGGCGGCAGCGTCGAATCGGCAAGCGAGGCAAGCACCGTGGCATGGATCGAATGGACATGCATGGCGCAGCGCGCATGCGGGACGTTGCGATGGATGGCGCCATGCAGGCCCCAGGCGGTCGGGTCCGGCGCGTTGGGGCCGGACAGCGTTTCGGGATCGTTGGCGTCGATCAGCAGCAGGTCGCTCGCCTTGATGCGCGAGAAATGCACCTGGTTCGGGTTCATCAGGAACTTGGTGCCGTCGTCGTTGACGGACAGCGAGAAGTGGTTGGCCACCGCCTCGTGCATGTTGAGCCTGGCGGTCCAGCGGAAGGCGGCGGCGAGATCGACCCGCTCCTCGTAATAGGGCAGGTTGCTCAGCGGTTCCTTGTGCAGGCGGGCAAGGCTCATCGAAAATCCTCCTGTTTGGGTCAGAATGCCGTGCGAAGCCGCTGCCAGCAACCGCAAACTGGTAGGTCAGTGGCTCACGCGGCAGGCCGCTCCGACTGCAGCCCGCCCTGCTCGACGATGAAGTCGATCACTTCCTGCAATCCCTTGCCGCGCGACAGATCAGTGAAGCCGAACGGCCTTTTGCCGCGCATGCGGCCGGCATCGCTCTCCATGACGTCGAGGTTGACGTTCACATAGGGCGCCAGATCGCTCTTGTTGATGATGAGGAAATCCGAGCGGGTGATGGCCGGGCCGCCCTTGCGCGGGATCTCCTCGCCCTGGCAGACCGAGATGACATAAAGCGTCAGATCGGCAAGGTCGGGCGAGAAGGTGGCGGCGAGGTTGTCGCCGCCGGATTCGATGAAGATGATGTCGAGGTCCGGGAATTTCTTGTTCAACTCGGCAATGGCGCGCAAGTTGATCGAGGCGTCCTCGCGAATGGCGGTGTGCGGGCAGCCGCCGGTCTCGACGCCGACGATGCGCTCTTCCGGCAGTGCCTGCAGGCGCGCCAGCATCATGGCATCCTCCTTGGTGTAGATGTCGTTGGTGACGACGGCGATGGAGAAGTCGTCGCGCAACGCCTTGCAGAGCTTTTCGGTCAGTGTCGTCTTGCCGGAGCCGACAGGGCCGCCGATGCCGATGCGAAGGGGACCGTTTTTCGACGTCATGCCGGAAACTCCGTGATGGCAAGGATTGCAAAGCCCAGCCCGACCAGCAGGCAGAGCGGCGAATAGAGGCGCTGGTCGAGCCGCGCGAAAGGCTGCTCGGGCGCAAGCCGGCGCCACCAGGGCGTGAAGCCGGCAATGCCGCGTCCGAGGAAGACAAGGCCGATCATCAACGCCGTGGCCGCAAGGCCTTCCCGTGGAAAGGGCGTGGCGAACACGCCAGCGAGCGCCAGCGGCCATAGCGTCGCGAGCGCCAGGCAAGCGGCGACCGCGAGGCTTGCGAAGGTCGAGGGCATCTCGTCGACGCCACGGAAGCCGACGACGGCGCGCGCGCAGGAGGCCTGGTCCGTGCCCGGCCAGATGCCGCCTATGCCCCAATAGACATGCAGCGTGGTGATCAGGAGCAGGACGAAGGAGAGGATGACGGCGAGCACGATCATGAGCGGAACAGCCTGGAGTATTGCGTCTCATGCTGCATCGCCATGATGTCGGACATGAAGGCCGCGCCGCCCAGATCGTCAAGCGTCGAGGCAGCCGCGTGGGCAGCCGTGTCTATGGCCGAGGTTTCAAAGCCGGCTAACAATGTGACGGCGTCGACCTGACCCACGACACCCAGCCTGATCGCAGCCTGCACGAGATTGGAGAAGAAAGCTTGCAGGAAGGCAGACAGCGCCTGCGCGAGGTCGATGCCGCCGCTGCCGGCAACAGCGCCGACCGCAACGCAATAGGGGCAGTCGGCCGGCAGACGTCCCAACACCGGAGGCGACCAGGCGGCCGCCGCCTGGAGAAAGGCCGCGCCCTGCAGCATGGTTTCCATGTGCCGTTCCTGCGACCCGGCAAGCGCTTCGGCCAGCGCGGCTACCTCACCCAGATCGCCACCGTCGCGCGCACGGCGCCAGCTTTCGGCGAACAGCACGGCGTCGTTCCAGCCCGACCCCAACTCGACCAGCGTCTCCAGCCAGCCGGCGAGATCATTGCGATCGGCGATCAGCCCATCATGCACGGCACGCTCGAGGCCGTGGCTGTAAGAGAAGCCGCCGACCGGAAAGGACGGCGATAGCCAGGCCATCAGCCGCAGCAGCGCGATGCTGGAAAGCTCCTCAGTCATGATGATGGTGGTGGCCGTGGTCGTGGTCGTGATCGTGATGATCATGGTGCTGGTGGTCATGATCGTGATGGTCATGCGAATGGCCGTGGTCGTGCCCATGCCCGGAATAGGCGCCGCGCACCGGGCTGAACGGCAGCAGAACCTCATTCACCGTAGCGCCGAGACCTTCCAGCATCGCCTTGATGACATGGTCGCGCAGGATGAGGATGCGCTCCGCTTCGATCGCCGCCGCGAGGTGACGGTTGCCGATGTGCCAGGCGAGCTCGCCGAGATGAACCGCGTCGCGGGCGCGGATGTCGTAGACCTCCTCGGGCGCCGCGACGATCTCGAGCTCTCGGCCGTCTTCCAGCACCAGCCGGTCGCCATTTGCGAGCGCCACCGGCTCGGGCAGGTCGACCAGCACCTTTTCGCCGGCCGCCGTCTCGATGGCGCGGCGGCGCAGATGCCGCTCGTCATGCGGCAGCACGGCCTTGTCAAAGGGCGGCGCTGAGCCAGCCTCACCGGCTGGCAACACCGAGACGGCGCGCGGGAATTTGGTGAAATCGGTGGTGATGTTGAGCTTCATTTCATGGCTCCGCCATTAGCTTGGGCACGGGCACGAGCGGGGCGCCCGAGGACACGGTCGAAATAGGCGTTGACGCGCTGGGACTCGATCGAAAAACGGCCGGCACGAGCCCAGCCGCCAATATCGCCGAGCAGGACATCGACGGCGGAGAACCGGTCGCCCAGCGCAAAGGGCTTGTCGCCAAGCCGCCGTTCCAGCGCCTTTATTTCGGATGCGAAATCATAGGCCGCGGCCGGCCCGACATCGACGCGCACGTCCCTCGGCAGCAGGAGGCGATGGCGCAGCTTGTTCCACAGCGGCGCTTCCAATTCGCTCTGGGCGAAATGCATCCAGGAATCCATCTCGGCGCGGCCGGCGAGGCCCGGATTGGCGCCCATGCCCTGATCCGCATGCTTGTCCGCCAGGTAGACGCAGATCGCCGCCGAGTCGGTAACTTTGACGTCGCCATCGATCAGGATCGGCACCTTGCCGGAAGGGTTGAGCGCATAGGCCTCCGGCGAGCGCAATTTGACCTCGACGAACTCGTAGGGCTGCCCGAGCTCCTCGATCATCCAGAGCACCCGGCTGACACGGGAGCCGCGCGATCCGACGGCCTTGTACATGGTTGAACTCTTGCCTTTCCCCAAATCCTAGACCAACGCAGGCGTCGGCCCAACGCCACTTACACGATGGTGTCGAAGAGCCGCAGGATGAATGAGACCTGATAGATCAGCGCGGCCGCGACGAAGGCGATGTGGAAGCGGCGGTCGCGCACCAGGATCGCGACGATGCAGAGCGCGACGAAGACCGGCGTTCGGATCAAATATTCGTTGCCGAAGCGGGCGAAATGCTCCGGACCTTTGAGCAGCGTGTCGACCACGTCGAGCAGATAGGTCGCCGCCAGCAGCCCGAAGAACCAGCCGCGGCGCGAGTAGAAATAGTCCTCGTAGCTGGTGTAATCGAGCATCGAATCCGGAAACAGCAGCGCGCAGAGCAGGAACAGCGTGATGGCGTAGAAGATGATGAAAAGATATTTGCCGAAGGTCCAGTTCTCGATGGCGTAGAGGCCGAACTCCCACCACCAGAAATGCACCAGCATCAACAGCACCGAGCCTACCCAGGCGAGATGCACCGCGTAGAGCCGGTACTGACCGGGGTGCTGGACGATGCGGGCCGTTCCCGAAAGCAGCCGCGTGACGCCGAGGCCGATCACCATGCCCATGACTATACGGATATGCGGGAAGATATCGTGCGGAGAGGCGATTTCGGTGGGCATGCCTGATCACAATGCGGCTGTTCGAATGAGGCCGCATATTGCGGTCTGCGGGCGCGAGCCGCAACCGGCCCTCCGTTAGATCACAGCAATGCAGGCAGGGAGGCGGTCCGAACCTCTCAGTCGCGAGCAAGCTGCTCCGGCAGCCACGGCTCCCCCGGGAGAAAATCTTGATCGAGTATATCCGCGATCTGGTAGGGGCAGTCGGCCGGGAAACTCTTCTTCGGCAAGCCCGTCTCGTCGACTGCTCTCAGCCGCGCAAACTCATATTCGGCAGCTAGCTGCTTTCGAGGATGAGCCTTCAAGCTTGGGCTTTCATCAATCAGGCTTTTAATCTGATGCCGCTGCTCGCGGATCGTAAGCAACCAGCCAACTTTCCGCGTTTCCACCTGAAAATGCCATTTGAGCAAGTGCAGAAGCAAGGTACCCAATCGCTTCGTAATTTCCCGTCTGTCGCTCCGCCCCAAACTCTCGATCTCCTCGGCAAGGTTCTCGCGATCGAGGTCGGAGAGACGACCTTCGCGCAACAGCGCGCCCTGTTCGGCGCACCATTGAGCATAATCGGCCTCATAGGGCGTCAATTGCTGTTTTCGAAAAATCTTGTTCATTTGGGTGATACTGCTCTCAAAGCGAGCAATTTCCAAGCCCAGCGAGAAAAGGCAGGGCCCGTTCGGCCTCCCAATATCTTCACGGCCACATTTGACAAAGGCCATGCGCTTTCAACGAAGGCTCATTTTACAAATTGGGCTTGTACTTGATCGAGTTCATGAACTGCGGCAGACGCAATCGGTCTCAAAACAGGAAATATCTCTGAGCCATCGGCAGCACGGTCGCGGGCTCGCAGGTCAACAGCTCGCCGTCGGCCCGCACTTCGTAGGTTTCCGGATCGACCTCGACATGCGGCGTGGCGTCGTTGAGCACCATGGAATGCTTACCGATGCCGCCGCGCGTGTTCTCAACCGCGACCATCGCCTTGTCGACGCCCAGCCTGCCCTGCAGGCCGGTGTCGAGCGCCGCCTTGGAAACGAAAGTCACCGAGGAGTTGGTCAGCGCCTTGCCATAGGCGCCGAACATCGGCCGGTAATGCATCGGCTGCGGCGTCGGGATCGAGGCGTTCGGGTCGCCCATCGGAGCGGCCGCGATCGAGCCGCCGACCAGCACCATCTCCGGCTTGACGCCGAAGAAGGCCGGATTCCACAGCACCAGATCAGCCCGCTTGCCGACCGTGATCGAGCCGATCTCCTTCGACAGGCCGTGCGCGATGGCCGGGTTGATGGTGTATTTGGCGATGTAGCGGCGGACGCGGAAATTGTCGTTGCCGCCGGTTTCCTGCGGCAGCGCGCCGCGCTGGCGCTTCATCTTGTCGGCGGTCTGCCAGCAGCGGATCGCCACCTCGCCGACACGGCCCATGGCCTGGCTGTCGGAGGAGATGATCGAGAAGGCGCCGATGTCGTGCAGGATATCCTCGGCGGCGATCGTCTCCTTGCGGATGCGGCTCTCGGCGAAGGCGATGTCCTCGGGGATCGAGGGCGACAGATGATGGCAGACCATCAGCATGTCGAGATGCTCGGCCAGCGTGTTGACCGCGTAGGGCCTGGTCGGGTTGGTCGAGGACGGGATGACGTTGGGCAGGCCGCAGACCTTGATGATGTCGGGCGCATGGCCGCCGCCGGCGCCCTCGGTGTGGAAGGCGTGGATGGTGCGGCCCTTGATGGCCGCCACGGTGTTCTCGACGAAGCCCGATTCGTTCAGCGTGTCGGTATGGATCATCACCTGCACGTCATAGTCGTCGGCGACCGACAGGCAGCAGTCGATGGCGGCCGGGGTCGTGCCCCAGTCCTCGTGCAGCTTCAGCGAGCAGGCGCCGGCCAGCACCATCTCTTCAAGCGCCGCCGGCTTTGAGGCATTGCCCTTGCCCGACAGACCGATATTCATCGGGAAGGCGTCGAAGGACTGGATCATGCGCGCCATGTGCCATGGTCCCGGCGTGCAGGTGGTGGCCAGCGTGCCGTGCGCCGGACCGGTGCCGCCGCCGAGCATGGTGGTGACGCCGCTCATCAGCGCTTCCTCGATCTGCTGCGGGCAGATGAAATGGATATGCGCGTCGAAGCCGCCGGCGGTGAGGATCCTGCCCTCGCCGGCGATGATCTCGGTGCCGGGACCGATGATGATGGTGACGCCGGCTTGCGTGTCCGGATTGCCGGCCTTGCCGATCGCGGCGATGCGGCCATCCTTCAGGCCGATATCGGCCTTGACGATGCCGGTGAGCGCGTCGACGACCAGCGCATTGGTGATGACGGTATCGACCGCGCCGCCGGCCCGCGTCACCTGGCTTTGGCCCATGCCGTCGCGGATGACCTTGCCGCCGCCGAATTTCACTTCCTCGCCGTAAACGGTGAGGTCTTTCTCGACCTCGATGAACAGTTCGGTATCGGCGAGCCTCACCTTGTCACCGATGGTCGGCCCATACATCTGCGCATAGGCGGCGCGGGTTATCCTGGCCATCAGCGATTGCTCCCGAAATTCAGGTTGCCAAAAGTAAGGTTGTTTGGGCGCGGACTGCACATTGTCGCCATCCAATGGTCACGCAATGACCCGCTCGGCGACACCTTGCGCTCCCATTTGGCGGTTGAGGTGGCCCGGTCAGCCCAAAACGACCGTTTGCCAAATCGATGGAAGGAATATCCATGCTCAAAGCGATTGTTCTCGCCGCAACCGCCGCCACGTTGATGGCGGGCGCCGCGAATGCCCAGCAGCAGCCGACGCCGCAGCCCAGCCCCGCGCCGACCGCGCCCGCCGCGCCGAAGGCTCAGCCCGCGGCGCCGTCGATCCAGAGCGTCAACGTCGTCGACATCACCGAACTGCCCAAGGACACGCAGACGCAGGTCAATCAGATCGTGGCGCAGCGCGGCGACGCCGGCCTGCAGACACTGCGCAAGTCGATCGACGCGACGCCCAAGGTGAAATCCGCCCTCGAAGCCAAGGGCGTGAGCTCGGCGCAGGTGATCGCCGCCAGCTTGCAGCCCAATGGCGCGCTGACGCTGATCACCAAGAAGGCAAGCTGATTGCACGCCCAGGCGGGCCGCTTCGCGGTCCGCCGGCCAGCTTTTGAAGGGAACCTGCGGCCAGGCAGGACCGTTTCGCTGTTTTCGCCCCGCCACGAGTTCAGTCAGGAGCGAGCGATGGCGAACGCCCCGCACCTTGCAAAATGGAGTTCCGTGGTTGCCACGCTTTTGGCGGCCGCTTTCGTGGCCGCGCCACATGTTGCACTCGCGGCGCAGCCGCTGGACAGCGACAGGCCTGCCGCGGCAATCGTCGATTCCAACATCCGCCAGGAGGAAGCGCTCTCCAGGACGGAAGCCGGAAAGGTCATCACGGCCATCGACCGCACCCGCGACAACATCGGCGCGGTGCGCAAGACCACCAAGCTCGACACGGTCGACATCGTCTTCCTGACCGACGCGGCGCGCAGCGAAGGCGGGCCGCCGCCCGTTATCGAGAACAAGGTGAAGCAGCATAAGGACGATGTCGCCGAACTTCGCCAGGAGATCGAGGCGAACGCCCTGCTCTTCAACGCGATCGATTCGCGCCGCGTTCTGGCCGAGGACGTGCTTGCGGTGGAGTTCGACAATCCCGGCAGGATTGTCATCTACGCCGCAGCCAAGCCTCCGAAGTGATATCAGCGCGGCGGCGGACCTCACAACTTGCCCATCACCTTCTGTTGGAAGCCATAGACTTCGCGCTTGCCGCCCAGCGGCACCAGCGTGACATCGCGCTCCTGTCCCGGTTCGAAGCGCATGGCGGTGCCGGCGGCGATGTCGAGCCGCATGCCGCGCGCGCGTTCGCGGTCGAATTTCAGGCCCTCATTGGTCTCGAAGAAATGATAATGGCTGCCGACCTGGATCGGCCGGTCGCCGCTGTTGGCGACCTTGAGCGTCACCATGGGCAGGCCTTTGTTCAGCTCGATGTCGCCTTTGGCCGTGATGACTTCGCCGGGGATCATTGCGGCCTCACAGCACGCCGAAGGCAAGGCCGACGCCAACCGCCGCACAGGCAGCGCCGGCGGCGCGCGCCAGGCGGCGGAAACGCGAGCCTAGCCCAAGACCGGCCGCAATGCCGACGCCGTGGAGCAGCGCCGTGGCGGCGGCAAAGCCCGCCATATATTCGAGGCCAGTGGCGTTTTCCGGCACTTCCGTGCCATGCGCGTGCCCGTGGAACAGCGCGAACAGGCCGATGATGGCGACCCCGGCCGAGACCGGCAGGTCGATCGCCAGCGCCACCAGCAGACCGAGCGCCACGACGGAAGCGAGGATGCCCGGCTCGACGAAAGGCACCGGCACATGCAGCATGCCGAGCGCGCCGCCGACCAGCATCACGCCGACAAAGGCGAGCGGCCAGGCCCAGATAGCCTTGCCGCCCTTCAGCGCCGCCCACAGGCCGACCGCGATCATCACGGTCATATGGTCGAGGCCGGACAGAGGGTGCGCGAAGCCGGCGGAAAAGGACGAGGTCGCGCCGACGCCGACATGGGCGTAGGCCGGCATGGCGGCTGCCAGGAAAAGGATCGCGGCAAGCGTGGTACGTTTCGTCGAAGCGGGGATCATCTTTCTGCCTTTCCAATTGACCTGGTCAAGCGGCCTTGCGCGGACCGCAGCCTTCGGCCTTGAGCACGCGTTTGGTCGATGGCGGATATTTCGTCAGCTTGGCCGCCGGCCGGATCGGCCGCGGCGAGAAATTGCCGCCGCAATTGGGGCAGACGCCACCCAGCACATTATCCACGCAGTCGGCGCAGAAGGTGCATTCGAAGGTGCAGATCAGCGCATCGGTCGCGTCCGGCGGCAGATCCTTGTCGCAGCATTCGCAATTCGGCCTGAGCTCCAGCATCGGTCTCACCTTATGGGTTCGTGCACGGTCACCAGCTTGGTGCCGTCGGGAAACGTCGCCTCGACCTGGACGTCGTGGATCATCTCGGCGATGCCGTCCATGACTTGGGCGCGGGTGACGACATGGGCGCCCGCCTCCATCAGTTCCGCGACCGTGCGGCCGTCGCGCGCGCCTTCGACGACGAAGTCGGTGATCAGGGCGATGGCTTCGGGATGGTTCAGCTTGACGCCTCGCTCCAGCCGCTTGCGCGCCACCATCGCCGCCATGGCGATCAGCAGCTTGTCTTTTTCACGCGGCGTCAGGTTCATGCAATGTCCCGGCAATCGAAATCAGAGTGACCACAATTTGGGCAGGCCCGCCTGCCCATTAAGCAGTTCGACGAGCGGAACCAGCCGCTTGCGGAGCTGGTAGCCGTCGCCGGCACAAAGCCTCGCAAGAAGCTTGCCAGATCGGCCGACGCGCCAGAAACTGGCGCCGCCCCCCATAAAGGGATCGCCGATGATGGCGCGGGCCGGTTCCAGCAGGCTTTCGGCCTGCGGCGAAACGAGCAGCAGTGTGGCGACGGCAAGCGCGCCGCCGGCCACCGCCGGCCGCCGCAACGTTGCCGCGATATCCGGCCCCACGCGAAAATCCTCCGCATGGATCAGCGCGCCGCCTTGGCGGACCCGCCAGCGGTCCTGGAAACTGCCGTTGGTTGCGCGCTCGCCCATCGCCAGCCGGCCGAACAGCGTGGCTTCGAGCACCAATGCCTCGGCATCGTCGCCAAGCTCGACATCCAGCGTGCGAGCGAAGGCGGCGCGGTCGAAAACGATGGTTTCCTGCGGCAGCCAGGCCACGCGGCCGCCCGGATCGACCCGCAGGCGAACGCTTGTCTCGGCCCTGTCGGCGGCGGCGCGATAGACCTTCTCGCAGGCCTGGGTGGTGATGGCGGCGGAGGCGCCGGCGCCGACCTCGATCGTCCAGCCGAGGCGGTCGCCGCCGGTCAGCCCGCCGGCGGTGTTGATCAGCACCGCCTCGAGCGGATCGCCTTGCACCGCCGGCAGGCGGATCTTGGCCGATCCGTCCTGGTAAAGCTGCCGCAGACGCGTCCGGCCGCCGCTTTTGCCGCAGAAAAGCCTGCCTAGGCCGGCAACACGTTGCGCGGCAGGCAAGGAAGGGGCCGCCAGGGGCGAGGCAGGTTGGGATGTCAAGGTGTCGTCGATCATGTCCACGATCCCAGGTTAAGCACTCCGGCGGCTTTGTCGATATCGCTTGTTGCTTGACATCGTTTCGGTTTCTATAGAGGGAAGCCACCTTGGAGCGGTCGCGCGGTGCCTGGCGAGGTAAGGGCGACGGCGTTTGTTGGGTCCGGGGATCAAAAAGGGGCGCTGATCAGTTGGCGTCGGGCAACGACAGGGAAGGAACCGAATGGCTGACCAACTGACGACCGAGATCATCGAAAAGATCAAGGCCCATGCCGATACCGGCGGCGAGGAAATCACCGCCAGCACCGATCTCGGCACGCTCGGCATCCATTCGCTGGAGCTGACCGAGATCATCTTCGATCTCGAGGAAAAATACGGCATCGAGATCGAGATGAATACGGTCGACGCCTGGAGCAATCTGAAGAACGTCGGCGACATGGTCGAGGCGGTTCGCGAACTGATCGCGAAAAAAGCCTGACTTCATGCAAAAACGCGTCGTCATCACCGGCATTGGCGGGATTTGCGGGCTTGGCAACGATGCGCCGGCGATGTGGGAGGCCATGCGCGCCGGCCGCTCGGCCATCGGCCCTATCGACAACCCGTCGCTGCATGATCTCAAGGTCAAGACCGGCTGCGAGATCAAGGAATTGCCGGACCATGGCATCGACCGCAAGCAGGTCGTGTCGATGGACCGCTTCAGCCTGTTGGCGGTGATCGCCGCGCGCGAGGCCATGAGGCAGTCCGGATTGACGGCCCATGCCGACAACACCTACCGGATGGGGGCAATCGTCGGCATCGGCGTCGCGGGCTTCGAGACCATCGAAGAGAATTACCGCGCCATTCTGCTCGAGGGGCGCAACCGCGCCGCGATCTTCACCGTGCCGAAAGTGATGCCGGGCGCGGCCGCCGGCCAGGTCAGCATGAATCTCGGGCTGCGCGGCCCTGTCTTCGGCGCCACTTCGGCCTGCTCGTCCGCCAACCACGCGATTTCCTCGGCCGTCGACCAGATCAGGCTCGGCCGCGCCGACGTAATGGTCGCCGGCGGCACCGAAGCGCCGCTGGTGTGGGGCGTGCTGAAGGGCTGGGAGGCGCTCAGGGTGCTTTCGCCCGACACGTGCCGGCCGTTCTCGGCCGATCGAGCAGGCCTGGTGCTCGGCGAAGGCGCCGGCATGGCGGTGCTCGAAAGCTACGATCACGCGATGGCGCGCGGCGCCACCATTTTGGCCGAGATCGCCGGCGTCGGGCTTTCGGCCGACGCCTCCGACATCGTCGCGCCGACCGTGGAAGGGCCGGAAGCGGCCATGCGTTTCTGCCTGGCGGATGCCGGGCTCGATCCGGAAGATGTCGACTACCTCAACGCGCACGGGACAGGCACCAAGGCGAACGACCAGATCGAAACCGCGGCGATCAAGCGCGTCTTCGGCGAGCACGCGCGTTCGCTTTCGGTATCGTCGACCAAGTCGATGCATGCGCATTGCCTCGGCGCTTCCGGCGGGCTGGAGATGATCGCCTGCGTGATGGCGATCCGCGACGGCATCGTGCCGCCGACCGCCAATTACCGCGAGCCGGACCCGGAATGCGACCTCGACGTGACGCCGAACACGGCGCGCGAGCGCAAGGTGCGCGCCGCGCTCAGCAACAGTTTCGCCTTCGGCGGGACCAATGCGGTGCTGGCCTTCAAGGCGGTCTGATCTAGCGATTCCGTTGACTGTGCACGGCAAGCCGCTTGCCGGTGTATTGATCCGGCCGGCCAGGGTCCTAATTCTTTCTTCACCCGCCATGAGCGCCGCCCCGGCGCCAATCCGCATCCGGAGTTTCCGATGACCGACCTGTCCGCCTTTCCGATCGCCAAGCGCTGGCCGGCCGAGCACCCCGATCGCTTGCAGCTTTATTCCGCCACGACGCCCAATGGCGTGAAGGCGTCGATCGCGCTGGAGGAGATCGGCCTGCCCTACGAACCGCACTACGTCGACATCGGCAAGAACGAGAGCTGGACGCCGGAATTCCTGTCGCTCAATCCGAACGGCAAGATACCGGCGATCATCGATCCGGACGGTCCGGGCGGCAAGCCGATCGGGCTGTTCGAGTCCGGCGCTATCCTGCTCTATCTGGCCGACAAGACCGGCAAGCTCATTCCCGCCGATCCGGCGCGGCGCTACGAGACGATCCAATGGGTGTTCTTTCAGATGGCGGCGATCGGCCCGATCTTCGGGCAGGTCGGCTTCTTCCACAAATTCGCCGGACGCGAGATCGCCGACAAGCGGCCGCTGGAGCGTTACCGCGACGAGTCGCGGCGGCTGATCGGCGTGCTCGAAACGCGGCTGAAGGGCCGCAAGTGGATCATGGACGACGACTACACCATTGCGGACGTGTCGATGCTGGGCTGGGTGCGCAACCTGATCGGCTTCTACGAGGCGCGCGACCTGGTCGGTTTCGATGATTTCCCGACCGTTGCCGAATGGCTGGAGCGCGGCCTGGCACGGCCGGCGGTGAAGCGGGGCCTTACCATCCCGGCGAAAGGCTAAGAGCTATTTCGCCTTGGCCTTCGCGCCGCCGCGGCCGAACACGGAGGCCGCGAGCCGCGCGGTGGCGACGACCGCTCCTGTCGCGACGCTGGCCACGGTGCGGATCGGCCCCGATTTGCCAGCCGGCGACTTGGCATGTTTCGCGCTCTTGGCCGCGATCTTGTGGGCCGCGCCAGGCGTCACTTTCTTTGGCGCCGCCTTGCCGAAAGCCGGCTTGGCGTCTTTCGACCGCTCAGCGATTGTGGGGCCGGCGCCAGCCTTGGCCTGCGTCGCCCTGGATTGGTTGGCCCTGCTTTTCTTGGGCGCGGGTTTTCTGCTGTTGGTTGCCATCTGACGGCTCCTGTCATTTTCTTTTTTGCAATTCCGGAGGCAAAGCACTGCGCCTTCCTGGAATTGTTCCGGCGCCGGACAATTCGGGATAGGATCATAACGGCGTGAAAACCTTAAAGTTCCCGCCGAAAAATATTGAAAATTGAGCAGGTTAACCAATCACCAGGGTCATTAACCAATGACCATGTCGGCCGGCCGGCGCCGCGCCAGCACCCGCTCGATGTTGGGCATGTCGTTGGAGGCGATCCAGGCACGGGCGTCCTCGTCGGACTTGCCGTGCTCCCGCCAGCGCTCCATCAGGCGGCGCTCGAGCTCGTTGCGCGGCACGTCGACGAAGATGGTGAAGTCGAACAAAGGCGCCAGCCGCGACCACGGCTCCTCGTCGAGCAGCAGGTAATTGCCCTCGACCAGAATGAACTTGGTGTCGGCGCCGACGATTTCGGCCGCCGCGCGCGACAGTTCGATGCTGCGGTCGAACACCGGGATGGCGATGTCGGGTTCGCCGTAGCGGATGCGCTTCAGCAGCGTCTCGAAGCCGGCGAAATCGAAGGTTTCCGGCGCGCCCTTGCGGGGGCGAAGGCCGCGACGGTCGAGAATGATGTCGTCGTAATGGAAGCCGTCCATCGGCACGACTTCCGAGCTGCCTTCCGGCAGCAGCTCATGCAGCGAAGCGGACAATGTCGACTTGCCGGAGCCGGGCGGACCAGCGATGGCGACGACGAAGCGCTTGGCCTTGCCTGCGCGCTTGAAGATGGCGGCTGTGATATGGGCGATCTCGGACATCGGCGGCTTTCCGGCTGCGGTTCGGCTGGCATCTTGGCGGGTGTGGATGGAAATTTCAAACCTCGTTCCGAAGTTTCGGCGGCCTGCACGCCTTCGAGATTAGCCGAGGCGTCCATCCCATCGTCATCCACGGGCGGAGCAAGGAGCGTTGCGACGCGGCGCAGCCCCGCGGATCCATTCCGTGCCCTTGAGGGTTGAAACGGCGCAGAATTCTGCTCGGCTCACGCCTTTCTATCGAGGTAACGGCAAGGATTCCAGGGGCTCCGCGACAGAGCTTTGCTCCTTGTTCCGCCCTGGAATGACGAATTTCTAGACGCGCTGTCCCCGGACCTCTCACGCAGGAACCGAGCGGCCGATGCGCAGGAACCCGCCGTCGAACGGCAGCTCCCGCGCCGCGCCGCCGGCGGTGACGACACGCAAGCGGTCAGGCGCCGATTCCAGGGCGCCCGGCGGCTCCGCACCCGCGAGCGGAACCGCGCCGATGACATGGCGGAAGGAGATCGACCGTCCGTCGGCGAGCGCGAAGGCCGTTGCCACGCCTTCATGCTTCAACCAGTTGTCGCCGAGCGAGGCGGCGTGACCGACGGCAGTGCGGCCGTCCTCGACGCCGAGAACACCGACGTGACGGCCGCTCCAGGGCGCGTAGTCGCGGCCGCCATTCGAGAACCACAGCATGGTCACCGGCAGTTCGGCCGGGTTCTTCAGCACCAGCACCAGGTCCTGCTCGGCGTGGCGGGCTATCGCCGTCCAGCCCGGGCCGCCGTGATCCGCCTCGACCAGGGTTATGAAATCCTCGCGCCTGTCTTCCATGCGATAGTCGGTGAGGTCGGTTGTGCCGCCGGCGGCCAGAGGGACCTTTGTGAGGTCGCTGGCGCGGGCCGGATAGGCCAGCCGAAAACGCCCGCGCGCCGGATCGGGCTCCGGCGGCGTCGGGGGCGTGACGGCCATGCGCTTCGGCGAGAAGGCCAACCGGCCGCCGCCCTTCATCACCGTCATCGGATGGTGGGCGACGGAGATCGCGCCGGAGCCGCCGGAAAAGATGTGCTCCTGGTAGAGGAAGGGATGACCGTCGCGCAGCGTGAAGACCTTGTCGATGGTGGCGCCCATCACCTTGCGGCGCAGCCGGAACACGGCGCGCCAGCCGCCGGCAATGGCGCCGTTCTCGACGACGTCCCACTGACTGTTGGCCGGCCAGCCATGCAGGGGTGCGGCCTCGACATCGCTGGTCGAGAATGGCGCGCAAAGGAAATCGCCGGACAGGCGCACCGTGCCTTCCGGCAGGGTTTCCGGCAGGCTCTCGCGCGGCGAACCGACCCAGGGCGCGCGATGCAGGGGGTTCAGAACGCGGCCGTCGGCTTCGATGTCCATGGCGGCGATATGGCCGACCGCGAGATCGAGCGAGACCGAGATGCCTTTTGCGCCGATGGTGAGCGTGTCCATGAATGTCTCCCGCGAATCTTTGCGCAAGAAAAGCCTGTTCGATGGAGCGCGCGCAAGCGGAGCGACCAGCATTTTGCATCACCGCGTTGCGTCCTATGAAATCCCATAGCGGCAAGGGGCGGGGATGGCAAAGCGGGGACGCGCCGGTGTATCTGAAAGGCTGCAAAACCAGGGCAAATGCTTTGCTGTGCGCGTTAACCAGTTGGACGCGGCGGATGGGTTACGCTAGCTTCGCCGCGTCTCAGCAACAGCTTTAGAACAAGTCTTGCCCCGTCCCTTCCCCTTCCTCCAGAAACTCATCGCCATATTGGCATTGCTCGCGCCGGTTGCCGGCTGCACCACCACGCCGCCGGAAAGCGTGCTGGCCGTGCCGGCGCAACCGCAGAAATATGCGGCGATCGTGGTCGACGCCTCGTCCGGCAAGACCCTGTTCGAGGTCAATTCGAGGTCGCAGCGCTATCCCGCGTCGCTGACCAAGATGATGACGCTCTACATGCTGTTCGAGGCGCTGGAGTCCGGCCGCGTCACCAAGCAAACGCGGATTCCGGTTTCCGATCACGCCGCCTCGCAGCCGCCGACGAAACTGCGTTTCCGGCGTGGCGAAACGATCGACGTCGATTCCGCCATCCGCGCCATGGTGGTGAAGTCTGCCAACGACGTGGCGGTGGCCGTGGGCGAATATCTGGGCGGCGGTTCAGAGGACCAGTTCGCCGCCATGATGACCGCCAAGGCGCGCTCGCTCGGCATGACCGGCACCAGTTTCCGCAATGCCTGCGGCCTGCCCGACGACGGCCAGGTGACCACGGCGCGCGACATGGCGGTGCTGGGCATGGCGCTGGAGCGCCGCTTCCCGCAGCATTTCCACTATTTCTCCGAAAGCGACTTCATGTTCCGCGGCCGGCTGGTGCGCGGCCACAACGACATGCTGGGACGGGTGCGCGGCGTCGACGGCATCAAGACCGGTTACATAAGAGCTTCCGGCTACAACATCGTCACCTCCTACAATGCCGACGGGCGGCATCTGATCGTGGTGGTGATGGGCGCCGATACCGCGCGCCAGCGCAACGATCATGTCGAGGCGCTGATCCAGCGCAGCCTGGGGCCGACGACCGCCGATGCAACCCAGCCCCGGCTGATGTATTCCGGGCAGCAACCGGCCTCGCCACTTCCCCAATTGCCGCCGCCGGACTCGGCTTTGCCAGGGCTGCCGCCGCCGGGTTCGGCGACGCCTGCGTCGACGCTGCCGGGTTCGCCGGCATCCGATCTGCCGTCGGCGGATCTGGCCTCGCCCAGTGCGCCGCTGCTGCCGACGCAATAGACAAGGCCAACAGGCGCGCCTCGAAGCAGGAGCGAAGCTCCGTTCGCGGAGACCCTGGAATCCATGCCGTGACCTATGAGCGATCCCACGGTGCAGACCTGATGCGAAAGGCAGCGCAGGCTGCTCTGCACCGTTGTATTCTTCGGCTGGCGTAACGGCATGGATTCCAGGGTCTGCGCGACGCTTCGCGTCGCTCCGCCCTGGAATGACGAACTGAAGGGGCGCGCCGCCCTGCCTTAACCCTACCGAACCACCAGCACGGGGATCTCCGTCAGCGACACCACTTCCGCCGTCTGGCTGCCCAGAACCAGGCGGCCGATGCCGCGGCGGCCGTGCGAGGCCATGACGATGAGGTCGCTGCCTTCACTGGCCGCAACCTCGAGGATCGCTTCGGCGGGCGTGCGGTTCTCGATATGGATGCCTTTGGAGGCCACGCCCTTCGCATCGGCCTCGGCCTTGCATTTGTCGAGCAGCTCGCTTGCATATTTGCGCGCGCTTTCCTCGTAATTGACCAGTTCGTCGGCGGCGACGTAGCCGGCCATGGCACCGCCCCAGGCCAGCGCGGGGAACTGCTCGGAGACAGTGACGAAAGCCACGGTGGCGCCGAGGCCCTTGGCCAGCTCCAGCCCGTGTGCGACGCCCTTCTGGGCCAGTTCCGAGCCGTCGGTGGCGATCAGGATTTTCTTGTACATGGTGGCTACCCCTCATTTGCGGGGCGATGCGCGCCCCATTGGCGGGAGCCTGAACGATCAGGCCTGATTTGGATATAGTCAGCCTATCAGGCCAGCCACAGGGGCCAGCTCGATCTGGATCAAGGCCAGCCGGCGGAGACGATTGCTCCAGGGGAGATTGGATAATCGCGAACGGCGCTCTCCCTCTCATCTCGACTTCGCCGAGCCGAGACGAAGCGGGGGCAGCGCCGACCTATGCAATTGCGCGTGGCGGCTGGCGACGCCTCTCACCTTCCCACCCAATCACAAGAACTTGTTCGGTCACACGGGATTCACACTCAGCATGGATATGCTGCGCCGGCTTGGCGTATCGTAGCCGCAAAAGCCCGCGAACAGGAGCACCGACCATGGCAGGCGACCCGAAGGCGTCCGCGCAAGTCCAGGCCGACAACGAGAACGACATCGCCGGCGAATATCTCGAGGCGGAGACCGTGCCGGAGGATGCGCAAGCCGCCGCCGACGAGATCCTCGAAGCGCCGGAAGTGCCGGATTCCGAGCCGCATGTGCCCGGCCGGATCAAGCCGAAGAAAAAACCCTCGGCGATCAGCGGCAGAAAGTTCCGCAAGCGCGACCTGGTGCGCGTCGATGATCTGAGGCCCAGCCTCGCCGACCGCATCCGTTCCGACCATCCAGACCTGCCGCGCGGCGCCCGCATCAGCCGCGAGGAGCTCGGCCGCTACCGCATGCGCTACATGGAGGAATTGCTGCAGCAGGAGCACGGCGAATTCTCCGAGCTCGACCGCCAAGTGGTGGAATCGATCGCCAGGCAAGACACGATCTCGGAAAACTCGGAAGAGGAGTTCGAGGAGCACCGCTCCTTCGCCGACCGCGTCTCCGACACCATGGCCGAGTTCGGCGGCAGCTGGTGGTTCCTGATCTCGTTCGGCGGCGTGCTGCTGATCTGGATCGGCATCAACCTGATCGCCGGCCTGGCGCACGCTTTCGACCCCTACCCGTTCATCCTGCTCAACCTGATGCTCTCCTGCATCGCCGCCATCCAGGCGCCGGTGATCATGATGAGCCAGAAGCGGCAGGAGGCCAAAGACCGGCTGCGCTCCTTCAACGACTACCGGGTGAACCTCAAGGCCGAGCTCGAAGTGCGGCACCTGCACGAAAAGCTCGACTATCTGATCTCGCGCCAATGGCAGCGCCTGGCCGAAATGCAGCAGATGCAGCTCGACGCCATGCACGAGCTGGCCGGCGCGAAGAAGCAGAAGCGGGCGACAAGGGCGGTGCGGAGGAAGACGGCGAAGGTGGGGGTGGAGGGATGAGGAGCTAGGGTTGCTCGCCCCAAAAAGTGGTCCGTGGGAAGGGCGAGGCCCGCGGTTCGCCCCGGAACGGAGGCTCGACGAAACCGAGACGGAGAGGGGGCGCCATCTCCGATGGCCTATCGGTCGGACAATCGACCCATCACAGGCCGCCGCACAATCGCCAATTGGCCGTTGAAGCTAGGTGCGGCTTCCGCTAAGAAGCCCGTGGCTGGCCGGCTTACCGGCTGGTTCGTTTTCCGGTTTCCGGGAAGCACCCGTAGCTCAGCTGGATAGAGCGCTGCCCTCCGAAGGCAGAGGTCACAGGTTCGAATCCTGTCGGGTGCGCCAAATTATCTTTGGTCCGTTCCGGACACATGGGTTACGGTTTATACCGGAGACATGGGTAACACTTTTGGCCCGAAGGGGTTTTGGAGTGGTTCGAGCCTGCATGTCTCATCATCGAAGTATCCCAAATCATAGTCCATGAAGCTGGTCAGCCAGATATGGTCCTCGACCTGTTTGATGCCGACGGTCTGGCCGGCAAAGACGAGGCTGAGGTTGATCTTCCTGTGATTGTAACAGATGCGGCCGCAGGTGGTGACGGTGACGGCCTTGTCGTGAAACGGATAGTCGAGATCTGGCAGGCCGGCATAGGGCCGCGTTGAAGGTTGATAGCGCTCGGCTGGACAGTCCATGTCGAGCGCCTGATGCGGGCGTTCTGAATTGAACTCATCGATGAAGTCATCGAATCTGGCCTGCTGCTGAAGAAAGTTGGCGCCAGCCGGTTTGGTGGTTTCCTTCTTCAGGGTGAGGTGCATCCGCTCATGGCGCCCGTTCTGCTGCGGGCAGCCCGGTTTGATGCGCTCGATGTCGATGCCCAGGCGTAGCCACCAGACCGACAGCTTGCTGAGGTTGAACAGCGCATTGGGGCTGGCAAAGGGAACGCCATTGTCGGTCCTGATCGCACTGGGCAGGCCGAACTCCTTGAAAACGCTTTCGAACACGGTGAAGGCATAGGCCTCCTTGGTGGTCGACAGCGCCTCGCAGGCGATGAGATACCGGCTGGCGAAGTCGGTGATCGTCAGCGGATAGCAATAGCGCCGATCGGCGAGCATGAACTCGCCCTTGTAGTCGGCACACCAAAGATCGTTGGGGCGATAGCCGTTTGAAAGCGGTGTCCCCGTCGCCCTGTTGCGCCTTCGCTTGCGATGCTCGACCATGCCGTGCCGGTCGAGAACCGCATGCACCGTCGAGATCGCGGGCCGGTGCACATCCGGGTACAGCCTGGCCAACCGCTCGCGTATCTTCGGCGCACCCCATGTCGGCTTGTCCTGCTTCAGGCGCACAATCAGCTTCTCGATTTGAAACGGAAGCTGATTGGCATGGCGGTAGGGCCGACGCGACCGATCCGTCAGCCCTTCAAGGCCGCTGTCGTTGTAGCGCGTGAGGATCTTGTAGCCGGTCTTGCGCGAGATATCGAACTCACGGCAAAGCACGGCCATCTTCTCGCCGTCCAGCAGCCGGGCGATGAACTTCAGCCGCTCTTCCATGACGTTACACTCCTTCCAAGGCACCTTGCTCTCCTCGCAAAGGGCCGAAAGTGTAACCCATCTATCCGGAATGAACTGTCACCCATCTCTCGGGAAGGGCATTCTCCCCACATGCCCTTTCGCCGAAGCTTCTACGCTTGAGTTTCTCCAAAGCGCTGAAATCGCTCATCTTTTCGGAAGAGAGGGCGCGGGCAGGCGCGTTTCGCGGAACTTCGGCGTATTTGGTCCAACGGAGCGCAGGGGTGGTATTTCCGTTGGTATTGGACATCCTGTTGGTATCGAAACAGCCAGAGGGAGGTCTCACGAATGGCCCTTTCTGAGGTTGTGTGCGTCAAGTTCTGCAAAAAGGGGCGGCCATGGATACTGGTATTTCGGAGCGTCGGAATTCCTGCCTGGAATCTTCTGCGACGGTGCCGCAGGCCTGCTAATGATAGCGGTCGGCATCGTTCTAATGTTGTCGGGCGCAGTACCTTAGGCGCGGGTGCTAGACTAAGGTTTGTTGATATTCAGGATTCCCATCTTGGCTTGGTCGTGATTCAAGCTTTTGATGGAACGATACGTGCTGACGGACGCCCAGTGGGCGAGGATGGAACCGCATTGTCTGGGTAAGGCGATAGAACCCTGGACGAAGCGGAGGTGACAATCGCCTGTTTGTTGAAGCGGTTCTCTGGATCGTGCGCACTGGAAGCCCATGG
>NZ_VFTJ01000026.1:0-75337 GCF_006439595.1 Mesorhizobium sp. B3-1-9
AGGGGCGGGTCGCTTCAACATGACCCAGTGAATCAAAAACCCCCGGCAAATGCCAGAGGTTTGTCAGCAGTCTGAGGCCGCGCCTCAGGCGCGGCCTTTTTCTGGTGGGAATAATCCCGCGGCTTAGCCGTTCTTGAACAACTGCAGGATCGACTGCGAGGAACTGTTGGCGATCGACAGGGATTGGATGCCGAGCTGCTGCTGAACCTGCAGCGCCTGGAGGCGGGTCGATTCCTTGTTCATGTCGGCATCGACGAGCTGGCCGACGCCGCGGTCGATGGAGTCCATCAGGCTCTGCGTGAAGGTCTTCTGCAGGTCGATCGAGCTCTTGGCGGCGCCGAGCACGGTAGCGGCGTCAGTAAGCTGACTCATGACGTTGTCGATCTTGGTGACCATCTGCGTGATGATGTCGTCGGTCACGCCCGTTGCCGTGATGTCGAGATTGAAGGCGGAGACGTTGTCGATCTTGACGGGCGTGCCCGTCACAGCGGCCTGACCGGCGGTGTTGGCGGCGATGTCGGTGGCGCCGCCGGCGATCGAGGCCGCATAGGCGGCGTCATATGCCGACTGGTCCGCGGCGGTGGAATAGATCGAAGTCTTGCGATCAAGAATGCCCTGGTTCTTGACCGCCGTCGCGAGGCCGGAATCGAACAGCTTGGTGCTCTCGACATCGATGTCGATGGTGCCGAGAGAGATGGCGCCGGACGAGGAGCGATTGAACGAGGAGACGATCTTGGCGTCGGCCTGGACGCCGTCATTGGCGGCCGCGACCTGCGTCGACGTCACCGAAAGATAATTCGAGCCCGAGAAGGTGGCGGCGTCCGCGAAGGATTTCATCTGCGCCTGCAGCGTGGTGATTTCGGTCTGCGTCTTGGCCTTGTTGGCACCCGACTGGCCCACAGCCGACAAAAGCTTGGTCTTGATCTGGCCAATCGTCGAAAGGACGTTGTTCATGCCGGTATAGGCGGTGTCGACCTTCGAGGCGCCGAGGCCGAGCGCGTCCTGCACGGTCGACAGCGCCGAGTTGTCGGAACGCATGGTGGTGGCGATCGACCAGTAGGCGGCGTTGTCGGAGGCCTCGGAGACCCGGTAGCCGGTCGAGATCCTGGCCTGCGTCTGCTCGAGCGATTTGTTGGTGGCGTTGAGGCTTTGAAGTGCAGTCAACGCCGCAGCGTTCGTCATGATGCTCGCCAAGAAACTCGCTCCTTCTCAAAGGCCGGCATGCCACACAGGCCAGGTCCGGCCTGCCCACCGGTTGCGGTCGTGCCGGTCGGGCCGACTCGACAACCTGTCGTAAGTCGTTGGTTAACCATATCTAGCGCGATATGGTTAATGGCCTGTTAAAAGTAGGCTTTCGAGAAGTTAAGAAACGAGGGTTGCGCGGGCCTTGAGCAAACGAAAATCGGGCCGCGCTTTTGGCGCGGCCCGATGCTTTAGCCTGGTCAGTATAGAGCGATCAGCCGCGGAAGAGCGACAGGATCGACTGCGACGAACCGTTGGCGATCGACAGCGCCTGGACGCCGAGCTGCTGCTGGACCTGCAGCGCCTGGAGGCGGGTCGATTCCTTGTTCATGTCGGCATCGACAAGCTGGCCGACGCCGCGGTCGATGGAGTCCATCAGGCTCGAGGTGAAGGTCTTCTGCAGGTCGATCGAGCTCTTGGCGGCGCCGAGCTTGGTGGCGGCGTTCGTCATGTCCTTCAGCGCGGCGTCGACGACGTTCATCATCGCCTGGATCTGAGTGTCGCTTGCAGCGGTGGTACCGGAGAAGATCTTCAGGCCGGCGACCGAATAAGTGTCGGTGGCAGCGGCAGCAGCGCCCAGGGTCGGGGCCGAGGCCGCGGCGACAGCGGCGCCGGTGGTGCCGAGACGCTCTGTGTCGAGGATGCCCTTCGCGGTCGGGGCAGCGCCTGCGTCATAGAGCTTGATGCTTTCCACGTTGACGTCGATCGTCGAGATCGAAACCGAGCCGGTGGCGCCGCGGTTGAAGGCCGATACGATCTTGACGTCCGCCGCCGTGCCCGAAGCCGTCGATACCGACAGCATGTTGGTGCCGGAGAAGGTGGCGCCATCGGCATAGGCCTTCAACTGCTTCTGAAGAGCGGCGATTTCGACCTGGGTCTTTTCCTTGGAAGCATCGGTCTGGCCATACGAAGCGGTGAGCTTCTGCTGGATCTGGTTGATGGTCGAGATCGCGCTGTCCATGCCGGTGTAGGCGGTGTCGACCTTCGAGGCGCCGAGGCCGAGAGCGTCCGAAACGGTGGACATGGCCTGGTTGTCGGAGCGCATCGTGGTGGCGATCGACCAGTAAGCGGCGTTGTCGGAAGCCTGGGAAACGCGATAGCCCGTCGAGATGCGGGCCTGGGTGGTGTCGAGGTTCTTCTGGGTGGCGTTCAAGCTCTGCAGAGCGGTCAACGCCGAGGCGTTGGTCATGATACTGGCCATGGTACACGTACCTTGTTTTTACACGGATTTTTTTGACATACCGGCATGTCCGGTATGACGGTGCGGCATCATGCCAATGATCTGTGAACCCGATCACCCGCCATCTGCAGGCGACTATGGCGGCAAGTTGCTACCAAAGACCTAAATCGGACGGTTAATCGAAAATAATGTTGGAAGGCTTGCGCGCACTTTCCTCAAGCCGTCGAGGCTTGGCGCGGCACACTTGCGCGGTCCGGCGGGAACGATCAGGTGAAGGATCGCACCAGGCTGCCGACCAGAAGGTTCCAGCCGTCGATCAGCACGAAGAACAGGATCTTGAACGGCAGCGATACCACCGTCGGCGGCAGCATCATCATGCCCATGGCCATGGTGACGGTGGCGACGATGAGGTCGATGACGAGGAAGGGCAGGACGATGAGGAAACCGATCTCGAAGCCGCGGCGGATCTCCGAGATCATGAAGGCCGGCACCAGGATGCGCAGGTCGACGCTCTCGCGCGAGACGGTCTGGCCGCGCTCTCGGGCGAGGTCGGCAAAGAGGTCGAAGTCCTTGTCGCGCACATTGTGCAGCATGAAGTCGCGGAACGGGCCGGAAATCTTCTCGAACGCCTCGGCCTGCGTGATCTGGTTGTCCATCAGCGGCTTGACGCCGGTGTTCCAGGCCTGGTCGAAGGTCGGCGCCATGACATAGAAGGTCATGAACAGCGAGAGCGAGATCAGGATCAGGTTGGCCGGCGTCGATTGCAGGCCGATGCCGGCGCGCAGGATCGAGAAGGCGATGACGAAGCGGGTGAAGCTCGTCACCATGATCAAGAGGCCCGGCGCCACCGAAAGCACCGTGAGCAGGCCGAACATCTGGATCAGATAGCCGACGGTCGTACCGTCGGCTTTGCCGATGCCGCCAAGATCGAGCTGCTGGGCCGCGGCGACGGAAGTGGTGACGACGATGAGCGCCGTGGCTATGAGGAACTTTCTCATTCGAGCAGCATCGTCCTGACGAGAACCTGTTTGACGTGGCCGCCGCTGCGCAGCGCCGCGCGCTCTTCGAGATCGGCCTTGAGATGCTGGTAGCCGCTGGCGCCTTCGATCTGGTGCAGCTTGAGCGTGCGCACATAGGCGAGCAGGTCCTGGTGGATCTGCTCGGCTATTTCCGGCGGCTGGGGAGCATCGTAGAGCAGCGACGCCTCCAGCCGGATCCAGACGTCCGACGGTGAGGCGAGATTGGTGGTGATCGGCGCCAGCTGAACCAGCGCCGGCCCGGCGGCCGCCTTGCCGCCTTCGGCGGGTTTTTCCGCGGTGCCGGCGTTTTCCGGTGCCGCGGGCACCGGTGCCGGCGTTTCGCCTTGCTTGAGATAGCCGCCGGAAAGCCAGCCCATGCCGACCGCCGCGCCCGTTATGACCAACAGCATGGCGAGTTGGATCACCAGGGAAGGTCCCTTCTTGGGCTGGACCTGCTCGACATTGGCCACGGCAGCGCTCTCCGGTCCTAGAAGGGAAGAACCTGGTCGAGGACCTGCTGGCCATAGGCCGGCTGCTGGACCTCGCTCACACGGCCTCGGCCGCCATAGGAAATGCGCGCCTCGGCGATGCGCTCGTAGGGGATGGTGTTCTCCGCGCCGATGTCGGACGGACGAACCATGCCGGCGATGGTCAGCACCCGAAGCTCGTAGTTGACGCGGACCTCCTGCGAGCCCCTGATCATCAGATTGCCGTTGGGCAGCACCTCGGTAACGACGGCGGCGACGTTGAGGGCGATGTCCTCCGAGCGCTTGATCTCGCCGTCGGCATTGGTCTCGGTGCTGGAGCTCAGGCCGGCGTCGCCCTTGCCGCTGGTGCTTGCGTTTTCCCAGCCGAGATTGACGTCGTAGCCGAGCTTGCGCGCGGCGGTGCGGCTGCGGTCGTTCTGGTTCTTGAAATTGGCCCGGTCATTGAGCTTGATGTTGACGGTAAGGATGTCGCCGGCGCGCAGCGCGCGCGGATCGGTAAAGAGCCGGCTCTGGCGATCGTCCCACAGCGAGAATTTCTTTGGCCGCGAGGCAGGCGGCTCGGGGTAGCTGTAGGGGCCGGAACCGCCCTCACCGATGCCGGAACCGACCGGCGACAGAGCGGGCTCCCGGCCGATCTCCTTGAAATTGGTGCCGCAGCCGGACAATGCCGCAACCGCGACGAGGACAAAGAATTTCAACTTCATGACGGATCAACCCTTCGCGCCGCGCTGGCCATGATGCCGGTGAGCGTCGCTGCCGCCTTCTGGTCCATTTCGTTCAAGATGACGCCGGCCTTGCGCGAATCGAGCTTCATCAGGATGGCCGCCGCGAGCTCGGCATTGACCATCGCCAGCCGTTCGGCGGCGGCGTCGGGCTTCATGCCGGCATAGATCTTGACGACGCCGTCCTCGGCGCGCGCCAGGAACACTTCGCGGCGCTTCAACCATTCCTCGTATTCGGCCCGCTTTGCCTCGAGCGCTTTCATGCGTTCGTCGATGCCGGCCTGCAGCTGCTTCAATTCCTCGGCCTGAAGCGCGTAGCGGCGGTCGCGCGCGGCGTCGGCGATGTTGGAGCAGAAGCGCTGGACCTCGCTTTCGTCAGGCGCCTTGCCGGCCGCGAGCGCAGCCGGCTGAAGCGGCGCGCTTTCGTGTGTGAGCTGGGCCGGCTGAACCGGCGCCTGACCGCCCGGCAACACCTGTCGTACCTCGTCTGCATGGGAGGCCGTCCCGCCAAGCAGAGCGACCACTGCTCCGATGGCGCAGAAGCTCAGGTGACGGCGGGGTGTTGGGGAGGAAAGCGCGGTCATCGGCGTGCCTATTGGAGAACCAGGTCGGCCTGCAAGGCGCCGGCCGATTTGATGCCTTGCAGGATGGCGATGATGCCGTCGGGCTTCACGCCGAGGCGATTGAGGCCGGATACAAGCGTTTCGAGATCGGGACCGTCGAGCACGGCAACGCGCGCGTCGGGCCGGCTTGCCTCGATGGCGGTGAAAGGCTCGACCGCGGTCTCGCCCCTGGAGAAGGGTTCCGGCTGGACCACCTTCGGCGCTTCGGTGATGCGCACCGTAAGCGTGCCATGGCTGATCGCCACGCGCGAGATCCTGACATTGCTGCCGATGACGATGGTGCCGGTGCGTTCGTCGATGACGACGCGGGCAGGGGCGTCGGATTCGACGACCAGATTTTCGATCTCGGCATAAAAACGCGCGGCGGAGACGTTCTTCGGCCGCCTGATCTGCACCGTGCGGGCGTCGCGTTCCGCGGCGACCCGCATGCCGAAGCGCTGCGAGGTGTAATCGTTGATGGCGTCGGCGATGCGGATGGCGGTGGAGAAATCGGGATTGCGCAATTGCAGCGTCAATACGCCCTGATCGTCGAATTCGGCCGGCACCGAGCGCTCGACGATGGCGCCGTTCGGCACGCGGCCGGCGGTCGGTACGCCTTGCGTCAACTGCTCGGCCTGGCCCTGGGCGGTGAAGCCGCCGACGATCACCGAGCCCTGCCCGACGGCATAGATTTCACCATCGGCTGCCTTCAGCGGCGTCATCACCAGCGTGCCGCCGGCGAGCGAGGTGGCGTCGCCCATCGAGGAGACATCGATGTCGATGCGGCTGCCCGACTGGACGAAGGGCGGCATGTTGGCGGTGACGATGACGGCGGCCACGTTCTTGGCGCGCGCGCTGCCGCCTTCGGTGGCGATGCCGAGATTCTCCAGCATGGCGCGGATCGACTGTTCGGTGAAGGGCGAGTTGCGCAGGCTGTCGCCGGTTCCGGCGAGGCCGATGACCAGGCCGTAGCCGACGAGCTGGTTGTCGCGCGCGCTCTGCAGCTGGGCGATGTCCTTGATGCGCGCGGCGACCTGGCCGGGCGGCAGCGTGCTCGGCCCGGTCGAGACCCGGAACATGCGCGTGGTGGTGGCCGGATCGTATTCCGGATCGTCGTAGACGCCGCCGTTCTTCTGCGCGAGCTCGCGCTTGGCCTTGGGCGTCAGCCCATCCGCCAATGCCGGCTGCAGGCCGATGGCCGCGCTCAGCAAAAGGAGAAGGACGCGCATCACGAAGCGCCGACCTTGACGGTGCCGTCGGCCATCACCGTGCCCGAGATGATCTTGCCGCTGTCGATGTTGCGGATCTTGATCTGGTCGCCGGCAGCACCTGGCTGCAGCGTGACGCCGGCGGCCGAAATGGTGAGCGCGCCGGCGGTGAAATAGACCTGTACGGAAGCGCCCTGCTCGACCAGCCAGGCGTCGCGGATGGCGCTGACCGGGATATACCGGCCGGGCAGAAGCGTGCGCTTGGCGACCTTGCCCTGGAGTTCCTCGGAGCGCGTCGCCATGCCGTCCGGCTTGTGCTTGCCGGGGATGAGCGTCACCTGCTTGAGCGAGGCGGGCTCGATGGTCTCGCCGGGATAGATGACCCGGTTGGGGATCAGCACGGCCTCGCCGACGGCCTGGCCGGCGGCGATCTGGTTTGCCGACTGGCCGGTCGCGTCCTGCGCGAAAGCCGGCGTGCCGGCGGCCACCAGGGCGGTGGCCAGCGCGGCGCGACGGAGTGCGGAGG
Organism: Mesorhizobium sp. B3-1-9; assembly: GCF_006439595.1. Classification (NCBI taxonomy): domain Bacteria; kingdom Pseudomonadati; phylum Pseudomonadota; class Alphaproteobacteria; order Hyphomicrobiales; family Phyllobacteriaceae; genus Mesorhizobium; species Mesorhizobium sp. B3-1-9. Next base: position 6,988 of record NZ_VFTJ01000026.1, read on the forward strand.
AGATCGGCCCGGCCATCATCCGTTACCTGATGTTCTTGGAGACCACCGAGGCCATGTCGTCGGCGGCCTGAATGACCTTGGAATTCATTTCGTAGGCGCGCTGGGCAGAGATCAGCTCGGTGATCTCCTTGACTGGATCGACGTTGGAAGACTCGAGATAACCCTGCTGGATCGTGGCGAAGCCCGGATCGCCGGGAACGCCGACATTGGCCGGGCCGGAGGCAGCCGTTTCCTGGAAAAGGTTGTCGCCGAGCGGCGCCAGGCCCGCCTCATTGGCGAAGTTGACGATCTGAAGCTGGCCGAGCAGCTGCAGGTCGGTCTGGCCGTCGATGCGGGCAAAGACCTGGCCGGTCTTGTTGACGATCACCTCGACGGCGTCGGTCGGCACGGTGATGGCCGGGATGACGTTGGCGCCGTCGGCGGTCACGAGCTGCCCGGTGGCATTGGTGTTGAAGGCGCCGGCGCGGGTATAGAGCGTGCCGCCGTCGGCACCCTCGATCTGGAACCAGCCCCTGCCGGTCAACGCCAGGTCGAAGCTGTTGCCGGTGCTGGCCAATTCACCTTGCGTGTGGACGTTGCGCACCGCCGTGGTCTTGACGCCAAGACCGATCGAGACGCCTTCCGGCACCAGCGAGGTGTTGGAGCGGTTGGGCACGCCCTGCGTGCGGTCGACCTGGTAGAGCAGGTCGGAGAATTCGGCCCGCGCCCGCTTGTAGCCGGTGGTGTTGATGTTGGCGATGTTGTTGGCGATGACTTCCAGGTTGGTCTGCTGGGCGTTCATGCCTGTGGCGGCGATCGCAAGGGCTTTCATGACGCGCTCCTAGATACTCATGCGACTGATTTCGAGATAGGCCGAGACGACCTTGTCGCGGATCGCGATGGTGGTCTGCAGCGCCTGCTGGGCGCTCAGCACCGCATCGACGACCTGGCGCGTGTCGGCATCGCCCTTGAGCGCCTGTATCGACATCTGCTCTGCGCCCTGCAGCGTGTTGACGGTCTTCGTCGCCGCCTGGCCGAGGACTTCGGCGAAGGTGCTGCCGACGCTTTCGCCGGCCTGCGTTCCAACACCGCCCTGCAGCAGACCCGGTGAAGCCTGTTCCGCTCCATCGACCGCCGTTTTGAATTGTATTGCCCCGATACCGCCGATCATTACTGGTTCCTCATCAGGTCGATGGTCATGGAAATCAGATCGCGAGCCTGCTTGATCACCTGCAGGTTGGCTTCATAGGAGCGGTTCGCCTCGCTCATGTCGGCCATTTCGACCAACGTGTTGACGTTGGGCATCTTGACGTACCCCTTGTCGTCGGCGGCTTCGTTGCCGGGTTGGAATTCGATCGGGAAGTCCGAAGGATCGCGGGAGATCGCGCTGACTTCCACCAGCGAGCCGCCGGTTGCGCGGTCGACCTCGGACTGAAAGGTGATCGTCTTGCGACGATAGGGCTCGGCGCCAGGCGTGCTGCCGGTCGATTGGGCGTTGGCTAGGTTTTCCGAGACCACGCGCAGGCGCTCCGACTGGGCGCCAAGACCGGAAGCCGCGACCTTGAGGGCTGCAGTCAGCGCATCCATGATCAGCTCTTCACCACCATCGTCATCATCGAATGGAAGGCCTTGACGATCGCCGTGTTGAGCTCGAAGGAGCGGCGCACCTCGCCGGCCTTCATCAGCTCCTGTTCGAGGACCACGGTGTTCTTCGACGGCATGATCGCGCCGTCAGCGTCTTCCGGCCTGACGTTGAAGCCGGCATGGGCCGTTTCGGCGCCAAGGTGGCCAGTCTGCGTGGCGGCAAGCGTCACGGCGGTGCGGTCGAGGACCTTTTCGAAGGGCTCGACGTCATTGGCCGTGTAGCCCGGCGTGTTGGCATTGGCGATATTCGAGGCAATCGCCGACTGGCGCACGGCCAGCCATTGCGATTGCCGCGTGGCAAGATCGAAAAGATTTACGGGTTCCATGGGAATCTCCCGGGCAAGTACGCACAAGACTAGGCGGCCAGTCTTGCGCGGACCTTGCGCGGGACGAGCTGTAAGGCCCGGGTTCTTACTTGGAGAGCTGGATCACCTTGTCGGTGCTGGTGACGATCACCCACTTGCCGCCGCGCTGCTCGATCGAGGCGACGCGGCTGGAATCGGGCAGAACCGAGCCGCGCTGGACGATCCACAGACCGGTATCGTCCTCGATCATGGCGCGGCCGTTGGCGACATGCACCATCTTGAATTCCGAAGCGGCGGCGGGGAAGGGCTGGTCGCCCGGCGGTGGCGCGGGATCGTCCTGCACCGTTCCGGTGGCGAACAGGTCGATATCGGCATTGGGAACGTCCTTGGCCGTCAGCGGTCCGCTGCGTTCGGCCACGATGCCGCCGCCGGCGCGTCCGGAGTTGCTGCCGCTGCCGCCGAACTTGATGGCCTGAACGCCGAACTGCTCCTGGTTGAAGAAGATATACCAGGGGAACAGCGCGCAGATCAGGCCGAGCGTGATGCCGAGCGCGGCGATGACTAAATCGCTGCGGCGGTCGGCGCTCTTGTCGGTGAGGCGCGGGAACTGGGCTTTCGGCGGCTCGGGCCATTGGGTGCGGGGAAAAAGGCCATCGAGCAACGAATCGCGGCTGGCCTGTGCCATGTCGGCAGTGGATGTCCGCGGCGGATGCGGCTTGTCGGCTCTGGTCGGAAGCGCCGTTGCTTTCTCCGTCCTGGCGAGCGCGGCCCTGTCCTTGGCAAGTCTTGCCGCGCCCGCCTCGGCTCTTTCCGCCGCCTCGGCCTCGGCAAGCATGTCGCGCAACATACGCTCGGTGTATTGGAATTCAGTCTCCTTGATCGCCATTCAGCTTCCCCTTGAGATGGCGGGCGAGGTCGGCGAACGGATCGGTCGATGCGCGGTCCCTCGGCGATTGCGTGAGCGCCTCGTAAATCAGCGGCACCTGGCGCACCGCGTTGTCGAGTTCGGCATCGGCGCCGCTCTGGTAAGCGCCCAGCAGACGGATGTCGCGTGTATCCTCGAAGCGCGCGATCATCGATTTCAGCCTTGTCACCAGCATGCGCTGCTCGGCGCTCCAGGCCTTGTCGGCAAGGCGCGAGATCGACGACAGCGGATTGACCGGCGGATAACGACCCTGCTCGGCGAGCGCGCGGTCGAGCACGACATGGCCGTCGAGGATGCCGCGCACCGAGTCGGCGACCGGATCATTGTGGTCGTCGCCGTCGACCAGCACGGAAATGATGGCGGTGATCGAACCCTTACCTTTAACCCCGGGGCCTTCGGCCCCCGGCCCGGCGCGTTCGAGCAACTTCGGCAGGTCGGTGAAGACCGAGGCCGGATAGCCGCGCGCGACCGGCGGCTCGCCCGTTCCGGTCGCCACCTCACGCAGCGCATGCGCGAAGCGTGTGATGGAGTCCAGCACCAGCAGCACGCGATGGCCCTGGTCGCGGAAATGCTCGGCCACGCACATGGCCGTGTCGGGCGCGCGCCGGCGCATCATGGCGCTTTCGTCGCTGGTGGCGACGACGGCGACGGTCTTGGCCATGTTCTGGGCGCCGATCGTATCCTCGAGGAATTCGCGCACCTCGCGGCCGCGCTCGCCGATCAGCGCCACGACCACCGTATCGAAGGCCTCGGCGCCGGCCAGCATCGCAAGCAGCGTCGACTTGCCGACGCCGGAACCGGCGAAGATGCCAAGCCGCTGGCCGAAGCAGAGCGGCGTGAAGATGTCTATCACCCTGACGCCGGTGAGGAAGCCGGTGCCGACGCGCTGGCGCGCCAGGGCGCCGGGCGTCGCGCTGTGCGCGGCATCGGCTGCATTCGGCCTGATCAGCGGCGGACCGCCGTCAATGACGCGGGTCAAGGCGTCGATCGCGCGCCCGCGCCAGGAGACATGCGGCGTGACCGCGAGCGGACCGCGGCGAAAGACGGCATCGCCGATGCCGGCATCGGTGCTGCGCTCGAACGGCGCGACCACCACCTCGTCGCTGCCGATCTTGACGATCTCGCCGCGGCGTGCGCCGGCCTTGCCGCGCTGCTCGACGATGTCGCCGAGCCTGGCAATTCCGGACAGGCCGCGAACCTTGTAATGCGTCGGCGAAATCTCGGCGACGCGGCCGCCGCGCGCAAGCAGTGCCTGCGGATCGTCGAACCGCCGCCAGACGCGTTCGAGCGCGGCCAGCCTGTCGGTCCGTCCGGTATCCGCCGGGCCCTCGGAAGCGCGCAACAGGGACGAGCCGGTCGTCATGCCGTCACTTCGAGCCGAGCGTCTTGATCGCGTCGTCGGTGGAGGAATCGGTCTGCCGCATCAGCGCCGCCGTGTTCTCGAAAGCGCGCTGCACCTGGATCAGCCGGGTCATTTCCAGAACCGGATTGACGTTCGACTCTTCCAGAAACCCTTGAGCGACGCCGACGTCCGAGCGATCGGTGACGGGTTCGGGCGTGCGCGCCGGAACGATGCCCGAATTGCCATAGCGGACGAAATTCTCGCCGGGGTCGAAATTGTAGAGACCGATGGCGCCGACCAACTGGTCGTTCTGCCTGAGCGAGCCGTCGGCGCCCGCCTTGGGCGGGCCGTTGCGCGGATCGAGCTGGATCGGAGCACCGCCGCTGTCCAGCACCGGATAGCCTTCGATCGACATCAGTTCGCCGTTCTCGTTCATGGAGAAGCGGCCGTCGCGGGTCATCACCGTGCCGGCGGGCGTCTCGATGGCGAACCAGGCGTCGCCCTGGATAGCGAAGTCGAACGGATTGCCGGTTTCGGTCAGCGCGCCATGCGCGCCGGAAAGATAGGTCTTGCCGGAGGAGGCGAAGGAGACCGACTTCGGCCCGGTGCCCGAGACCACGTCCTCGAACTTCACGCCGGTGGCGCGAAAGCCGATGGTCGAGGCGTTGGCGACGTTATCGGCGATGGTGTCGAGACGGCGCTCGAGCGCGATCTGCGAGGAAAGGGCGACGTAAAGACTGTCCTGCATGATCTTCTCAGAACTTCAACTGCTGCATGGCCATCATCAGATCGGTGGAGATGCCGACACTGGTCGGCTGCGCGAAGAGCACGCTGACAGACGTCACCGCCGTCGAGGTCGGGTGGTTGATCTCGTACATGCTGGTGAAGCGGGTCAGGAACTTGCTGAGCTTCTCGGGGTCGGTGAAGTCCGAGATGTCGAGCTTCTGCTCGAAGAGCTGCGCCTGCTTGTCGATGTCGGCGGTGGCAAAGGAATCGGGCAGGCCGAGCGCTGCGCGGACCACGCTGGCTAAAGCGGTGTCGGCGAGCACGTCGTACCAGCTGGTGATGTCCGGCGCCTTGCGCTGGAAATAAAGCGCCAGCCGCACGCCTTCGTTGGTCTGGCCGGCATTCTCTTCCAATGTCTGGCGCAGATACATGTCGACGGTCGGCTGCTGCGCCGCAACGCGAGTGGTGGTCGTGTCGCCGTACTGTGCGAAGTTGAAAGCGGCGGCGAGCCCGGCATAGGCCTTGTTGGTTTGCTGGTTGGCGACGCTGTCGGGATCCTTCACGCCGCCTTGCAGGACGGACTTGATGAGGTCCTTGTCCTCGGTGGCCGAATCCAGGCCGAACGCGGCCAGCGCGTAAGTGTAGAGCCGGTCGTTCGACATCAGATCGTCGATCGACTTCACCTTGGTGATATTGGCGAGATAGTAGGTCGTCTCGCCTTTTACATAGTCCGAATCCGGATCAAGGCCGGCGATCTCGGCCTGTGTGGCGTAGTTCGCCGTAACCTGCTGCTGTGTCGGGTTGTAGATCGTCGCACTGGTGCCATCGGCCGCGAAGTTGAAGGCAGCGACGAACTGGGCGTAGCGCTTGTCGGTCAGCTTGTTGGCGAAGCTGTCGGCGTCGGAGATGCCTTCCTTCAGCGCCTTGACCATGAAGGCCTTGGCATAGTCCATGTCCTCCAGCCCGTAAGCCTTCATGGCATATTTGAACAGGCGATCATTGTTTACGAAATCGTCGATCGATGTAACCTTGCCGATATTGGCCAGATAATACTGCGTATCGCGATCGACCGTCGGCTGTTTCTCAACCTGGACGATCGATTTGTTGATGTCTTTCGCGATCAACTGGTAGCTGGTGTAGGTACTGAGCAAGGATACGCCTCCGGCCGAAGCTATCCCTGCACAATAACGTCACTTCCTTGCGCGAAGCTGAATCGCGTTTGCGGCCTTCGATTCAAGCCTCACACAAGGCACGAGGACTATCCCTGATCACGACGTGACATGCGGAAGGACCTGTCGTGGGCATTCTGATCGGACTTGTGGTGACGCTCGGCTGCGTCCTCGGCGGCTTCATGGCCATGGGCGGGCATCTGCATGTGCTGATGCAGCCATGGGAAGCGGTGGTCATCTGCGGCGCCGCGCTCGGCACCTTCCTCGTCGCCAATCCGATGAAGACGGTCAAGGACACCGGCAAGGGTATTCTCGAAGCCTTCAAGCAGGCGGTGCCGAAGGAGCGCGACTACCTCGAGACGCTGGGCGTCCTGCACAGCCTGATGCGCGAACTGCGCTCGAAGTCGCGCAGCGAAGTCGAGGCGCATATCGACAATCCGGAGGAGTCGGCCATCTTCCAGGCTTTTCCGACCGTGCTGAAGAACCACGACCTGACGAATTTCATCTGCGACTATTGCCGCATCATCATCATCGGCAATGCCCGCTCGCATGAGATCGAAGCGCTGATGGACGAAGAGATCCAGACGATCCGCACCGACAAGCTGAAAGCCTATCACGCGATGGTCGCGGTCGGCGACGGCCTGCCGGCGCTGGGCATCGTGGCGGCTGTGCTCGGCGTGGTGAAGGCGATGGGCGCGCTGGACCAGTCGCCCGAAATCCTCGGTGGCCTGATCGGCGCGGCACTCGTCGGGACCTTCCTCGGCATCTTCCTGTCCTATGCGGTGGTCGGTCCGGTCGCCACAAAGATCAAGACGGTGCGCGAAAAGAAGAATCGCCTCTACATCATCGTCAAGCAGACGCTGCTTGCGTATATGAACGGCGCCTTGCCGCAGGTGGCGATCGAATTCGGCCGCAAGACCATATCCTCCTACGAGCGTCCGACGATCGATGCCGTTGAGCAGAGCACCATGAACGCCGGCTCCGCCGAGAAGAAGGCGGCCTGAGCATGCTGCATCCGAGACAGGGCCGCCTGCCGTCATGACAAGTCCGGGCAGTCCTTCGCAAACCCGGGAGTTGATCATCGAGCGGCTCGTCGGCGACAGCGGCGAGGCGGCGCAGGTGATCGGCGTCGGCCGCGGCATGGCCGAGCGGGCGCTGCCGGTGTTGCAGAAGGCGCTTGCGGGCGAGCTCGGCGCGCCAGTGATCGTCGATCTGCAAGTGGTGGAGGTCGGCCGCGTTCCCGAGGCGCGTTCGCGCGCCGGCGATGCCTTTGCGCTGACCGTTGTTGCCTCGCCGGCCTCGGCCGATGCCATGACGCTGGTGATGGATGCGCAAGCGGTCGCCGTCATGGTGAGCGCGCTGTTCGGCGGCGATCCCGACCAGCCGGTGGCGCCGATCGAGCGCGACCTGTCGCAGATCGAGGCCGACGTCGCGACCAGTGTGTTCCAGGAGGTCGCGACGGCACTCAACGGATCCGGCAAACGTTCGCTCGAGCTGCGCCTGCCGGTGCCGAAAGCAATATCCGGCAACGATGCGAGGCGGCGGGTGCTGCGCGACGGCGCCGCCGTGCGCATCGTCTATGGCCTGTCGACGCCGTCCGACAGCGGCACGCTCACGGTGATGATCCCGCAGCGCCTGCTGCTTTCCTCGCGCAGCGGCGACGTCGCCACGGGCGAGGACGGCGAGACCACGGAATTCGACTGGCGGGCCCGCTTCTCCGAAGAGGTGATGCGCTCGACCGTCCGGCTCGAAGCGACGATGCCGCTCGCCCGGCTGACGCTCGGCGACCTCGCCGCGTTCGAACCCGGCCAGGTGATCGAATTCGAGGACAACGCGCAGCTCAACGCCAGGCTCAGCGCCCGCGACAAGACACTGTTTGTCTGCGAGTTCGGCAAGCTGGGGCAGAATTACACCGTCCGCATCAGTCATCCGCATGATGCCGGGCAGGATTTCATCGACGGACTGATGCCGGGCTGACGCCAGGCCCGGGATTCATGGAGACGAAGCATGGCAGCGACAAATGTGGAAGCCGAGGCCGAAACGGAAACCGGCCAACCTAACGAGCAGCTTGATCGCGCTATCGAAGAACTGCGCGGCGTGCTCCGTGAAGAGGAGGGCCGTCCGGATGCTGCGCTTCGGTCTGGCGCCAATTCCTCGATCATCATGACCATTCCGGTAGACGTGCAGATCATCCTCGGCAGCACGGAGATGCCCGTGTCGGAGTTGATGGCGCTGCAGAAGGGTTCCACCGTCGCGCTCAATCGCCGCATCGGCGAGCCGGTCGACGTGGTGGTCAACGGCCGCAGAATAGCGCGCGGCGAGATCACGGTGCTGGAAAGCGATCCGACGCGTTTCGGCATCCGGCTCACCGAAATCATCGCCGCGACGAAGAGCGCCTGAGAATGGCGGGCGAGTGGACCAATCGGCAGCGAGGACAGCACGCATGACGACGGCATTGGCGCTCACACGTCCGCAAAAGGCGGCGGCCATATTGGTGGCCATGGGCAAGCCCGCGGCCAGCCGCCTGCTCAAATTCTTCAAACAGGACGAGTTGAAGGCGTTGATCGAGGGCGCGCGTCTCTTACGCACCATTCCACAGGCCGACCTGGAGCGCATCGTCGCCGAGTTCGAAGCCGAGTTCACCGAGGGCGCCGGCCTGCTCGATTCAGCCGACCGGATGGATACGATCCTGAACGAATCGCTGTCGCCCGAGGAGATGAGCGCCATCATGGGCGAAAAGAAGTTCGAGCCGGTTCCGGAAGGACCGCCGCCGATATGGCCGGACCTCGAGAAGCTCGAGCCGGCGCGGCTTGGCGGCTTCCTTGCCGGCGAGCATCCGCAGACGTCGGCCATGGTGCTTTCGAAGCTCGCGTCGCAGACGGCCGCCAACGTGCTGCTCACCATGGAAAAACCGATGCGCAGCCAGATCATCAAGCGCATGGTGACAATGGCCAACATCCCGGACGCGGCATCGCGGATCGTCGAGAACCAGCTGCGCGTGAGCGTGCTGTCGCAGAAGGCCAGCAGGGACACGTCCGCCGGCCAGGAACGCGTCGCCAGCATGCTCAACGAAATGGCGAAGCCGGAACTGGACGACCTCATGCAGGATCTGGAGGATCTCGGCACGCCCGATCTCGTCGGCGTCAGGTCGCGGCTGTTCGCCTTCGACGATCTGCCGCTGCTGCCGCAGAAAGCCCGGGTTTTGCTGTTCGACGGGCTATCGACCGAGCTCGTCACGCTGGCGCTGCGCGGCGCGGCGCCGGAACTCGCCGAATCGGCGCTCTCGGCGATCGGCGCGCGCTCTCGCCGCATGATCGAATCCGAACTCGGACAGGGATCGGAAGGCATTGCGCTTGCCGACATCATGGCGGCGCGCAAGAGCATATCGGTCGCCGCCATCCGGCTGTCGCGCGAAGGAGCCTTCGAGCTGCCCTCGACGCAGACCGCCGCCGCCGAAGCCGCTTGACGATAATCACCCGGTCAGAGCGCCATGGCTGAAGCGGTCGACAAGGATTCCAAAACAGAGGAAGCCACAGAAAAGAAGATCCGCGACACGATCGAACAGGGCAAGCTGCCCCATTCGCGTGAGACCGCGATCTTTGCGTCCTTCCTCGCCATACTGGTTTTCGCCGTCTTCTATGCCAAAGACGCGATCGTCGATCTCGGCATGTTCCTGTCGACGTTCCTGGAAAAGCCGGAAGCCTGGCCGATGGACACCGAGACCGACGTCATTTCGCTCTACAAGCAGGTCATGGTCGAGATCGGCGGCGCCGTCGTCAGCCTGCTGGTGCTGCTGACGGTTGCCGGCATCGGCGCCTCGGTGTTCCAGAACATGCCGCAAATCGTCGGCGAGCGGATCAGGCCGCAGCTGTCGCGCATCTCGATCGCCAAGGGCTGGAGCCGGATGTTCGGCGTGCAGGGGTGGGTCGAATTCCTGAAGTCGCTGGCCAAGCTCGGCTTCGCTATCGCGGTGTTGACCTTCACGCTCTCGGAAGATCATCGCAAGCTGCTCGCCGGCATGATCACCAATCCGGTCTCGTTCGGTCTGGTCATACGCGGCATCTTCGTCGACATATTGGTGGCGATCGTCTTCGTCATGGGGCTGATCGCGGTGGTCGACATCGTCTGGTCGCGTTTCCACTGGCGGAGCGACCTGCGCATGACCAAGCAGGAAGTAAAGGACGAGATGAAGCAGTCGGAAGGCGATCCGATCGTCAAGTCGCGGCTGCGCTCGCTGGCGCGCGACCGGGCGCGCAAGCGCATGATGACGGCCGTGCCGCGCGCGACGCTGGTGATCGCCAACCCGACGCACTATTCGATCGCGCTGAAATATGTGCGGGAGGAAGATTCCACGCCGATCGTGCTGGCCAAGGGGCAGGACCTGGTGGCGCTCAAGATCCGCGAGATCGCCAGGGAGAACAACATCCCGATCTTCGAGGACGTGGCGCTCGCGCGCTCCATGTACAAGCAAGTTTCGGTTGATAGCGTGATCCCGTCGCAATTCTACCAGGCCGTCGCCGAGTTGGTGCGGATCGTCTACTCGAAGAAGGCCACGCGCAAAGCAACCCAATGAACGGACGCCGCTAATCCATGGACCGGCAACCACACGCCAACTCCCGCGAGCTGATCGTCGCCAGCGCCATCGAGCCCGTGGTGGGCGAATTGAGGCTCATCGACGTTGCCGACTATATCGCCTTCATCCGGCTCGAGCATTTCGCCTGCCTCTCGGACCTGGTGGACTCGGCGGCCGAGCTTTACTTCCGGCCGGGCAAGCTGCGGCTCGGCCATGGGGGCGAGGCGCATGTCGACTGGAGCGGCAGCCCGCGCATCGTGCTCGATCTCGAGCTGCGCCCGCGCGGCGTGACGGTCTATTTCCAGCTGACGCTGACCGAGCACGAGGCGTCCGTGGTGGTCAACTACGTGTCGTTCGAGAAGCCCGGCGAGACGCCCGAGCACAACACGGCCTTGCTCGAGGACGCGATCGAAGAGGCTCGCATCCGCAGGACCGAGCCGCTCGCATTCCCCTGACGATTTGATTGCAGCCGTGCCAATCTCGCTGCAGCGCGTTTACAGCGCCGCAGTTGTGTAGCTATTCGATCAGGCCGAGCCGCAACGCCTTGGCGACCGCCTGGTTGCGGTTGACCGCGTTGAGCTTCTGCGTCGACTGGGTGAGGTACTGGTTGGCGGTATGCACCGAGAGCTTGAGGAGCTTGGCGATCTCCTCGCTGGTGTTGCCGTTGGCGGTCAGCTTGAGGCATTCGAGTTCGCGCTTGGAGATCGAGCGCGTCCTGCCGGTGTCGCCGGGGCGGATGCGGGCGACCGCCGCGAAAAGCGCGAAGGAGCGGGCATGGATCTCGCACAGCATGTCGTCGGACAGCGCGATCTCCGAGCCCAGGAAGACGACCAGCCCGCACTGGCCGCGATCGGCATGCACCGGAAAGGCGATGCCGTTGGTGCCGGGCGCCAGCGGCGCGGTCGGCTCGGCCCAGGCGAGCGGCTGAAAGGCGTGCCGCGATCCGGCGGAGCCGTCGTCGGCCCACCAGCGCGGCGCCGTCGAGATGCGGCTGTGGCGCACCATATCCTCGCCATTGGCGCCGGAGATGAATTTGGTCGCGACCGCGGTGCCGGGATAGTCGGAATCGAAACACGCCACGAGACGCGCGCGCTCGGGCGACGGGCTGACGAAATAGAGGCCGAAGGCCGAGGCGTTGATATCGACGGCGATCCAGCGGCAGCGACGCACGGCATCCGGAATGGTGACCGCGTGATGGGTCTCCGAGCCGAGCGAGAAGGCGCCGAACGGATTGCATTGATCGTTGAAAAGGGCCGCGGCGGCCTCTTTGACCTGTGCGTGCTTCAAATGATGCCGCTCCTGATCGCGGTCGCGATCGCCATCGCGCGGTTGCTGGCCGCGAACTTCTGGATGGCGTGCGTGATGTAGCTGTTGACGGTGTTCGACGAGACACCGAGGATGACGGCCACCTCGTCGGTGGTCTTGCCTTCCGAAACCCAGAACAGGCATTCGCGCTCGCGGTCCGACAGCGGATCCTGCATGGACGCCGCGGCGATCAGCTGCGGAATGCTGGAAAGCGCGTAGCAGCATTTGATCTGCGCCTTCATCAGGGCGGCCAGGTCGATCTTGCCCGCCTCGGCGGCTGAGAACAGCACGAACAGGCGCTGCCGGCCGACATTGAGCCGCAACGAATAGATTTCGGCGTGGCCGAGCACGTCGAGCAGGCGGGCTTCCTCGCCGGTCAGCAATGCGCCGGCGTCGGGCGCGTGCGCCGCCACCAGCGGCTTCGGGCGTACGCCCGGCGCCACGGTCAAGGGGCCCAGCGCCAGGTTGGCAATCAGCCTTTTGCCGATCAGCTCTATGCCGTCGAAGATCCAGTTCGAGGAGACGATGCGCGCATCGTTGCGGTCCTGGTCGTGCACGATGGCGACCAGCATGTAGCTGTCGGCGCCGATATCGGCGGCAAGCTGCATGAAGAAACTGGTGAGATCGCCGCGCGATGTCAGGCGCGAGCCTGAAGCGTCGGGTTGGAGAAGCGCGGCGGAATTGCTCATTTTAATTCTTGGATTCTTGCCGGAATCGATCCTTGTGCCCGGTGCTGGCAAAACCAGCGGCCGGACCCGAAACGCGTCACGTTTACGAAGACACACCCACGGGCGCGAACGGCGCCCAACCGCGCCGAATCCCTCTAGGGAACGCGAAACCGTCCGCGTCTGGTACCAGCCTGGCGCCGGAACTTGAGACTTTGGGTGGTCGCCGCGCCCCCCATGGACCGGCTGATTCGGGTCTAATCTACCCGCAGATGAATCCGACATCAAACGCGATTTGACAAAATCGAATCCGGTGGACTCGCTTTGCGACTCAGCAGCCGGTCTTCGCGTTACTTGGCGGTGATTTCACAGTCGAATTGAGCCGATGATTTCGCGGCGGGGTCGCAAAAATACGCCCCCGGTTGCATCCAAGGGCGTATCTCCTTGACGGGGATTGGCTTAAAGCGCGTCGCGCTGAAACGGATTCAGGCGACGCGCTTTAAGGCTTTGTTTTCGTGCATGTCGTTATCGCAAAACCGCTGCACACTTTTGCGCGACACGCATTAGCGATCCTCGAAGCCGGTCAGCACGCCGACGGTGTTGATGCCGATCTCTTCGACGGCGTAGCCGCCCTCCATGACGAACAGAGTGGGCAGGCCGAGCCTGGCGATGCGGCGGCCGATCTTGGGATAGTCCTCGCTCTTCAGCTTGAACTGGCTGATCGGATCCTTCTCGAAAGTGTCGACGCCGAGCGAGACGATGACGACATCGGGGGCGTAGGCCGCGAGCCTGGCGCAGGCGTCCTCCAGCGACGCGCTCCAGCCGTCCCAGTTGGTGCCGAAGGGCATCGGGTAATTGACGTTGAAACCTTCGCCTTCGCCTTCGCCGCGCTCGTCGGCATGACCGAGGAAGAAGGGATACTCGACCATCGGGTCGCCATGCAGGTTGAGGACCTGGATGTCGCCGCGGCGGTAGAAGATCTCCTGCGTGCCGTTGCCGTGATGGTAGTCGACATCGAGGATCGAGACGCGTTTGGCGCCCTGATCGCGATACCACTGCGCGACGACGGCGGCGTTGTTGATGAAGCAGTAGCCGCCCATGAAGGCAGCGCCGGCGTGATGGCCGGGCGGGCGGCAGAGCGCGAAGGCGGTGCGCTCGCCGCCCTTGACCAGTGCGGCGGCGGTCAGCGCGACGTCATAGGAGGACTTGATCGCCGCCCAGGTGCCTTCGACGAAGGTGGCGCCGGCGTCGAAGGAATAATAGCCGAGCAAGGCATCGACGCGCTTCGGCGGCACGTCGCCGCGCAGGCCGCGCGTCGGCCAGGTGAAGCCCATGGCCGAGCCCTTGAAGCCGGCGGCAACCCATTCCGGCCACACCGTCGGCAGGAAGTCGATATAATGGGCTTCATGCACGCGTTTGGCGGCGGCGAGGTCGTGTTCGGTCGGTCCGATGATCGGCCCGAGCTTCTCGCTCTCCACCCGCGCCCTGATGAATTCGGCCCGCGACGGCTTCTCGAAACCCGGCACGATCGCCGATGTGACCAGTTCCATCTGGCCTGAATGGCCGGCATGAAGCGGCGAATAGACAGTTTTCATAGAAATTCCCCTGGAAGTGCGAAATCAGTTGGAGGTGCGAAATTCAGTCGAGATTGAGATGGGGGGTCACCAGAGCGAGCCACATGGCTTCCACATCGTCCTCGATGAGGTCGAATGTCCTGCGGTCCTTCTTCAGCCCGACAAGCCGGCAGACATGGCCGACTTCCATCATCAGCACGCCGAGCCGGCTGGCGATCTTGTCTTCGAGAGCCGGATTCACATGCTGCAGCCAGGCGGCGTAGAGGGCGATGATCTCCTTGTCATATTCGTCCTGGATCGGCCTCAAGTCGGCATTGCCGGATATGGCCTCGATCACCGGCATCAACGTGGCGTTGTCGAGATAGAGCCTGGACGTGTCGATGAAGAGCTTGCGCACTTCGCGCCGAAATTCGTCGCGGTCGGTTGGCCGGGGGACGTCGATGCGCTTCTGGATGACCTTGGGAAAAGACGACAGCCAGCGCCGGGCCAGGTCCAGAAGAATGGCCTCCTTGTTGGGAAAGTACTGATAAACCGAACCGACCGACAAGCCCGCGCGCTGCGCGATGGCGAGCGTCGTCGGCGTTCTGGTTCCTTGCTCGCGCGTCAGGATCAGCGCCGCGTCGAGAATCCTGTCGACCACCTTGCTTGACCGTTGCTGCCGCGGCTGCTTGCGCGGTTCGAGCGCTATCTTGGTCTTGCGGTCGAGACTGCGCTTCACTGCTCGTTGCCCCCGTTCCCCGCCCGGCCTCACCATCGGCGCGCGGTGCAGTCCACTATACATTCCAGATTCCGGCTGTTGACAAACGCGAATAAACAGTCGCATTCTTTATCCACGCTGTCTTCCACGATAACAAGGGGAATTTCGAAGACGGCGCATCGGCATCGGCTTTTGTTCACGGCGTCGCCCGGTGGAGCGGCGGCTCGTCGGACGTGGCGTTGTCGATCCCTCAGCAAAATGTGGAGTCGCGATGTCGGTTGCGGATGGTGGTGCGGATCTGGTGGTCGTCAACGGCCGAGTGCTGACCATGGACGATGACAATCCCGCCGCCGAGGCTGTTGCCGTCAAGGACGGCGTCATCATTGCCATCGGCGACCGCGCTGCCATCGAAGAGCTCAAGGGATCGGCGACAAAGGTTGTCGACGCCCAGGGCAGCTCCGTCCTGCCAGGCTTCATCGAAGCGCATATGCATCTCTTCGGCGGCGCGGCCGAGCTCGATAACCTGCATCTGGCGGGCGTGCACGGCTTCGACGCGCTGCGCGATGCGATCCAGGATTTCGCCGCCAGGCGCCCCGACGCCAGGCTCCTGATCGGGGCCGGCGTCGATTACGCGATCCTGCCGGAGCCGGTGACGCGCCACGATCTCGACCGCATCATTCCCGACCGTCCCTTCGCCATGTCGGCTTCGGACCACCACACGATGTGGGCGAACACCAAGGCGCTGGAAGAGGCCGGGCTGCTGCATGGCAGGCAGGTCGGACAGGGCAACGAGATCGTCATGGGCGCCGACGGACTTGCCGCGGGCGAGCTGCGCGAAGGCGAGGCCTTCGGGCCGCTCCTCGACCATTACGGGGCAAACCGGACGCGGCTTGGCCTCGAGGGCGCCGAGCCGGATCCTTATCCTTCGGCGAAGGAACTGGCGGCCGATCGCGACCTGATGCATCGCGGCCTTGAATGGTGCGCCAAGCATGGCATCACCTCGATCCAGAACATGGACGGCAATCTCTACCAGCTCGAGCTGCTGGCCGGGCTGGAAAAAGAGGGACGGCTGCTTTGCCGCACCAAGATCCCGTTCCACTTCAAGAATTTCATGACGCTGGACATGCTGGAAAAAGCCTCGCGGATGGCCGCGAGCTACAATTCGGAATGGCTGTCATCCGGCATGGTCAAGGTCTTCTATGACGGCGTGCTGGATTCCTGGACGGCGGTGATGGTCGACGACTATGCCGACCGTCCCGGATGGCGCGGCGAACCACTGTTTTCGCCGGAGCATTTCGCCGAAGTGGCGGTCGAGACCGACAGGCGCGGCCTGCAGATCGCCGTGCATTCGATCGGCGACGGCGCGGTGCGTGCGGTGCTCGACGGCTACCAGGCGGCGCTGAAGAAGAACGGCAGGCGCGACAGCCGGCATCGTATCGAGCATATCGAGGTGATCACGGCCTCCGACGTGCCGCGCTTCGCCGAACTCGGCGTTCTGGCGTCGATGCAGCCGGCGCATCCGCCGGGCGCGCTGAACTTCCCGATGGAGCCGACGATCTCGCGCATCGGCCGCGACAAGTGGGCGCTGAGCTATGCCTGGCGCACGCTGAAAGACGCCGGGGCGCGCGTCGTGTTCGCGTCCGACTGGCCGGTTTCGCCGGTCGATCCGATCCTGTCCATCCAGGCGGCAGTGATGCGCAAGCCTTGGGCAGAAGGCATGCCGGACCAGAGCTTCTCGTTGCAGGAAGCAATCGAGGGCTACACCGTCGAGGGCGCCTATGCGGAGTTCATGGAAGATCGCAAGGGTCGCCTCAAAACCGGATATCTCGCCGATATCGTCGTTTTGTCGGCTGATATCGAGGCGACCGCGCCGGAAGCGCTGCACACCGTGCGTCCGGTGACCACCATCTGCGGGGGCAAGATCACCTACCAAGCCTAACGATGGCATAGGAATTGCTTAATTGAATAGGGACTCGGATCGAGTCACTGCTCCGCAGTTGCCAAGCCGACCGGCTTGTGGTGACAATCAAACAGGAACACACCTGCCGACAAGAGCAGGCTCTCTCAATGGGGTAATCGTGCCGGAACAACCGGGTAAGAACGCGATTGAAGTTCGCGGTGTTCGCAAGGTCTTTGGCACCGGCGAAAACCAGGTAGCCGCTCTCGACACGGTGTCGGTGTCGATCCGCGAAAACGAGTTTTTCACTTTGCTCGGCCCGTCCGGATGCGGAAAGACGACGCTGCTGAGATTGATTGCCGGCTTCGATTTCCCGACCGCCGGCGAGATCCTGCTGCACGGGCGCGACATCGCGCCGCTGCCGCCCTTCAAGCGCCCGGTCAACACTGTCTTCCAAAGCTACGCGCTCTTCCCGCACATGACGGTGGCGCAGAATATCGGCTTCGGGCTGGAAATGCTCGGCAAGCCGAAAGGGGAGACCGAAGCGCGCGTCGCCCAGATGCTGAAGCTGGTCAAGATGGAGGCGCTGAAGGCGCGCCGCACCAGCCAGATTTCGGGCGGCCAGCAGCAGCGCGTGGCGCTCGCCCGGGCGCTGGCGCCGCAGCCGAAGGTGCTTTTGCTCGACGAGCCGCTTTCGGCTCTGGACTACAAGCTGCGCAAGGAAATGCAGATCGAATTGAAGCGGCTGCAGAACGAAACCGGCATCACCTTCATCTTCGTCACCCACGACCAGGAAGAAGCGCTGACGATGTCCGACCGCATCGCGGTCATGTCGGCCGGCAAGATCCTGCAGGTCGGCACGCCGCGCGACATCTACGACCGGCCGGCCGAACGCTTCGTTGCCGACTTCATCGGCGAAACCAATTTCCTGCCTGGCACTGTGGTGTCGAAAAAGCCCGGCGTGGCGACGGTCAAGTTCGCCAGCAACGCGACGATCGCCGCGGGCTATCCGGAAGGCTTCGATCCGACCGGCGAGGTGACGCTGGTGGTGCGGCCCGAGCACGCCGACCTAGTACCCGATCCGGCCAAGGGCACGGTCGCCGGGACGCTCTCCAACATCGTCTATTTCGGCACCGACACGCATTATCACGTCAAGCTCGACGGCGGCGAGAACTTCATCGTGCGCCACCAGAACAGCCGCTCGGCGCCGGTCACCTACGAGACCGGGGCGAAGGTCGGCATCCAGTTCGAGGAGGACGCCGCCCGCGTCCTGAAAGACTGATGACGACAGCCACGCTCTCCCCGACCACGCTCTCCAAGGCCGCGTTGTTCGAAGCCCAGGCCGTGAAAACCAGCGCCCGGCGCAACCGGCTGCTGTCGCTGCCGGCGCTGATCATCATCGGCATATTCGGCGTGCTGCCGCTCCTCATAATCTGCGTCTATTCGTTCCTGGCCGCCGCGCCCTATGGCGGCGTGCAGTGGCAGTTCTCGACCGATGCCTATCTGAACTTCCTGTTCCAACGCGACATTTTCGACGACACGCTGCAGTTCACGTCGGATTTCCTGATTATCTACCTGCGCTCCTTCCTGTTCGCGGTGGTGACGACGGTCATCTGCCTGCTGCTCGGTTTCCCGACCGCCTATTTCATGGCCACCCGGCCGCCGGCGCAGCGCAACTGGTGGGTGCTTCTGATCACCATCCCGTTCTGGTCGAACCTTCTGGTCCGCACGTTGGCGATCATGTTCATCATCCGCGACGAGGGCCTGATCAACAACGCGCTGCTGGCGCTCGGCGTGATCGATAAGCCGATCACGATGCTCTACACCAATTTCGCTATCCAGCTTGGCCTGCTCTACGCCTTCCTGCCGTTCATGGTGCTGCCGCTCTATTCGAGCCTGGAGAAACTCGACTTCCGGCTGATCGAAGCCGCGTATGATCTTTACGCGACGCGCCGGCAGGTGCTGTGGCGGGTGATCATCCCGATGTCGAAGCCCGGCATCATCGCCGGCTGCCTGCTCGTCTTCATCCCGGCGCTCGGCGCCTATGTGACGCCGCTGATCCTGGGCGGCGGCGTCCACCTGATGATCGGCGATCTCATCGCGCAGCAATTCGGCTCGGGGCGCAACTGGCCGCTCGGCTGCGCGCAGGCGCTGATCCTGATGGCGGCGGTGTTGGTCGCGCTGTTCTTCTATGTCCGCAACACGTCGGGGAAGGTGCAGCATGGCTGAGCCCCGCGTCATGGACATCAAGGACCAGCCGGGCTTCCGCTCGATCGCCATCATCTGCCTTCTGGTGCTCTACGTGCCGGTGCTGATCCTGATGATCTTCTCGTTCAACAGCGGCTCGCTGGTCACGCATTGGGAAGGCGTCACGCTCAACTGGTACGGCAGCGCGCTGCGCAACGAGGAGTTCCACAGCGCGGCGCGCAACACGCTGATCATCTCGGTGACCGCGACGATCGTTTCGACGATCTGCGCGACGCTTGCAGCTATCGGCATGACGCGGGTGAAACCGTGGCGCGGCTTGGCGGCCGCTTTCATGGTCATCAACCTGCCGCTGATGGTGCCGGAGATCATCACGGCGGTGGCGACGCTTTCCTTCTTCGCGTTGATCGCCGGCACGCTCGGGCTCAATTTCGGCATCGGCAATCTGATCCTCGCCCACACCGTGTTCTGCATCCCCTTCGCCTATATGCCGATCAGGGCGCGGCTGGAGGACATGGACCTGACGCTGGAATATGCGGCGGCGGACCTCTACGCGACACCGTGGAATGCCTTCAAGCGCATCACGCTACCGCTGCTGGTCCCTGGCATCATGTCGGGCGCGGCACTTGCCTTCATCGTTTCCTTCGACGATTTCACCATCACGCAGCTCGTCGCCGGCCCCGGCCAGACGACGCTGCCCCTCTATATCTGGAACCAGATCCGACGACCGATGACGCCCGAGATCAACGCCATCTCCACCATCCTGCTCCTGGTGTCGATCCTGTTCGTCTCGGTCTCGTTCCTGATCGCGCGACGGCGCGCAAAATGACCACGGGCTCCAACACAACAATGGGAAGGCAAGGAGAACATAAAATGTCTGCAAAACTGATGGCGGCCGTTTCCGCGGCCGTTCTGCTATCGGCAGTGCCAGCGCTCGCCGACGGCGAACTGCATATCTACAACTGGGGCGACTACACCAACCCGAAGCTGATCGAAAAGTTCGAGAAGCAATACAACGTCAAGGTGACGCTGGACGACTACGATTCCAACGAAACCATGCTGTCCAAGGTGCGCGCCGGCAATTCCGGCTACGACATCGTCGTGCCGTCGGACTACACCGTGAAGATCATGGTCGAAGAGGGCCTGCTCGAAAAGACCGAGCCCAACGCGATGCCGAACGGCAAGAACATCGATCCGCGCTTCGTCGACGTCTATTGGGACTCCGGCCGGCACTACACCGCACCGTGGCAGTTCGGCACGACGGCGTTCTCGGTCAACATGGACAAGTTCAAGGGCGACATCAACACGCTGGCGATCCTGTTCAACCCGCCGGACGAGCTCAAGGGCCAGATCAATGTGCTCGACGACGTCAACACCGTCATGCACGCGGCCGAGCGCTATGCCGGCGTGCCGCGCTGCGGCGCCGACAAGGCCAACCTGAAGAAGGTCAACGACATACTGATGGCCGCCAAGCCGTCGTGGAAGACCTTCAGCTATGATACCATCACCAAGATCACCTCCGGCGACGTCATCGTGTCGGAGCAGTGGAACGGCGCCAGCTACCGCTCGCGCCAGAAGATACCGGCGATCAAGTATGCCTATCCGAAGGAAGGCATCGAAGGCTGGATGGACAATGTCGCGGTGCTGAAGGGCGCCAAGAACCTCGACAACGCCAAGCTGTTCCAGGACTTCGTCATGGCGCCCGAGAACGCGGCGTTGATCTCGGAGTTCGCCGGCTACGACAATGGCATCGCCGGCAGCCACAAATTCCTGCCTACGGAATTCGCCAACTCGCCGGAAATCAGCCCTCCGGCCGGCTCGCCGACGCCGGAATTCGTGCCGCCGTGCTCGCCAGACGTGGTGGAGATCTACAACAAGATCTGGACCAACCTGCGCAAATAATTGTGCCGGAACGCATGAAGGAGGGGAGGCTCCGGCCTCCCTTTCTTGTGTCTGCCGGGAGGACACTATGACGTCTTATCGCAACTCCGAGCCGCGGCCGCCGATCATGCAGGGCTCGCCGCCGAAGCTGGTGCCGCCGAAGCTCGATTGGGACCGGCCACCGTGGAACCGCTGGGCCTTCCAGCACATTCGCGAATTCCTGCCGACGGTCGAGGTCTGGCGCGGCAGCGGCCATCGCCATCGCCTGGAGCGCAACGAAGTCGACCTCGATGGGTTGGCTGTCGTGGACAGCAACGGAGCGCCGACGACGCTCGCCGGGTTGCTCGACGAAACCTATGCCGACGGTTTCCTGGTGCTGAAGGACGGCAAGATCGCCTATGAGCGCTATTTCAACGGCATGGACGAGCGCACGCTGCATCTGTCGCAGTCGATGGCGAAGTCGGTCACCGGCGCGGTATGCGGCATCCTGGTCGGGCGCGGCCTGATCGATCCGGGCAAGCTGGTCACCGATTATCTGCCGGAACTCGGCGAGACCGGCTGGGCCGGCGCCACCGTGCAGCACGTGCTCGACATGACGACGGGCGTGCGCTTTTCCGAGGAATACACCGACCGCTATTCCGAGATCGGCCAGGTCGATGTCGCGACCGGCTGGAAGCCGATCCCGCCGGGCAGCGATCCGGACTTCGCCTGGCCGTCGCACCTGTTCGAGCTGATCCTGCGGCTGAAGGACAGAGTGCGCCCGCATGGCGAGGCCTTCGAATACCGCTCGATCGAGACCGACGTGCTCGCCTTCGTCATGGAACGGGTGAGCGGCAAGCGACTGGCGCAGCTCGTCTCGGAAGAACTCTGGCAGAAGCTCGGCGCCGACGAGAGCGCCTGCTTCACCGTCGACAGCGCCGGCTATGCGCTGGCCGATGGCGGCTTCAACGCGACGCTGCGCGACTATGGCCGCTTCGGGCAACTGATCCTCGACAATGGCGGCGGCGTGATCCCGGCCGAGTGGATCGAGGCGACACGCACCGGCAAGCATGGGCCGAATTTCAGCCCGAGCCTGCCGGACGGCAGCTACCGCAACCAGTTCTGGATCGAGGATTCGCGCTCGCGCTCGCTGATGTGCCGCGGCGTGTTCGGCCAATTGATCCATATGAGCTGGGAACACAGGATGGTCGTGGTGAAGCTTTCGACCTATCCGGATTTCGTCAACTCCGCCTATTCGGTGGCGACGCAGAAGGCGGTGCACGCCATCGCCGCCGCGCTGGCCTGAAACCGCAAGTAAAATCCGGGAGAGTGTCATGACCGGCAAGACCGCGTTCGAGGCCCAGTACGGCTTTGCCCGCAAGGATGTGCGGCTCGAAACCTGGCGGCTGGCACCGTTCAACCGATGGTCCTTCCAGAATGTCGGCGAACTGGTGCCAAGCGCGCATGTCGCGGCGGCGGCGGGCGGCGAGGAGGAGGCGAAATCGCTCGGCGCATTGCTTGAGGAAAAGATACCGCTCGCCGGCGGCAGCGAAACCGTCGAGAGCTTCCTGAAGCGTTCCGACACGGACGGGCTGACGATCCTCAAGGCGGGCAAGCTGATCGGCGACTGGTCGGCGCCGCATATGCCGTTCGGAGCCCGCCACATCATCTTTTCGATCAGCAAGTCGGTGACGGCGATCCTGGCGGGCATATTGGAGGGCGAAGGGGCGTTCGACCCCAGCGCGCCGGTTACAAAATACATTCCCGAAGCCAGGGGCTCGGCCTATGGCGATGCGAGCGCGCGCAACGTGCTCGACATGACGGTCAGCCTCGATTTCGAGGAGGCCTATCTCGATCCGGAGAGCGCTTTCGCCCGCTACCGCCGCTCGACGTTGTGGAACCCCGGCGGCGGGTCGGAGAGCCTCGCGGCGTTCCTGATGACGATCCAGCGCCTTGCCGAGCCGCACGGGCAAACCTATCGCTACCGCTCACCTAATTCAGATGTGCTCGGCATCCTGGTCGAGCGCGCTTCCGGCATGCGCGTCAGCCAATTGCTCAGCGAAGAACTGTGGCAGCCGCTCGGTGCCGCAAGCGAAATGTCGGTGACGGTCGACATGGAAGGCACGGCGCGCACCGCCGGCGGCATGTCGATGACGCCGCGCGACCTTGCCCGTATCGGCGAGATGATGCGGCAGGGCGGCACGGCCAATGGCCGCCGCATCGTCCCGGAAGCCTGGGTGCGCGACACGGTCGCCACCGGCGGCAGCCATGAAGCCTGGCAGCGCGGCACGATGGCGTTCCTGTTCCCGAAGGGGCGCTACCGCAACAAATGGTACCAGACCGGTAATGACAGCGGCGCCTTCTGCGGCATCGGCATCCACGGCCAGTGGCTCTACGTCAATCCGAAGGCGGAAGTGGTCATCGCCAAGATGTCGTCGCAGCCGGAGCCGGTGGACGACAAGCTGGACGAGGACATTGTGGCATTCCTCGCGGCGTTGAGCCGGATAGCCTGATCCGGCCTAGCGGCCGCGCTCAGCGCCTTTCCTGTGGACCTTCCTTGCTGGATGAAGCCGGCGCGGTTGGCGCGGCCGGCATCCCGGCCTATGGTCGCCACTCTTTTCTGCAGGGACCAGCATGGCATCGGACATCAAGCGCATCGCAGCAATCATCGCGGCCGAGATCGGCGCGCGGCCGGAGCAGGCCGCGGCGGCAATCGGGCTGCTCGACGAGGGCGCGACGGTGCCGTTCGTGGCGCGTTACCGCAAGGAAGTCACCGGCGGGCTCGACGACACGCAGTTGCGCGACCTTTCCGAGCGTCTCGCCTATCTGCGCGAGCTCGATGCGCGGCGCGAGACGATCCTCGGCTCGATCCGCGAACAGGGCAAGCTGACCGAGGAGCTCGCGGCGAAGATCGCCGCCGCAGGCACCAAGGCCGAGCTCGAGGATATCTATCTCCCGTACAAGCCGAAGCGACGCACCAAGGCCGAGATCGCCAAGGAGCGTGGGCTCGGGCCGCTTGCCGAAGCAATCCTTGCCGATCGCTCGAAAGTTCCGGCCGAGCTTGCGCTCGCCTACGTCACCGAAGAGGTGGCCGACGCCAAGGCGGCGCTCGAAGGCGCGCGCGACATCCTGTCGGAGCAGTTCGCCGAAAATGCCGATCTGGTCGGCAAGCTGCGCGCCTATATGAAGGAACGCGCCTTCCTGCGCGCAAAAGTCGTCGACGGCAAGCAGGAAGCGGGCGCTAAATTCTCCGACTATTTCGACCATGTCGAGCGCTGGGCGAATGTGCCAAGCCACCGCGCCCTGGCAATGCTGCGCGGTCGCAACGAGGAAGTGCTGTCGCTCGACATCGAGGTCGATGCCGACGATCAATCGCCGGTGAAGCCGGTCGAGCGCATGATCGCCAATGCCTATGCGATCGGCGGCAGCCTGCCCGGCGACAAATGGCTGATGGACGTGGCCGGCTGGACGTGGCGCATAAAGCTGTCGCTGCATCTGACACTCGACCTGATGCGCGACCTGCGCGAGCGGGCCGAGGAAGAGGCGATCCATGTCTTTGCCCGCAATCTGAAGGACCTGCTGCTGGCCGCGCCCGCCGGCTCGCGGCCGACCATGGGGCTCGACCCAGGCATCCGCACCGGGGTCAAGGTGGCGGTTGTCGACGGCACCGGCAAGCTGGTGGCGACGACGACTGTCTATCCGTTCCCGCCGAAGAACGACGTGCGCGGCACGCAGGCCGAACTTGCCGCCCTCATCCGCCAGCACAAGGTGGAGCTGATCTCCATCGGCAACGGCACCGGCAGCCGCGAGACCGAGAAGCTGGTGGCCGACATGCTGTCGGACCTGCCGGCCGGTGCCGGACCGAAGCCGCTCAAGGTCATCGTCAGCGAAGCCGGCGCCTCGGTCTATTCCGCTTCGGCCACGGCAGCCGCGGAATTCCCGGGCCTGGATGTCTCGCTGCGCGGCGCGGTGTCCATCGCCAGGCGCCTGCAGGATCCGTTGGCCGAGTTGGTCAAGATCGAGCCGAAGTCGATCGGCGTCGGCCAATATCAGCACGATGTCGACCAGTACCGGCTCGGCCGCTCGCTGGAAGCGGTGGTCGAGGATGCGGTGAACGCCGTGGGCGTCGATCTCAACACGGCGTCGGCGCTGCTGCTGGCACGCGTTTCAGGCCTTGGCCCATCGCTTGCCGAAGCGATCGTCGCGCATCGCGACGCGACCGGGCCGTTCGCCAGCCGCAAGGATCTGCTCAAGGTCTCCCGCCTTGGACCGCGCGCGTTCGAACAATCCGCCGGCTTCCTGCGCATTGCCAATGGCAGCGAGCCGCTCGATGCCTCATCTGTGCATCCGGAAGCCTATGGCGTGGCCAAGAAGATCGTTGCCGCCTGCGGCCGCGACGTGCGCGCCCTGATGGGCGACAGCGCAGCGCTCAAGGCGCTCGACCCGCGCGTCTTCGTCGACGAGCGCTTCGGCTTGCCGACGGTGCGCGATATCATCGCCGAGCTGGAAAAACCCGGACGCGACCCGCGCCCAGGCTTCAAGACCGCGACCTTCGCGGAAGGCGTCGACGACATCAAGGATTTGAAACCCGGCATGCAGCTGGAAGGCACCGTCACCAATGTCGCGGCCTTCGGCGCCTTCGTCGACATCGGCGTGCACCAGGACGGGCTGGTGCATGTCTCGCAATTGGCCGACCGTTTCATCAAGGACGCGCATGAGGTGGTCAAGGCTGGCGACGTGGTGAAAGTGCGCGTCGTCGATGTCGACATCAAGCGCAAGCGCATCGCGCTATCGATGCGCAAGGATGGGGGCGAGGGCGGAGCGCCGAGAGGCCCACGCGACAATGGCGGCGGCAAATCGCCACCGCGTGCGCCGGTGCCGCAGCGCCAGCCGGAGCGGCCGTCGCAGGGCGCGTTCGGCGCGGCATTGGCCGAGGCGCTCAAGCGCAAGTAGCTACCACGCCAGGACAGCCGGCTCCTTGCCGATCTGACCCAACAACCAGTCGCGAAAGCTGGCGACGGGCGGATAGCCGCGCTTGTCGTGCGGCACGACGAGATAATAGGCGCTGCGGCTTTGCATCGGCCGACCTGGCGCCGGCACCAGCTGGCCGCGCTGCAGTTCGCCGGCGATCAGGATTTCCGGCAACAGCGCGACGCCGAGCCCGGCCATGCAGGCTTGGGCGACGGTGCCGAACTGCTCGAACTGCATGCCGGGACCGGTCGGCGCATCGAGCCCCTCATGCTCGAACCATTCGCTCCAGGCGCCGGGGCGCGTTGCCATATGCAGCAGCGGCATGCGGCCGATATCGGCCGGCGTGGCGATGGCGCGGGCGGCCAGGAATTCGGACGAAACCACAGGCATCACGGTTTCGCGCACCAAAAGCGTGCAGTCGGCCTCCGGCCAGTCCGGCATGCCGTGATGGATGGCGGCGTCCAAGCGTTCGCGGGCGAAATCGAACCGCCCGATACGGGTGGCGAAGTTGATGGTGATGTCCGGGTGGCGGGCGACGAAATCCGGAATCAGCGGCATCAGCCAGCGTGTGCCGAAGGTTGGCAGGATCGCGACATTGAGAACACCGCTATGCCGATTGCTCATCAATCCAAGTGCTGCGTCGCGCAACTGGCCAAGCGCGGAACGCACCGCTTCGGCATAGATCTCGCCCGCGGCCGATAGCCGGACATTGCGGCTGTCGCGTTCGAAAAGCCGACGGCCGAACTGCTCTTCCACCAAGCTGATCTGCCGGCTGACGGCACCTTGCGTTAGATCGAGTTCGCGGGCGGCTGCGGTGAAGGAGCCAAGACGCGCCACCGCCTCGAAAGCGGCAAGAGCGGCGGTATTGGGTAGAAGGCGGCGCTGGACACTCATTATCCATTACTAACGCTCATTGATCCGTGATGCAATTTTGTTTGATTTTTCGCTGGCACGGGCGGATAAGCCGGGCACATCAAAAAATACCGGGAGCGAGTCATGGCCGCCGAGAAGAATGCCTTCGTGTGGAACGATCCTTTCCTCATCGAGGACCAGCTTTCCGAGGACGAGCGCATGGTGCGCGACGGCGCTGCCGCCTTCGCCGCCGACAAGCTGGCGCCGCGCATCGAGGAAGCCTATGCCGACGAGAAGACCGATCCGTCGATCTTCCGCGAGATGGGCGAGGCGGGCCTGCTCGGCATCACCATTCCGGAAGAATATGGCGGGCTTGGCGCCGGATACGTGACCTACGGATTGGTCGCGCGGGAAGTTGAACGCGTCGACTCGGGTTATCGTTCGATGATGAGCGTGCAGTCCTCGCTGGTCATGTATCCGATCCATGCCTATGGCTCGGAAGCGCAGCGCAAGAAATACCTACCGAAGCTGGCGTCGGGCGAATGGATCGGCTGCTTCGGCCTCACCGAGCCGGATGCCGGCTCCGATCCGGGCGGCATGAAGACGCGCGCCGAGAAGACCGCGAATGGCTACAGGCTCTCCGGCTCCAAGATGTGGATATCCAACGCGCCGATCGCCGACGTGTTCGTCGTCTGGGCGAAGCTGAAGGGCGATAACGGCAAGGACGAGATCCGCGGCTTCGTGTTGGAAAAGGGCCTGAAAGGGCTTTCCGCGCCGAAGATCGGCGGCAAGCTCAGCCTCCGCGCCTCGATCACCGGCGAAGTGGTGATGGAAGGCGTCGAGGTCGGCGAGGAAGCGCTGCTGCCCAACGCCAAGGGCCTCGGCGGTCCGTTCGGCTGCCTCAACCGGGCACGCTACGGCATCTCCTGGGGCGCGATGGGCGCGGCCGAGGATTGCTGGCACCGGGCGCGGCAGTATGGCCTCGACAGAAAACAGTTCGGCAAGCCGCTTGCCGGCACGCAGCTGTTCCAGAAGAAACTCGCCGACATGCAGACCGAGATCGCGCTCGGCCTGCAGGGCTCGTTGCGCGTCGGCCGGCTGATGGACGAAGGCAAGATGGCGCCGGAGATGATCTCGATCGTCAAGCGCAACAATTGCGGCAAGGCGCTCGATATCGCCCGTCAGGCGCGCGACATGCATGGCGGCAACGGCATCCAGATCGGCTACCATGTGATGCGCCACGCGCAGAACCTGGAGACGGTCAATACCTATGAGGGCACGCATGACGTGCATGCGCTGATCCTCGGAAGGGCGCAGACGGGTATCCAGGCGTTTTTCTAAGCTGGCAACGCTGCTTAAATTAGGTGCAGCGCAACATCTCTGCTTGGAGAATGGCCAGCATTTATGCCAGGGTTCGGCGACTGAAACGCCGAGCTCCGGGGCACCATGGCAATTCTGGCAGCCGTCCATCACCTGACCCATTACAAATATGACCGGCCGGTGGTGCTCGGTCCCCAGGTGATCAGGCTGCAGCCGGCGCCGCATTCGCGCACCAAGGTGCTCAGCCACTCGCTGAAGGTCGAGCCGGCAAACCACTTCGTCAACCTGCAGCAGGATCCCTACGGCAACTTCCTCGCCCGCTTCGTCTTTCCGGAGCCGGTGATGGAACTGAAGATCGAGGTCGACCTCGTCGCCGACATGACGGTCTACAATCCGTTCGACTTCTTCGTCGAGGAGAGCGCCGAGACCTTTCCGTTCGATTATCCGGAAGAGATCAGGGAAGACCTCGCCATCTACCGGAAACCGGAGCCGACCGGGCCGCTGTTGTCGAAATTTCTGGAAAGCATCGACCGCAGCCCGGCAAACACCGTCAATTTCCTCGTCGACCTCAATGCAAGGCTGCAGCGCGAGATCGCTTACATCGTGCGCATGGAGACCGGCGTCTATTCGCCGGAAGAGACGCTGGCCGCGGCCAAGGGCTCGTGCCGGGATTCCAGTTGGCTCCTGATCCAGATCCTGCGTAACCTCGGCATCGCCGCCCGCTTCGTCTCCGGCTATCTGATCCAGCTCAAGCCCGATCTCGTCTCGCTCGACGGACCGCCGGGAACCGCTGTCGACTTCACCGACCTGCATGCCTGGTGCGAGGTTTATATTCCGGGCGCCGGCTGGATCGGTTTCGACCCGACTTCCGGCCTGCTCACCGGCGAAAGCCATGTGCCGCTGGCGGCGACGCCGCATTTCCGCAATGCCGCGCCGATCTCCGGCATGGCGAGCTTCGCCAATGTCGATTTCGGCTTCGACATGCGGGTCGATCGCATCGCCGAGCATCCGCGCATCACCAAGCCATTCTCGGACGAAAGCTGGCAGGCGCTCGATCGATTGGGCGAAAAGGTCGACGCGGTGCTGAAAGACGGCGACGTGCGGCTCACCATGGGCGGCGAGCCGACCTTCGTGTCGATCGACGATTTCGAGTCCGCGGAGTGGAACACGGCCGCCGTCGGTCCATCCAAACGCGACAAGGCGGACCAGCTCATCCGCCGGCTGCGCGGGCGCTTCGCGCCGGGCGGCTTCCTGCATTACGGCCAGGGCAAGTGGTATCCGGGCGAGAGCCTGCCGCGCTGGACCTTCTCGCTCTACTGGCGCGCCGACGGCGAGCCGGTATGGAGCGACCCGTCGCTGATCGCACGCGAAAAGAGTGACGCGAAGGTCGGGCCGCAGCAGGCCGAGAGCCTGCTGACGGCTATCGCCGGCGAGCTCGGCATCGACAAGGCGATGGTCAGCGAGGCCTATGAGGATCCAGGCGAATGGCTGCTCAAGGAAGGCAAGCTGCCGGACAATGTCGATCCGTCCAATTCCAAGCTGGAAGACCCGGAAGAGCGCAGCCGCATGGCGCGCGTCTTCGAGCGCGGGCTGACCAAGCCGTCGGGCTATGTGCTGCCGGTGCAGCGCTGGAACAGCCAGGCCGCCGGACAGCGCTGGCGCTCGGAGAAATGGAAGACGCGGCGCGGCCGCCTGTTCCTGGTGCCGGGCGATTCCCCGGTCGGCTACCGCCTGCCACTCGGCACGCTGCCTTACGTGCCGCCGGCGCAGTTCCCCTATATCGTGCCGGTCGATCCGTCGCTGCCGCGTGGGCCGCTGCCGGCGCGCGAGGCTATCTTGCCGGGGGCCGCCACGGCGGAGCCTGAAGGCGCCGACGAAATGGCGCGCCGCCAGCAGACCGTGTCCTTCACCGCCGCGACCGGCCAGCAGGATCGCGTCGAGCAGGAGATCACCGAGATCGGGGGCGCGGTGCGCACCGCGCTTTCGGTCGAGCCGCGCGACGGGCGGCTGTGCGTGTTCATGCCGCCGGTCGAGGCGCTGGAAGACTATCTCGAACTGGTGGCGGCGGCCGAGAACGCGGCCAAGGCCATCGGCCTGCCGGTGCATATCGAGGGTTACGCCCCGCCGCAGGATCCGCGCCTCAACGTCATCCGCGTCGCGCCCGACCCGGGCGTCATCGAGGTCAACATCCACCCAGCCGCCAACTGGCGGGATTGCGTGGCGACGACCACGGCAATCTATGAGGAGGCGCGGCAGTCGCGGCTCGGCACCGACAAGTTCATGATCGACGGACGCCACACCGGCACCGGCGGCGGCAACCATGTCGTGGTTGGCGGCGCGACGCCGAACGACAGCCCGTTCCTGCGCCGGCCGGATCTGTTGAAGAGCCTGGTGCTGCAATGGCAGCGGCACCCGTCCCTGTCCTACCTGTTTTCCGGCCTGTTCATCGGCCCGACCAGCCAGGCGCCGCGCATCGACGAAGCGCGGCACGATTCACTTTATGAGCTGGAAATCGCGTTGGCGCAGGTGCCGTATCCCGACAAGGGCGCGGCGCCTTTGCCGTGGCTGGTCGACCGGCTGTTCCGCAACCTTTTGACCGATGTCACCGGCAACACGCATCGTTCGGAAATCTGCATCGACAAATTGTTCTCGCCGGATGGGCCTACCGGGCGGCTGGGGCTGGTCGAGTTCCGCGGTTTCGAGATGCCGCCCAATGCGCGCATGTCGCTAGCGCAGCAATTGCTGGTCCGCGCCATCATCGCGCGCGCCTGGAAGAACCCGCTCGACGGCCGTTTCGCGCGCTGGGGCACCTCGCTGCACGACCGCTTCATGCTGCCGCATCATGTCTGGGCGGATTTCCTCGACGTGTTGGAGGATTTGAAGCTCAACGGCTTCGAGTTCCGCCCCGAATGGTTCGCGGCCCAGCTCGAATTCCGCTTCCCGTTCTGCGGCGAGGTAAGCCAAGCCGGCGTCAAACTGGAATTGCGGCAGGCGCTGGAGCCCTGGCACGTGATGGGCGAGCAGGGCGCCATCGGCGGCACTGTCCGGTTTGTCGACTCCTCGGTCGAGCGACTGCAGGTGCGGACCGAAGGCCTCAATCCGGAGCGCCACGCCATCGTCTGCAACGGCCGCATCGTGCCGATGAAAGTCACCGACAACCGCGAGGTCGCGGTGGCTGGCGTGCGCTTCAAGGCCTGGCAGCCGGCCTCCGGCCTGCATCCGGCCCTGCCGGTCAACACGCCGCTGATCTTCGACATCTATGATCGCTGGTCAGGCCGCCCGGTCGGCGGCTGTGTCTACCATGTCGCGCATCCGGGCGGGCGCAGCTACGACACCTTCCCGGTCAACGGCAACGAGGCCGAAGCGCGGCGGCTTGCCCGGTTCGAACCGCGCGGCCACACACCAGGCGCCTATGTGCTGCGTGACGAAGAAGCTTCTGAAGAGTTTCCCATGACCCTTGACCTCAGGCGGCCGGCGAGACTCTGATCGACAATGGCCAAGGGGAATCAGAGACGGGCAGGCGGCAGGCCGCGGGCGCAGGGCCTGCTGGAGCGCTACCGGCCGATCGAAGGCGTCGTCGACGAGATGGTCGACGCGTCGGGCAGCCCGCGTCCGGCCTGGCGCTTCTTCATCGACGCGCTCGATGATCTGGGCGCGGAACGGCTTGGGCAGCGGTTTGCCCGCGCCGACCAGTATCTGCGCGACGCCGGCGTCTATTATCGCGTCTATGAGCAGGCCGGTGCCAATGAGCGGGAATGGCCGCTCGCGCATGTCCCGCTGCTGATCGACGAGAAGGAATGGGCCGAGATCAGTGCCGGCCTCGTCCAGCGCGCCGACCTGTTCGAGGCCATCCTGGCCGACATCTATGGGCCGAACCGGCTGATCGAGAAGGGGATCCTGCCTGCCGGGCTGATCGCGGCGAGCTCCGAATATCTGCGCCCCGTCGCAGGCGTCCGGCCGGCGAGCGGGCATTTCCTGCATATGGTCGCCTTCGAGCTCGGCCGTGGCCCGGACGGGCGCTGGTGGGTGCTGGGCGATCGCGCCCAGGCGCCGTCCGGCGCCGGCTTCGCGCTGGAGAACCGCGTCGCCACCACGCGCGCGCTGTCGGATATCTATGGCGAGATGCATGTGCATCGGCTGGCGGGCTTCTTCCGTCGTTTCCGCGATGCGCTGAACGGCATGGCGAGGGAATCGGGCGGCCGTGTCGCCATCCTGACGCCGGGACCGCTCAACGAAACCTACTACGAGCACGCCTATATCGCCCGCTATCTCGGCATCATGCTGCTCGAGGGCGAGGACCTGACCGTATCCGGCGGCAGGCTGATGGTGCGGACGGTTTCAGGCCTGCTGCCGATCGGCGTTCTGTGGCGGCGGCTCGACGCGGCCTTCGCCGATCCGCTGGAGCTCAGGCCGGACTCGCAGATCGGCACGCCGGGGCTGGTCGAGGCGATCCGGCGCGGCGCCGTTTCGGCCGTCAATGCGCTGGGTTCCGGCCTGGTGGAAACGCGGGCCTTGCTTTCCTTCCTGCCCAGGATCGCGCGGGAACTGCAAGGTGAAGATCTGTCGTTGCCGAACGTTGCCACTTGGTGGTGCGGGCAGCAGAACGAACGCGACCACGTGCTTGCCAATATCGACCACATGGTGGTCGGCCCGGCGCTGTCGACGCGGCTCGCCTTCGAGGACGATGGCGCGACCAGGCTCGGTTCGGCGCTTTCGGCGGGGGAACGGGCGGAGCTTGTCGCGCGGATCGAAGCCGACGGCGCCGGCTTTGTCGGCCAGGAAGCGGTGACACTCTCGACCACGCCGGTGTTCGTCGGCGGTGTGCTCGAGCCGCGCCCCGCCAGTCTGCGCGTCTATCTGGCGCGCACACCGGAAGGCTGGACGGTGATGCCCGGCGGCTTCGCCCGGGTCGGCTTCTCGCTCGACCCGACGGCGATCGCCATGCAGCGCGGCGGCCAGGCGGCCGATGTCTGGGTGGTCAGCGACAGGCCGGTCGAGCGCGAGACATTGTTGCCGCAGGAGCATGACGGCTTCACCCGCACCATGCCCGGCAGCCTGCCCAGCCGCGCGGCGGAGAACCTGACCTGGCTCGGGCGCTATATCGAGCGCTCCGAAGACACGGTGCGCGTGCTGCGCGCCTATCACGTGCGGCTTGCCGAGACGTCCGATCCGGACATGCCGCTGCTCGCCGATATCAGGGACTATCTCGAGCCGTTCGGCATCGAGGCCGAAACGGCGATACCGCCAGGGTTGATCGGCACTTTGGACAGCGCGGTCTACAGCGCCGGCCAGATTCGCGACCGCTTCTCTCCCGACGGCTGGCTGGCGCTGAAGGATCTGTCGAAGACCATCCACAAATTCGCGGAGACGGTCGCGCCCGGAGACGACGCGACGCGGGCGATGACGGTGATGCTGCGCAAGCTCGCCGGCTTTTCCGGCCTGCTGCATGAGAACATGTACCGCTTCACCGGCTGGCGCTTCCTGGAGATCGGCCGCAGGCTGGAGCGCGGCATCCAGATCGCCGGCACGCTCAGCCGGCTGACAAGGAATGGGGCGCCGGAAGGGGCGCTCGACATGATGCTGGAAATCGGCGACAGCGTCATGACCCATCGCCGGCAGTATCCGGTGCAGGCCGGGCGGCGCACGGTGATCGACCTGCTCGCGCTCGACCCGCTCAACCCACGCTCGATACTGTTCCAGCTCGAGCGGCTGAAGGCCGAGATCGCCATGCTGCCTTCGATCGGCGGCGAGGGGCATATGTCGCCCGCCGCCAAGGAAATCCTGCAGCTCAACACGGCAATCGCCGTCATGGAGCCGTCGGATATGAGCGCCAAGGTGCTCGACGACTTGGCCGGCCAGATCGGCGCTCTCTACAACAGCCTCGCCAGAGGCTATTTCGGTTAGAGCATTTCCAGCGAAAAGGACCGCCTCCAATGCTCTATCTCTTTGTTTTTGCGCAATTCCGGACGCAAAACCGCTGCGCACTTTTGCTGGAATTGCTTTAATGCTCTACGACATCAAACTCCATCTGCATTACGACTATGCCGCCGTCGCCGGCGGCGGACGGCACCAGGTGCGCGTCATGCCGCAGACGATCGCCGGCGTGCAGCGCGTGATCGCGGCCTCGCTGTCCTTCCAGCCGTCGCCGGCCGAACGTGCCGATTTTTCCGATTTCTTCGGCAACAACGTCACATCGATCGCCTTTCGCGACGCGCATGAGACGCTCGACATCCGAATGAGCGCGCGCGTTTCGGTCTCGCGGCCCGAGCCGGGTCTCGATGTCTCGCCCGATATAAACGGGCTGAGGTCGGAGCTCGATCTGGTGCGGTCACTCTCGCCGTCCGCGCCGCATCATTTCCTCGCCGCCAGCGATCATGTAGGCATCGACGCGGCGATCACGGCCTATGCGCGGGACAGTTTGTCGGGGTCAACCGTCGCCACGGCGGCCGATCTCTGCAACCGCATTCATCGCGACTTCACCTATGACGGCGAGGCGACGACCGTGCAGACCCGGGCCAGCGACGCCTTTGCGCTGAAACGCGGCGTCTGTCAGGATTTCTCGCATATCATGATCGCCGGCCTGCGCGGGCTTGGCATCCCGGCCGGCTATGTCAGCGGCTTCCTGCGCACTATCCCGCCGAAGGGCAAGCCGCGGCTTGAAGGCGCGGACGCCATGCATGCCTGGGTCAAGGCCTGGTGCGGACGCGACGCCGGCTGGCAGGAGTTCGACCCGACCAACGGCATGCGGGCGAGCAACGACCATATCACGGTCGGCTACGGCCGCGACTATTCCGACGTGGCGCCGATCGTCGGCGTCTTGAAAACGACCGGTGGTCAAGTCGGCGAGCAGGCGGTCGACGTCATCCCGGTGGCAGCCTGACGCGACGGCGTCGATGATGCGCGCCGCCGTTTGCATCCGGAACCAGTCATCGGCGAGCGGCTTTATCTACGGATAATTCGCGGAGCCGGCATGTTGCAGCATTCACAATTGTCCTCGGACCGTTCAACGCGGAACGAGGAAACTCGAAGGAACGGTGCGCAAGATTCGGCCGAGCGCGCGTCGCTCAGCTATGTGAGCGATGCCGATCCCGGCGTCCGACGATTGAGAAAAGGCAAGGGATTTTCCTATGCCGGTCCGAACGGACGCGCGGTCAGCGCGCAGACCCTTGCCCGCATCAAGGCGATCGTCATTCCGCCGGCCTGGACGGATGTGTGGATCTCGCCCGATCCGGACGGCCATATCCAGGCGACAGGCCGGGATCAGCGCGGCCGCAAACAGTACCGTTATCACCCGCAATGGACCGAGGAGCGCGACGGCGTCAAATATTCCAGCCTCGTCGCTTTCGCCGAAAGCCTGCCCGCGCTGCGGCTGCAGATCGATGCGGACCTGCGCCGCCGCGGTCTGCCCATGGAGCGCGTCGTCGCCTCGGTGGTCTGGTTGCTCGACAACACCCTTATCCGCATCGGCAACGCCGCCTATGCACGGGACAACAAGAGTTTCGGGCTGACCACGCTGCGCGACCGCCATGTCGAGATCACGGGCTCCA
Organism: Mesorhizobium sp. B3-1-9; assembly: GCF_006439595.1. Taxonomy (NCBI): domain Bacteria; kingdom Pseudomonadati; phylum Pseudomonadota; class Alphaproteobacteria; order Hyphomicrobiales; family Phyllobacteriaceae; genus Mesorhizobium; species Mesorhizobium sp. B3-1-9. The sequence goes on from NZ_VFTJ01000026.1 coordinate 42,544, forward strand.
GCCTGCGCTTCGCCTTCAAGGGCAAGTCGGGCAAGGAATGGAAGCTGAAGCTGGTCGATCGCCGCATCGCCAAGATCGTGCGCGGCGCCCAGGATCTGCCTGGGCAGAAACTGTTCCAATATCTCGATGAGAATGGCGACCGCTGCCCGGTGCGCTCGGAGGACGTCAACCGCTATATTCGCGAGGCATCCGGCGCCGATTTCAGCTCAAAGCATTTCCGCACCTGGGGCGGCACGATCCATGCGGCGTCGCTGTTTGCCGGGAGCGAGCTGCCGGAAAGCAAGACGCAGCAAAAACGGATGATCAACAGTGTCGTCGACAAGGTCGCCGAGCGGCTGGGCAATACCCGTGCCGTCTGCCGCAAATGCTACATCCATCCGCTGGTGTTCGAGGCATGGAGCAAAGGGCGCCTGCTCGACGAAATGGCCGGGGCCAACAAGCGCAAACGCCGGATATCCGGCCTCGACGAGGAAGAAACGCTGGTGCTCAGATGGCTGCAGGCGCGCGGCGCCTGACAGGCAGGCGCGAAGGCAGCCAAGTCCGTGATCCTTCGATAAATTTTTTTATCGACCTCGTGTCGGGAAGGGTCCTAGTGTCGCGTCCTTTGATACGGAAAGGACGAGACCATGCTCTACGCCATCCTCTGCTACGCTTCCGAAGACGTCGTCTGCTCCTGGAGCAAGGAACAGGACGACGAGGTCATGGCAAAGCTCCTCAACGTGCAGGACAAATACGCCAAGGCGGGCCGGCTCGGCCCCGTGGCGCGCCTTTTGCCGACGACCGCGGCGACCACGCTGAGAAAGGTCAGGGGCGAGGCGGTCGTGCTGGACGGCCCGTTCGCCGAAACCAAGGAACAGTTCCTCGGCTTCTACACGCTCGAATGCGACGATCTCGATGAAGCGGTCGCATTCGCGCGCGAGCTCTCCGAGGTCAATCCGAGCGGCGGCTCCTACGAGATCCGGCCGGTTTCGATCTTCAATCCCACAAAGGTAGCGGTATGACTGACCTTGCCTGGATAAGCACGGCGATCGGCAACGCCCGTCCGCAGGCGATGGGCGCGCTGCTGCGCTACTTCCGCGACCTCGACGCCGCGGAGGAGGCTTTCCAGGACGCTTGCCTGAGGGCACTCAAGAACTGGCCGAAGAACGGGCCGCCGCGAGATCCCGTCGCCTGGCTGATCTTTGTCGGCCGCAACAGCGGCATCGACGCCGTGCGCAAGCGCGCCAAGCAGGCGCCGATGCCGGAAGAAGACCAGGTCTCCGATCTGGAGGACGCCGAGAGCGACATCGCCGAGCGGCTCGACGGCGCGCATTACCGCGACGATATCCTGCGGCTTCTGTTCATCTGCTGCCATCCGGATCTGCCGGCGACGCAGCAGATCGCGGTGGCGCTGCGCATCGTCTCCGGCCTTACCGTCAAGCAGATCGCGCGCGCCTTCCTCGTCGGCGAGAGCGCCATGGAACAGCGCATCACCCGCGCCAAGGCGCGCATCGCCGACGCCGGCGTGCCGTTCGAAACGCCGGGCGCGGTCGAGCGCTCGGAGCGGCTCGCCGCTGTCGCCGCGATGGTCTATCTGATCTTCAACGAAGGCTATTCGACCAATGGCGGCGAGGCGCCGGCCCGCGCGCCGCTGTGCGAGGAGGCGATCCGGCTTGCCCGTCTGCTGCTCAGGCTCTTCCAGGCCGAGCCGGAGATCATGGGGCTGACGGCGCTGCTTCTGCTGCAGCACGCGCGGGCGCCGGCGCGTTTCGACGAGAATGGCGAGATCGTCCTGCTCGAGGACCAGGACCGCTCGCTATGGAGCCGTAAGATGATCGACGAGGGCCTGGCGCTGGTCGACAAGGCGCTGCGCCACCGCAAGCCTGGCCCCTACCAGGTTCAGGCGGCGATCGCGGCGCTGCATGCGCGGGCGGCGACGGCGGAAGATACAGACTGGACCGAGATCGACCTGCTCTACGGTCTGCTGGAGCAGATGCAGCCTTCGCCCGTTGTGACGCTGAACCGCGCCGTCGCGGTCAGCAAAGTGAAAGGTCCGGACGCTGCGCTTGCCATGATCGAGCCGCTGGAAGAGCGGCTCTCGGGGTACTTCCATTTCTTCGGCCTGAAGGGCGGGCTGCTGATGCAGCTTGGCCGCAACGAGGAGGCGCGCGTTGCCTTCGACCGCGCCATCGCTTTGGCCAATACCGCCGCCGAGGCGGCGCATATTCGCATGCATATCGACCGGCTGATCAAGGAAAGCAGCCCGAAGCCTTCGGTCCAGAAGGCGCACTGAGGCGTATTGAGTTTCAGGTGATGCCGGTCTGCAAATGCCGCGTTCCTGCGCTTCCGGCCTTCGCCGGCCGAAGCGCTCGTGAGTGGCGCGGCAGCGCCCCTCTTTGACTCCGGCTCGGCCTGACCTGAATCCACAACACACCTTGGCCGTGGTTTGCTGTCTGGCCCAATTCCGCGCTCCGGCCTTGGACCATGCCGGGGTGGCGGTTTTTCCCTGAAACGAGTAATGCCACGCCATCAAAGCGCCCGGACCGTGCCCGACCGCACGTCCAAGAGATGGCGCATGGCTCCATCCCTGCCCATGAGAGGCGGAACCTGAAAGGGACAGAAATGACGTTAGCGAAGGAAACGGCCGCACTTCTTGAGAAACTCGGCGTTGCCAAGGATGCGCTTTCGGGCGGCGACCTTGTCGTGCGCAGCCCGGTGACGGGCGAACAGATCGCGGCGCTGAAGTCGATTTCGGCCGCCGATACCCGCAAGGCCATCGATGCCGCGCACAAGGCCTTTCAGGACTGGCGGCTGGTGCCGGGGCCGAAGCGGGGCGAACTGGTGCGTCTGCTCGGCGAGGAGTTGCGCGCGCATAAGGACGAACTCGGCCGCCTGGTGTCGATCGAGGTCGGCAAGATCCCGTCCGAGGGCCTCGGCGAAGTGCAGGAAATGATCGACATCTGCGACTTCGCCGTAGGCCTTTCGCGCCAGCTCTATGGCCTGACGATCGCCACCGAGCGTCCCGGACACCGCATGATGGAGACCTGGCATCCGCTCGGCGTCGTCGGCGTGATCTCTGCCTTCAACTTCCCGGTCGCGGTGTGGTCGTGGAACGCGGCCCTTGCCTTCGTCTGCGGTGATGCGGTGGTGTGGAAGCCGTCGGAAAAGACGCCGCTGACCGCACTTGCCTGCGAGGCGATCTTCAAGCGCGCCGTCAAGCGTTTCGGCAAGGATGCGCTGGCAGGGCTGCTGCAGGTGCTGATCGGCGACCGCGTCGCCGGCGAGGTGCTGGTCGACCATCCCAAGGTGCCGCTGGTCTCGGCCACCGGCTCGACGCGCATGGGCCGGGAGGTCGGCCCCAGGCTCGCCAAGCGTTTTGCCCGTGCCGTGCTGGAGCTTGGCGGCAACAATGCCGGCATCGTGACGCCCACCGCCGATCTCGACATGGCGCTGCGCGCCATCGCCTTCGGCGCCATGGGCACGGCCGGCCAGCGCTGCACGACGCTTCGCCGACTGTTCGTGCATGACAGCGTCTATGACGCGCTCTTGCCGCGGCTGAAGAAGGCCTATCAGTCCGTCTCGGTCGGCAATCCGCTGGAAGGCAAGGCGCTGGTCGGCCCGCTGATCGACAAGGCCGCCTTCGACAACATGCAGAAGGCGTTGGAGGAAGCTGAGGCGCATGGCGGCAAGGTGACCGGCGGCACGCGCGTCGAGAATGGCCACCCGGACGCCTATTACGTGCATCCGGCACTGGTCGAGATGCCGAAGCAGGTTTCGCCGGTGACGGAAGAGACCTTCGCGCCGATCCTCTATGTGATGAAATATTCCGATTTCGACGAGGCGCTGGAGCAGCACAATGCGGTCGGCGCCGGACTGTCGTCGTCGATCTTCACGCGCGACCTGCAGGAATCGGAGCGCTTCCTGGGTGTCGACGGTTCGGACTGCGGCATCGCCAACGTCAACATCGGCACGTCGGGCGCCGAGATCGGCGGGGCGTTCGGTGGCGAGAAGGAGACGGGCGGCGGCCGCGAGAGCGGCTCGGACGCCTGGAAGGCCTATATGCGCCGCGCCACCAACACGGTGAACTATTCCAAGGCGCTGCCGCTCGCGCAAGGCGTGTCGTTCGACATCGATTGAGGACGAGCGACGGGTCAGCCCTCACCCGCGAGCTGACCCGGCCCGCCTATCGATCAGGCCATGCAGGGCGGAAGGCGGGCGATTGGTCAGAAAGCCTTGCCGGTGGCCGGATCGAAGAGGCGGAGCGCGTCCGCATCCAAGACGAACGCGCATGGCTGACCCTTGGCGACACGGGCGCGCGGCGGCAATGTCGCCGTCAAGTTCTGCGCGCCGACCCGGGCGGTGGTGACCTGTTCGGGGCCGGTCAGTTCGACGACGTCGATCTCCACCGGCAGCGACAGTTCAGCGCCGCTGCCCGGTCCAAGGCGGAGCGCTTCCGGCCTGATGCCGACCACAACTGATGCACTGTTGCGGGCCGCGTCGGCGTAGCGAGCCGGAATCGCCAGCCGCGCATCGGTGCCTGCAATCGCCAGCTTGCCGTCCTCGACGGTCGCTTCCAGCATGTTCATCGACGGCGCGCCGACGAAGCCCGCGACATAGAGCGTCGCCGGATGGTTGTAGATCTCTTCCGGCGTGCCCAGCTGTTCGATGCGGCCGTCGCGCATGACGGCGATGCGGGTCGCCAGCGTCATCGCCTCGATCTGGTCATGGGTGACGTAGACGACCGTGGTGCGCAGCATTTCATGCAGGCGCTTCAGTTCGGTGCGCATTTCCAGCCGCAGCTTGGCGTCAAGATTCGAGAGCGGCTCGTCGAACAGGAAGACCTGCGGCTTGCGCACCAAAGCGCGGCCGATGGCGACGCGCTGGCGCTGGCCGCCGGAGAGCTGGCCGGGCTTGCGGTCGAGCAGGTTCTCGATCTGCAGCAATCTTGCCGCCTCGCGCACCGCCTTGTCGCGCTCGGCGGCGGGGACTTTGCGCATTTCAAGGCCGAAGCCGATGTTGCGGCTGACGGTGAGGTTCGGATAGAGCGCGTAGGACTGGAAGACCATGGCGATGTCGCGGTTTTTCGGATGCACGCCAAGCACCGACCTGCCGCCGATCAGCACATCGCCGCTGGTTGCCTCGGCGAGACCGGCGATGATGTTGAGCAAAGTGGACTTGCCACAGCCCGACGAACCGAGCAGCACCAGGAACTCGCCATTTTCGAGCGCGATGTCGATGCCTTTCAGGGTTTCGACGCTGCCGTAATTCTTGCGGACATCGCGAATTTCAAGCGCGCTCATGAACAGCATCCTCGAACTGGATCGGCCCGCCATAATCGCGGGGCAAGGTTGAAATGGCGCGCGAGGCCACAAGGATGGCGGCGGACAGGCACTTCACCAACGATTGCCCCTGTGCCAGTGCCGCCAGGAAGGCGGCGTTGAAGACATCGCCGGCGCCGATCGTGTCGATGACGGCGACTCGAGGTGCCGGCACTTGAATGAGCTCGCCGTCGGCGCCGATGGCGATCGCGCCGTCCGGCCCGCGCTTGACGACGACCGTCGCTTCGTCCCGCATGCCGTCGCGGATCTTGCGCGCGGCTTCCGATGGACTTGCCAGGCCGGCCAGCGTAGTCGTCTCGACCTCGTTGAAGAGGGCCAGTGCGCAGCGCGACAGCCAGCCGCGCGCGGCGGTGCAGTTCGCTTGCGTCCAGCCGTCGATCGGCCAGCCTGTGTCAAGCGCAACGGCGATGCCATGCGCTTCGGCCCAGTCGAAGAAGGCGTCGTAATCGCGCGTCAGGTCGTCGGTGAGGAAAGAGCCGCAGAGCAGCGCGTAACCGCCAGCAAGCCGATTGCCGTTCAGCACGGAGAGCACGTCAGCCAGGCTGAAGCGGGGCAGGTGGCCGCGCGTGGTGAAGAAGGTGCGCTCGCCATCGGGATGGGTCATGCCGACCGACAATGTCGTGCCTTCGGGACGAACCGGCCAATTCTGCGCGCGGCGTCCGAAGGCCTCGCGCAGCCAGCGCCCGAACTGGTCGTCGCCAATATTGGCGGCGATCTCGAAGTCGATGCCCAGCGCCTGCCAGGCAAGCGCGGTGTTGCCGGCCTGGCCGCCGACGCGCAGGTCGTCATGATCGACGACGGTCTCCGTGCCGGCCTTCGGCCAGGGCGCGACGGGCCCGACGATCAGGTCGACATTGACGTTGCCGATCACCGCGAGCGGCAGCATCACTCGCTCCTGGTGATCTTGGTGGTGCGCACCGGCGTTCCGGCATTCTCGACGCGGGAATCGGCGAAGGCGACCATCAGGCGTTGCGCAACCGGCAGCATGGCAAAGATCGCCGCCAAGCCCGTGGCGGGCTTGAAGGCGAACGTGACCGCGCCCGCGACCGGCGGCTTGCCAGAAGCGTCGAACATGATCAGCGGCGCGCCGGTCTCGACCACCGAAACGGCCATGGCGGTGATCAGCTCCGCGGTCGGGTCGTCGCCGCGGAAGAGGACGACGCCGATCTTGGGCCCGAGCATCTCCATCGGCCCGTGGCGAAGCTGGCCGCCTTCGAGCGAAAAGCACGGCAGGCGCGACAATTCGGTCAGGCCGAGCCCCAGCGCCTCGGCGAGGCCCTGCAGCCTGCGGCCGGAGGTCACGACGGTCGCGACCGTGCTCAGCGCCTCGAGCGCGGCATTGATCTCGACCGTCTCCGTCGCCTTGAGCACCGCGAGCGCGGCGGCGGGGTCCTCGCCCAGCGCGGCGAGAATGGCGAGGTGCAGGGCGAAGGTCACGGTCAGGCTGCGGGTCGCGGCAAAGGCAAGCTCGGTGCCGCCGGTGCCGACGAGGCAAGGCACCGTACGGCCGAGGAAGGAACCGGCCTCCAGCGTCAGGCCGAAGGTGTCGGCCTGCGGATCCGTTTCGGAGAACCAGCGCAGGACTTCGGCGCTTTCACCGGATTGCGAGGTGACGAGCACGGTCCGGCCTGTAAGCGGCAGCGGCTGGCCGAGTTGCTCCGAGAGCGGCATGGCGATGGCATCGATGCCATGCGCGCGATAGAGCGGCTCGACGGCGCGCGCGACGGCATGCGAGGCGCCCATGCCGAGCAGGACGAGCCTGCCGTTCTTCCTGATCGAGGCGGCGACCTCGGCGGCGGCCTCTCGATTGCTCTCGAACGAGGCAAGCGCATCCTCATGCTGGCGCGCCATCTCGCGGTCGATCGCGACAAGCCCTGCCGGGCGGTTCTTCTCTGCAGTCATGATTATCCTTTCACTCCGCCGCTGGTGAGGCCCGAGATCAGCGCGCGTTGCATGACGAGGCCGATCAGCACCGGCGGCAAGGCCGCGAGCACGCCGGCGGTGGCGATCAGTCCGTAGTCGGAAACGCGGCCGCCGGCGAGATCGGCGATGGCGACCGTCAGGGTCTTTGCCCGCTGGTCCGAGGTGAAGAGGAGGGCATAGAAGAACTCGTCCCAGGCAAGCAGCACGGCAAACAGCGCCGATGTCGCCACGACGGGCGCCGCCAGCGGCAAGGTGATGATGCGCCACGTCTGGAGCAGCCCGGCCCCGTCGATCATCGCCGCGGCCTCGATCTCGCGCGGGATGGAATCGAAACCCGATTTCATCAGCCAGGTGGTGAAGGGCGCGAGGATCGTCAGATAGATCAGCGCAAGGCCAAAGACGTTGTTGAGCAGGCCGAGATAAGACAGGCCCATGTAAAGCGGCACGGAGAGCGCTACCGGCGGCAGCATATAGGTGGCGATCACCATGGACAGCGACCAGCCCACCGAAGGCGTGCGCGAAACGGCCCAGCCGGCCGGTACGGCAAGGACAACAGCGGCAAGCGTCGCCATGCCGGCGACTTCCAGGCTGTTGCGCAACGAGGCGGTGAAGGCGGCGCCGGCGCTGTTTTCGGCCGTCGACAGAAGCTGCGCGTAACGGGAGAAGTCGGCCGCCTGCGGCCACCAGCGCAGCGGCTTGGCGGCAAGATCGGCGGCCGGCGATATGCTCATGACGAAGAGCCAGGTAAGCGGCGCCAGGATCACGGCGGCGAGCAGGATCGCGCAGACATAGATAAAAGCGGTGAAGACCGGGCTCTTGCGTTCCATCAGGCGGCACTCCCCGCGGTCTTCCTGACCAGCGCCGCATAGGCGACGGCGAGCACGGTGACGAGCAAGGTGACGATCAGCGCCAGCGATGCGCCGGAGCCGGCGCGCTGGAAGGAGAAGGCCTCCTGATAGACGAGGATCGACAGCGAGCGGGTGCTGTTGGCCGGGCCGCCGCGGGTCATGACCCAGATGATGTCGAAGACCTTGAAGGCCTCGATGGTGCGCAGCACCAGCGCGACCATCAGCGGACCGGCGAGATAGGGCAGGATGACGAAACGAAAGCGGTTGAACGGGCCGGCGCCGTCGACAAGCGCCGCGGCGGTGATGTCGCGCGGCACCGCTTGCAGGGCGGCGAGCGCGATCAGCGCGACAAGAGGAAAATTCTTCCAGCAGTCGGCGACAATCAGCGCCGCGAGCGCCGTGCCGGGCTCACCCAGCCAGGAGCGATAGTCATCGAGGAGATGGAGTTGCGTCAGCGCCGCATTCAGCGCGCCATATTCGGGATTGTAGATCAGCCGCCAGAGCGTCGCGTTGACGACGGTGGGCAGCGCCCATGGCAGGATCATCAGCCCGCGCAAGACCGCGCGGCCACGGAATTCCTGATTGAGCAGAAGAGCCGCAAGCACGCCGATCACCATCTCGGCGGCGACCGAGATGACCGCAAACCAGGTGGTTGTGACCAGCGTGCGGCTGAAGTTCGAGCTCGTCAGCATCTTGGTGTAGTTGTCGAAGCCGACGTAATTGCCAGCCGTGCCGACCAGCTGGGCGTCGGTGAAGGAGAGCCTGACCGTATCAACCAACGGCCAGCCGATGACGGCGACCATGATCACCAGAAGCGGCAGCATCAACAGCCACGCGCGAGTCGTCATCCAGGTGCCTGACATCGGAGGCGCCTCTCTTCCTTCATCCGGTCAGAAATAGCACGGGCGGCGCTCATGTATGAGGCCGCCCGCCCGTCAGGGAACGCCAGATCAGAGGCCGCTGTTTTCGGCAGCGGTCTTGAGCGCGTCTTCCGGCGCCGTCTGGCCGAGCAGCGATTCCTGGATCGCCTGCTGCAGTGCCGTCGACAGCTGCTGATATTTCGGCGTGGTCGGGCGCGGATACATCGCGGCGAGACCGAGCTTGGCGGCGGCGATCAGTTCTTCCTGGCCCTTGGTGACGGCCGGATCGTCATAGGACGAGGCCCAGATCGGCAGCGAGAGCTTGGCATACTGGTTCTGCGTCGCCTGCGAGGTCATGAACTCGATGTATTTCCAGGCTTCGTCCTGGTGCTTCGATACCGCGGTGATGCCAAGGCCCATCGAGCCATTGACGGCCGAGACCTCGCTGGTGCCGGCAACGCCCGGCGCCGGCACCACGCCGACCTTGCCCGCGACCTTGGAGTCCTTCGGATCGTTGGCCATGTTGTACATGTAGGTCCAGTTCAGCGCGAAAGCGGCATCGCCGTTCTCGAACACCTTGCGGACGTCTTCTTCCAGGAATTCTTTGGAATTCGGATTGGTCAGGCCCGACTTGTAGCTGTCGACCATGTATTTCAGCGCCGATAGGCCGCCGCCGTTCTGGAAGTCGGGCTTGCCGTCCTTGAGGAAGTCGCCGCCATAGGCGCTGACCAGCGTGGTGTAGTCACAAACGGCGGCTTCGGCCTGCGACCAGCTCCAGGCGATCGGCGTCTTCAGCAGGCCCTTGTCCTGGATGATCTTGGCCTGCTGGCCGAGCTCTTCCCAAGTCTTCGGCGGCGCCTTGATGCCGGCCTTTTCGAGGATTTCCTTGTTGTAGAACAAATACTTGGTGTCGAGGATCCACGGCATGCCATAGTACTTGCCGTCATACTGGACGGTGGTCCAGGCGCCGGGCAGCACGCCCTTCTTCATGTCGTCGGTGATCTTCGACGACACGTCGACCAGCACCTTGTTGGTCGCATATTCGGCCGGCCAGATGACGTCGAACAGCACCACGTCGTAGCCGCCGCCGGATCCTTGGGCGAGCACGGTCTTGTCGTGCAGGCCTTCATAGGGGACGAATTCGAGATTGACCTTGATGTCCGGATTGGCCTTGGTGAAGGCCTCCGTCATCGAGCGCACGTCGGCCTCGCTATAGGCGGCCTGGGCCATGAAGAGCGCGTTCAAGGTGGTTTCAGCAAAGGCGTGCGGGACGAGCAGTCCGCCGACGAACACCGCGCCCAGAAGTGTCTTACCGATCGATTTCAGCATTTGTCTTTCTCCCATTTTCGACAACTGCGAGTGGGCGGCCAGGACTGCGCCGCTTCCCCAAATTCGCATCGCGTCTGACCGGATCCGTCCCCAACGGCCTGCGGCGGAGCCCAAAAGCTTTTGCCGTCTTTTTGTAGAGTCGCAGGGGTCTCACCTATTAAGTCAATTCGCTTGACTTAATTAGTCGATCAATCCTTTAATGGAGTCAAGAGGGGAAACGACGGTGCACGACATCAGCCCGATCCGTGCCAAAAGCGGCACCAACCAGGAGGGTACCAGCGCGCATAACCGCCGCGTCATGATCGAGGCGCTGCGGCTCAACGGCGCGCTTTCGCGCGCCGACCTGGCTCGGGCGACGCAGCTTACCAAGCAGGCGGTTTCCAACATCATCGAGGATCTCGAGCGCGACGGGCTGGTTGTCGCGCTGGATGCCGTGCGCAAGGGCAGGGGGCAGCCCTTCACACCCTACCGGCTGGTTCCCGAGGGAGCCTTCGCCATCGGGCTGCAGATCGACCGGCATTTGACGCGCGTCGTGGTGGTCGACCTCGTCGGCAAGGTGATCGCGCGCGCCGAGGCGGGGCTGCCGCTCGACGAGCCTTCGGCGGGCGTCAAGATCATCCTCGGCCTTGTCGATCGCGTCAGGTGCGAGCTGGCTTCCTTGTTTGCCCAGTCCGAGCGGCGGCTGGTCGGGTTGGGGGTCGCCATGCCGGGACCGTTCGGGCTGAAGAACCCCGACAACAAATGGATGATGCCGGCCTGGCAGCAATTTCCCTTGGTGCAGGCGCTTGCGGCCGGCACTGGGCTCAATGTCGGCCTGCAGAACGACGCGGCGGCCTGCGCGACTGCGGAGCGGATCGTCGGCGCGGCGCATGGCGTCGATCACGCCGTCTGCCTTTATGTCGGTTACGGCATAGCCGCCGGGCTGATCCTCAACGGCGAACTCTATAGCGGCGGCAACGGCAATGCGGGCGAGATCGGCATGGCGTTGCTTGCGCCGGCCGGCCCCGGTTCCACGCCGCTCGAACACCGTGCATCGCTGGCCTCGCTCTACCAGCATCTCGGCCTCGACCCCACCGAGAGGGGGCTCTACGAGACGCTCGGCGCGCTGGCGCTTGCCAGGGATCCGCGGGTCATGGGCTGGGTCGAGAAAGCCGCGTCCGACCTGCGCTGGAGCGTGCATCTGATCGAAACGATCTTCGATCCGCAAACCGTCATCCTCACCAGCAGCGCGCCCGAGGCGCTGGCCCGGCTCCTGCTTCAGGCCATGCATCCGCTGCTGCCGTCGATCGCGGATCGTCCCGTCCGGCGCCTGCCTCGACTGCAACTCGGCACCACCGATCCCTGGGCGATCGCGGTGGGCGCGGCGGCAGAGCCGATCAGCCGGGCCTTCGATCCGCGTTTTTCCGCCATCCTGAAGGCCGGATAGAAGCGGTCAACCCATCCTTTGCGTCGCGGTGGCGGCGAAAGCCGCGTCGATGATGGCGAGCTTGACCGCCTGCGCGGCGAGGTATTCGCCGTAGAATTCGTTCGAGATCCACATGACGGAATGGCCGCGCTGTCCCAGCCAGCCGACGCTGCCAAGCGCCTCGGCGTCGCGCAACTTGCGCGCAAGGTGGGTGCGCGACAGCTTCAGCCATCTGGCGAAGTCGGCGATGGAGAGGACGCCCGTCGGGATGCGCTCCTGGCCGGCATTCCGCGGGTCGACGCCGGAGATCAGCCAGTCCATGACGACGCCGCCATTGTTGAGCCAGGTGAACAGCGAGAAAGTCTGTTGCGGCTCGCGCACCGGCACGGAGGAAATCAGGCCGTCCGCGATCAGCGGCTGCAGCTTGGCAAGCATCTGCGGCCTTGCCTGGAACGTTTCCAGCCGGTTCCCGCCGTCAAGGGCATCGAGCGTGCTCAGATGGATCTGGATCCAGCCGATCAACGGCTCCAGGGTCATGGCGGGCAGTTGCAGGGGGCGAATGCGGCCGTCATCGGCCGTCGGCCCGGTCTCGAGGAAATTATAGTGCTGCATTTCCTTGATGAAGGCATGAGCCGTGTTTCGGCTTGCCACCGCATGCTGAACGGTGACGTCGGCAAAACGCGCCGCGGTCAGTTCCTTTCGATAGTCGCTGGGATCCCGGCGGAAATGCAGGGCAAGACCGATATGCGCCATCAGCCAGCGTTGCTGGGTGGCAAAGACCGAGGAGGCTCGCGGGTTTCCTTGATAGGCCTGCTGCATCGCCACGGCTTGCGCGCGCACGCAAGCCGGCAATGCCGGGTGACCGGCAATGTCTTCATAGGTCAACGCACCCTCCCAGCTTCCACCCAAAGATGCTGTCATGCTCGCAAGTTGCGGATAGCAGTTTTGGCTGGCGCCTGCCAGTAGCGGGCCGGTTTTGCGCGAGTTGCGCCGATCTCCGGCTGTCAGCGGCGTTGCGGAGCTGAGATACAGGCTTCGAACGCCTCGTCGACGACGGCGAGCTTGGCTGCCTGGACGGCCATGTACTCGTCGAAGAAAGCCCTCGAAACCCACATCACGGAATGACCGCGCTGGCCGACCCAGCCGATGCTGCCGAGCGCCTCGGCATCATGGAGTTTGCGCGCCAGATGGGTGCGTGAGAGCTTCAGCCAGTGCGCGAATTCGCTGACCGAGATGACGCCGGTCGGTATCTTGTCGAGATGGACGTCCTCCGGATCGATGCCGCACATCAGCCAGTCCATGACGATACCGCCGTTGTTCAGCCAGATAAATAACGAAAAAGTCTGTCCGGGCTCCCGCACGCCGTCGCTGGCGAGCAATCCGTCGGCGATCAGCGGCTGCAAGACAGGCAGCATTTCGGGCCGCTCGAGGAAGGCCGCCAGCCGGGTTCCGCCGTCTATGCGGTCGAGCGTCGTCAGATGCGCGTAAATCCAGCCGGTGAAGGTCTCGATGGTGCCCGCCGTGACCCGCATGGGGTGGGCGCGGCCATCGCCGCTGGCCGAAATATATTCGGCGATGTCGTAGTGCAGCATCTCCTTGACGAACGCCTCGGCGGTGTTGCGGCTGGCCACCGAATTGCGGCGTACGACATCGATGAAACGTGCCATCGTCATTTCGGTGCGGCGGTCTTCGGGATCGCGCCGGAAATGCAGCGCCAGGCCGACATGGCCGAGCAGCCAGCGCTGCTGGGTGGCAAACACGGCGGCCAGCCGCGGGCTCGTTTCGTAAATATGGATGAGCGCCTTGGCCTGTTCCTGGACACCGCGAAGCGCTGCTGGATGACGGGCGATCTCTGCGGCACTCAGCGGCATTTCCTGCGGCACTCCATGCGATTCCAAGCAACGACAAATGAAGATTCCCAGTCTTCGCCGATTGTGTCCAGTTGCCTATTGGAACAACGATCGAATAAGTGGTGCATTCCTTGCTAACTCTTTGCACCGGTTCGGGAAAGCCGTCCCGACAATAGTCGGGCCGCGGCCCTGCGTTGAATCGACGAGTCCCGCCAAGCAGGCACAGGTTCCGCGCCATCGGGGCCGCGGGGGGCGGCTGGCGTCGGCCGATACCGCGCGGCCTTTGCAGCCCGCGGCCGGCGGCCTATCGTGACGGTTGATGGCCGGCCATGGCGCAGCCAATGCCACAGAGTGAAACGATGCCGAGAACAATCCGGACCCTGACCGCCAGCGAAGTGGAAACGCTTGTCGACTGGGCGGCGAGGGAGGGCTGGAATCCGGGCATAGACGATGCCACGGCGTTTCGGGCGGCCGATCCGGATGGATTCATCGGCGCCTTTGCCGGGGGCGAGATGGTGGCCGGCATTTCGGCTGTCGCATACGGCTTGGGCTTCGGCTTCATCGGCCTCTACATATGCCGGCCCGACCGGCGTGGAGAAGGCCATGGCAAAGCGGTCAGGGACGCGGGCATGGCGCGCCTCGGCAACCGCATCATCGGTCTCGACGGGGTAGTCGAGCAGCGGGCCAACTACCAGCGCATGGGCTTCGTGCCAGCCTATGAGACCGTCCGCCACAGCGGCCGCCCCGCCGGCTTGCCCGGCGGTGGCGACATGCGGCCGGTGACGGTTGCCGACATGGCCGGGCTGTTCGCCTATGATCGCCAGTGCTTCCCGGCGCCGCGCGAGGCCTTCCTTGGCGAGTGGCTACGGCAGCCGCGGATTGCGCTGCTCTCAGCCGGATCCGACGCTATCGCCGGTTACGGCGTGGCGCGCCGATGCCGGGAGGGTTTCAAGGTCGGGCCGCTGTTCGCCGACGCGACGGACGTGGCCCTGGCGATGGTGGCGGACCTCTCGGACGCAACGGCCGGCGAGGAATTGCATATCGACGTGCCGGCCGGCCAGGTTCAATTCACCGCCATGCTTCAAGCCTCTGGCTTGGTTCCGGGCTTTACGACGACACGCATGTACAAGGGCGGCAAGCCCGGCAACGCCCCCTCGACGGTTTTCGGCGTCACGACGCTCGAGCTGGGATGATCGCGCGCGGCACGGCGCGCTGAGATCATTGTTTTGCCTGACTGGTCCATGCGACATGGCCCGATGACGTGGTTGCCTTTGCCGGGCTGCGTTGCGTGGAGGTTATCGAATGGCTGGCAGGACGATCCTCATCGCCGGCGGCGCCGGGGGAATGGGGCTGGCGACCGGGCTGCGTTTCGCAACTGACGGCGAGCGGATCGCGCTCGCCGATCTTGCCGGCCCCAAGCTCGACGCCGCCGTTGCGAAGATTGCCGCGACCGGGGCGGACGCGATCGGTTTGCCGCTCGACATCCGCTCCGTCGCCGCCTGCCGCGACGCGGTGGCCAAGGCCAGGGAATGGGGCGGTGCCATCGACATCCTCGTCAACGCCGCAGGAGTCTGGCTGGAGGGGCCGGCAAGCGAGGTCGAGGAGGAGCAGTGGGACCTGGTGCTGGACGTCAATCTCAAAGGCGCGTTCTTCCTGGTCTCAGCCGCCATTCCGCATCTGTCGGCCGCGCAAGGCGTGATCGTCAACATTGCCTCCGACGCCGGCATCGTCGGCAACAATGGGGCGGCCGTCTATTGCGCCTCGAAGGGCGGGCTGGTGCTTTTGACCAAGGCTCTCGCGCTGGAGCTCGCCCCGCACGGCATCAGGGTCAATGCCGTCTGCCCCGGCGACACGGCAACGCCGATGATCGAATATCAAGCCAAAACCTATGGCGCAGACGACCCCGACGGCTACAAGCGCCGGCTTCTCGGGCACTATCCGCAAGGGGACAGAGCAAGGTTCATCCAGGTGGAGGAGATTGCTTCCTTCATCCACTATCTTTGCCAGCCGGGCGCGGCGCCGATCACCGGGGCCGCGCTTTCGATCGATTTCGGCGTCACCGCCGGTTATTGAACCGTTGCGGTTCATCGCGGGTGTGATTGGTCGCGCCGGCATGTCGGCACCTTTATCCTGGAGGGCAAATGGTCGTGTTTCGCAAATCCCGCAAGGCGCTGGTGACCGGCGCGGGCGCCGCCGACGGCATCGGTATCGCGATCGCGCGTGCGCTGGGCGAGGCCGGTCTTTCGGTCACCATCACCGCTTCGTCCGCACGCGTCGAGCAACGAGCGGCGGAACTGCGGGGGGAGGGGCTCGATGTCCGCGCTTTCATGGCCGACCTGACGCTCTCCGGCGATGTCGAGCGGTTACGTGCCGAAACCGGCGAAATCGACATCCTCGTCAACAATGCCGGGATGGGCACCGTCGCCCAGCCGGCGTTGCAGCGGCGGTTTCTCGATCTCAGCGAAAGCGAATGGGACCGCGGCATCGATGTCAGCCTGAAAACCGCCTTTTTGAGCACGCGCGGATTTCTGGCCGGCATGGTGCAGCGCGGCCATGGGCGCGTCGTCAACATGGCCTCGGTGACGGGGCCTTACGTATCCAATGAAGGCGAGGTCGCCTATTCCGCTGCCAAGGCCGGCATGGTCGGCCTGACGCATGCGCTTGCCCTGGAGGTCGGCCGCAGCGGCGTCACCGTCAATGCCGTGGCACCGGGGTGGATCGCGACGGGCGCCTCGACGCCGGAGGAACTTGTCGCTGCCCGGAACACGCCGCTAGGCCGCGCCGGCAACCCCGCGGAAGTCGCGGCCGCCGTGCTGTTCCTGGCATCCGACGCAGCCAGTTATGTCAACGGCGCCGTTCTCGTCGTGGACGGCGGCAACATTCTGCAGGAACGCAAGGGTTGACCGCGTGCGCGAAAGCCAAAATGTAGGGAAATGGTAGCGGGAGAGCGCTACCGCCTTTCCCCCCGCTCATCCAGCTGCCAGTTCCGGCTTCGCTGCAATGGGTGAGTTGAGGCTATCGTATTTGGCTTTTAGATGCCATCAGCATCCAGAAATTGGCTTCGCGACGCACGATTCCGCGGCATTTCTCACCCGATTTCATTTGGTATCGATCACATCGAAACCAGTATCGCTGGAACCGGACTGGTCGTCATCATATGGCGCCCTTCGCCGGGGGCTGTCGGTCCCGCATCCCGCCTTACGGCGGCGCTATGCTGATGCTCCTTCGGCCGCCCCTGTTGAACCGGTCTCAGGGCCACGAACCTGCTCCAGCACCGAACTGACTTGTTTGCGCTTTCGGACATTTCGGTGCCTCCACCTTGTACGCCCTTTTCACATGGCGATTATCCGGTTGACAAACCCAAAGTGAAATAGGAATATAATCAGGACAGGCCGCCAAGCTATCTCTTGGTATGAAAACGTACAATCGAATCCGCCTTGAAAAACCGATCTCGACGGAATTATGAAAATCGACGTTACCCTTGCTCTCTGGGGAGGCACTGCGATGGATAACGTGGTTCTATTCCGCAGCCCGGCCGCGCGGGTCGAACTGGCGGAAGTCTCTGGCGAATGGCTCGTCCGCGTCATCGAAAACGACCAAGAACTCACCCGATCATTTGAAGTGGAAGAATATGCGCTATCCTACGCGGAAGGACAGCGCATGCGCCTAGGTCTGAATAACGTCACACGGTCTTAACAACGAAAAAGCCCCGGCGCTGAGGGGTCGGCGCCGGGACTTTTGGAGCATGCAAGCCGCATCAGCATGACCTTGCGTTAGCTTGGGCTAAGTGAAATAGGAATATGGTCCTCGACAGGCCTGCACAGCCAAAACTTTCGACTGGATTGGAACCTTTCCTGGCTAACGGGAGTTGGAATCCGATTCGGGGACGAAATCTCATGGCACAAAAGGCTAGCGGCGAAGCCATCCGCTCGATGATCCGAGACGAGCAAAACCGCCGCGCATTACACAAGCTTTTAGGGCTGGAAATCGATCCGGTGTTGCCGCTTAACTTCGTCTCGCTACTCAAGGCTCTTGAGGAAGCGGAGGAAGGCGAAGGGGCGAGGAACGACCCTAGCCATTAGTGCATCGTGTAGGGATATAAATCGCTCATTCGCGGGGGATGGTTTCCGCCCCGCGATTCATGAGGGGGCAATGGCGAAACACGGCCCATCTCCATTCGATGCCGACATCCTGCGGGCGGCCTTCCGTAAGGCCGTGAAGGACGAGAGCACGCCGGAGAGCAAGTGGCGAGAATTGGCCGCGCAGCTGATTGCTACGTATACCGGCTCATCGACTGTCGATCCCGACTTGGTGGAATGGATAGTGCAGAGCGAAAGTCACCAGTAGGCGGCCGACGCTGTACCGGCATGACCTTACGTTAGCTTGCGCTCATATCGCGAACGAAGGGTGAATTGCCTTAGCCCTTGGCCTTGTCGCGCGTCCGGCGCGCCAGTTCCTTTATCTGCTCGTTGGTGAGCTTGGGCGCGTGGGCGATCTTGTCAATCGCCTTCTCAAAGGTTTCGTCGGACTGGTCGGTTTTCAGTTCGCGCGCCGCATCGCGGAACTTCTCAATCTGCGGCTTGTCCGCTGGTTTAGACATAGGAATATAGACTCCGATTCGTGCGTATGCTAAACGAATGGGCGGGGAGTACTCCCCGCCCAAACTCTATCTTATGAGGCGCGGTTGGGAATAGCTCGCCGCGCGCGGTAAGTGGAGCATGGGTAGCTCCAGTCTCTCGGCAACTGTTCAGTGCCGAGTCTGGCCGCCGGTCAAGCGGTAGTTCACCAAGAGCCGGTATTCTGGTCCTTGGTCTCGAAAGGAGAACTGGCAGGTTCTCCGGTGATTTGCGAAAACGTGCCCGATGATGAGTCTGGCACGTTTTTCATTTCGACGGACGGTCCAGCGCGCGAGGCGAATTCCTGGCCCACGCGGCGATAGATACCGCTCTCGTCCGTCATGATTGCGCTTTCGCGGGCGATGTTGGCGCGAACGATAGGCATGACGGTTCCAATGCGGGCGGTATCGACATGGAACGAACGGGCGCGGCCACCACGCTCGACAAGCGTAACGACAGTGTTCTTGTGTGCGCCGCCGCCGCGCTTCACCGTAGTATTGGCAAGGCGTCCAACGTAGGTTTCGTCAACTTCGACGGTCTTGCCATTGCCGCCCATCGGGGAAAGTTCGCCAGACGCCATTCCAAGGCGAATGCGGTGGCACAGGAACCAAGCTGCCTCATAGGTGCATTCGAGTATGCGGTGCATCTGGTGAGCGCTGATACCCTTCTTTGAGGCGCACATAAGGTGGATGGCCTGTAGCCACTTGGTGAGCGGCAGATGGCTTTCCTCGAAGATCGTGCCCATGCGGATGGTGAACTGCGAACGGCATGCGCTGCACTTGTACAGGCCGTGACGCTCGACACCGTTCGGGTTCTTCTTGGAAGGCTTGGTGCGAACGCCCTTCAATGCGTAGTGGCGATCAACGCTACCGCACTTGGGGCAAACCGGACCGTTCGGCCACAGTATGGATTCGACATGCTCGAAAGCCTTAGCTTCGTCATGGAATTCGGCGCGGGACAGAACGGACATGGAAATCTCCTATGTCCTCACCCCACGCAATCACTTTGGGTTTGTCAACCAGATAATCGCCTTTTTGTACGCAGCCAGCGCGTCGGCAATGAGCGACTTTGCATCGTCTCGCGTGAGGTAAGGATGCCTTCCCCGGCTCTCGGTTTGTGCGCCCTTTCCTTTGAGAATGAACCCCCTGCCTCGCTCATCGAACATTTGAGTAGCGCTCGTAAAAAGCTGCTGGCCACCGGCCTCGCGGTAGAAGCTAACGCCGATGTAGCAGGAGGAGAACTCACCTTCTTGAGGAGCGCGGCGCCATGGGACGCGCCCTGACCCTTTGTAGTGCAGGGTGGTGAGCAGATTCCATGTTCGTCCCGCTTGGTCCTGTATCTGACGGGCACTGCTCTCCTTCAGGCCGCGCCGATCTCGGCCTTGCCGACCACGACGCCCGCCCCAACCGCCGCAACGGTCAGTGAATCGGCAGACGCCTCGCCCGATACCGGGCGAGGCGTCCTCTGATGCTGACTGCGAACCTTACTACGATTAATCAGAACGGCTGGCGAGCCGGACGCCCGCACCACCACCATTCTCCGGGATGAACTGAACGCCTGCGGATTCGAGTGCGCGTCGCAACGCGTCAATGGTCACCCTGTTTGCACTTATTGGACCGGTTAGAGGCTCTAGTCGTTTGATCGTAGCGAGTGAGACCTTGGACCGTTCCGCAAGCGTTTTCTGATCCCATTGAAGCAAAGCACGTGCGGCTCGAATTTGTCCGCTTGTAAGTTCATCTATACCAAAAGTATCATTTGATGCCATAGGGCTTGATTTTTTGCCTGCGTTCACTTAAATCACCGCTAGTTGCCACCGCCTGCAACCCAGGAGAGATCATCTCCAGGTCATGGGCGGCGGTGAAACGGTCGAGCAGGGTGCAGGAACACCTTGCCCGACCTGACCAAAGCCAAGCTGTGTGGAAGCTCGGATCATGGCTGATTCCGACAATACCACGACTTTGCCTTCCGTCACGCTGGGACGGGAGAGGCCATCTCCGTTGGCCCAAGAGCGTGCCGGCTCTTCAGCCGAAGCTCCGTTGTCACCCGATCCCGCACTTCTCCTGTGCCTTGCTTGGATCGACGCCCATGTTGGGATGCTGGCTTCCTGTGTCCGGCAGCAGGAGGAGGACAGCCTCTTGGGGCGCGGCGCACTCTTGCCCACCGGCGCAGTTATTGGGCGTGGCGAGGGCGCTAGCGCCGACTGCGACGATCTCGATGGCCGGGAAGAGAATGCCGCGGACAAGGCCGACGCCCTGTTGGCTGAGATTGCCGCGACGCCGGCACAATCGTTTGCAGGGGTGATCGCCAAGCTTGCGATCGTGGTTCGGGAAGCGAAGGACAACACCGATCTTTTCGAATTTCCGCTTCCGCAGATCCGCTCTGCATTGGCCGACCTGCGGCGTCTCACTCATGACGCGATATGCGACAAGCCGGCCGGCTGGCCCGCCGGCGACCAATCGATCGGCTCGCTGTTAGAGCAGCCCGCCTCGTCTTTCGCGGCCTGGCGCGCCTTCAGCGCGTGGAGCCAAGGTGATGACGAGGCCTATCGTGTCTGGACGAACACATTCAAAACACTGCACGGCGCAAGCCAATAGCCCTCGCTGACGTCCCGGTCTGATCGCTCGCCGCCGGGTTCTCTCCTCGTCCGTTCGTCAATGACGGAATCCAAGGATTTCGCTTAACGCCGCATCTCCCTATCAAATCCTTGAGAAGGGAAGGATGCGGATGAAGCCGGATACATCGCAGTGGCGTGACCCACAGGCATATGCGTTTATCAACGGCGCCGCCGCCGATGAGATTGCCTGGGAATTCCTGCGACGCAATCCGCAATATCAGCAGGACTTCGCAACCTCCCGCTCGGCTAGGGCGATGCGCGCATTACGCAAGCGCTGGGGTTTGCAGTTTCGCTGCCCGGCCTGACCAGTCCGCGGTCGAGCAGCCCGTCTATTGGGCATCGGAGATCAACCCTGGCGTCGTGAACCTTGTCGAGGTTCCGCCGGATCTGCAACCGCGGGAGAGCAGCGCTTTCGACGTACCGCTGGCCGCGGGCCGGCGTGACGACGTCGGCACTCACATGCGCTCATCACCGGGCGGCACGCAACTGGCGCTTCTCGGCGACGCCAAGCCAGGCGAACCGCTCGCCGCCATCATACCGCTGGACGATATGGCGCACGACCGTCTCCAAGCCATCGAACGGTTCATCCGCTCGATCCACAGGCAGCACCTTCCCGACACCCGCTTGACTGCGGCCCAGCGGCGGCGCCTTGGCCACATGCTGCGATGCCTCGACGGCCGGGAAGAGCAGGCATCCCATTTCGAGGTCGCGACCGCTTTGTTCGGGCGACGGCTGGTCAGCGCCGCCGACTGGCACGACTCGGCTTTCCGATATCAGATGCATCGCTTGGTGCGCGACGGCTTGAAGATGGTCGAGCGCGGCTATCGCCAATTGCTCCGCGCGCGGCGGCGTCCGACCTGAAAGGGCGGCGATGCCGGCCAACTCACTTATTGGCTCGCCTAAAAGCGTAGGCTTACGATTTCGAAGGGAATGCCGCTTTTGCGCCCCATTTTCCCCTTGGGACCAAGCTTCGCAGGCTTGGAAACAGACATCGTCTGCGAGTATCCGGACTGCTCGCAATTTCAGGCCACATCCCGCCGAGCTGGCTTGCGATCATCGGCCGCAAACACCGCGCTCGCCTCGCTGACGATTGAAACATGATCTCGGGCGGCCTTGCCGGCGGCTGCCGCGTCACCGCGCATGATCGCGGTGACGATCGCATCATGCTCCTGCCAGGACTTGGCCAGTCGGCCTGGCAGCATGAACTGTGCGCGCCGGAACGGGGCAAGTCGGTTGCGGGTCGCCACGGTCAAATCATGGATATGCGTGTTGTGGGCGCCCCGATAGAGCCTGTTGTGGAACTCGGTGTTGAAATACTCGTAGTCCTCCTCCGCACCGAGCTGCACCAGGCGCGCCGATGCCTGATGCTCGAGCTCCAGCGAGCGGCGCTCGGCGCCGGTCATCCGCTCGGCAGAAAAGCGGGCGCAGATTGCCTCCAGCTCGGCCATGCTTTCGAACATCGAGGCGAGATACTCCTGCGTGACCATGGCGACGATGGCGCCCCGGTTGGGCCGCCTCTCGACCAGTCCGATTGCGCTCAACTGGCCCAGCGCCTCCCGGACTGGCGTGCGCGAAACGTCGAAGCGGGCGGCAAGCGAACCCTCGTCGAGCCTTTCACCGGGACGCAGATAGCCGGTGACGATGCGGTCGGCGATCGCCCGCACCATCTGATCCACGGTCGTCCCCGACCTGACCAAGCCGCGCTTTCCCGACACGTCTCCTCCGTCCAGCTTATTGCAGGCGCCCGCAACGTGCACGGCCCACGGGCTGTTTCGACTCAAGGCCGCATCCCTGTATGGCTAGATTTTAACCTCGATGTCAAATTGGCCAGTTTTCAGGCAATAAGTGCATGCACTTGCCTTTGGTTTATGCAGGCCTTCTAAACTTGTTCGTTGATTTTATTGCGGAAAATCAGAAAAAGGAACTGGCACGGCGGTTGCATGCACTTTCTTGGACGGCATGTTAACCGACCCGGAAAAGGGTCCCAAAGGGGAGCATTCACTATGACCGACAGATTCATGCTTAACCGCCGCCAACTGCTCAAGACCTCAGCCGCGGGAGCCGCGCTCGGCCTCGCCTCGGCATCCTTTCCGATCAGCCGTGCCTTCGCCGCCGCCGCCACTGTCGGCTTCATCTATGTCGGCCCGAAGGACGACTATGGCTACAACCAGGCGCATGCCGAGGGGGCGGCCTCGCTGAAGGGCATCGAAGGCATCTCCGTCGTCGAGGAGGAAAACGTTCCCGAGACGGTCGACGTCCAGAAGACGATGGAATCGATGATCAACCTCGACGGCGCTTCGCTGATCTTCCCAACCTCCTTCGGCTATTTCGATCCGCACATGCTGGCCATGTGCGCGAAATTCCCCGACGTGCAGTTTCGCCATTGCGGCGGCATGTGGGACAAGGCCAAGCACCCGATGAATGCCGGCTCCTATTTCGGCTATATCGGCATGGGCCAGTACCTGAACGGCGTCGTCGCCGGCCACACATCGAAGTCGAAGAAGCTCGGTTTCGTCGCCGCCAAGCCCATTCCGCAGGTGCTGCTCAACATCAACTCCTTCCTGCTCGGCGCGCGCTCGGTCGATCCGTCGATCACCTGCCAGGTCATCTTCACCGGCGAATGGTCGCTGGCGGTGAAGGAAGCGGAAGCCACCAACGCGCTGGTCGACCAGGGCGCCGACGTCATCACCTGCCATGTCGACAGCCCGAAAGTAGTGGTCGAGACGGCCGCGGGCCGCGGCGCCTTCGTCTGCGGCTACCACGCCAACCAGAGCCCGCTGGCGCCGGAAAAATACCTCACCGGGGCCGAGTGGGACTGGGCCAAGGTCTACAAGATGTTCGTCGACGACCTCATCGCCGGCACGCCGCTGCCCAATTTCACCCGCGGCGGACTGGCCGACGGCTTCGTCAAGATGAGCCCGCTCGGTCCCGCCGTCGGCGAGCCGGCCCGCAAGCAGTTCGACGCCACCCTGGCCGAGATGATGAAGGGCGGCTTCTCCGTCATCAAGGGCCCCCTGAAGAGCAATAAGGGCGCCGTCGTGGCGACGGAGGGCCAGGCCTTCGTCGAGACAGCCATCGAGCTCGAAAGCATGGACTATCTCGTCGAGGGCGTCGTCGGCTCGACCGCCTGAAGGCGAGCGGAGACGGGGACCATGACCGATACGGTCAGCAGTGCGGAGGCGCCGGCCCTGCTCGGCGCCAGGGGATATCCGGCGGCGCTGGAATGGATCGCGCGGCGGGCGGAGGCTTTCGTCATTCCGCTCGCGGCTCTTGTCGTCGGCATGGCGCTGTTCAGCCTGTTCATCGCCCTGGTCGGCAAGTCCCCGGTCCTGCTTTACGAGACCATGTGGCGGGGCGGCTTCGGCTCGTGGTTCTCCATTCAGAATTCGCTGTCGCGGGCCGCACCGCTGTTGCTGGCGGCGCTGTGCGTGGCACTGCCGGCGCGGCTCGGCCTCGTTGTCATCGGCGGCGAGGGCGCCATCGTGCTCGGTGGCGTCAGCGCCGCTGCCATAGGCGTGGCGCTGAGCGGCGCGCCTTCCTTCATCGTCATTCTTGCCATGGGCGTGGCGGGCCTGGCCGCCGGCGGCATCTGGATCGGTGCCGTCGGCGCGCTCCGCCATTACAGGGCCGTCAACGAGACCATTTCCAGCCTGCTGATGGCCTACATCGCCATCGCCCTGATGAACCAACTGGTGGAGGGGCCGCTTCGCGACCCGGGCTCGCTCAACAAGCCCTCGACCCAGCCGCTCGCCGACATTTACCGCATCGGCAACATTCCGGGCATGGAGGTGCATTGGGGGCTTGCCGTCGGCGTCGTCGCCTGCATGCTCTCCTGGGTGCTGATCGAAAAGACCCGCTGGGGCTTTGCCGCCCGCATCGCCGGCGGCAATGTCAGGGCAGCGCAGGTGCAGGGGCTGGCCGTCGGACCGCTCATCGTCGGCTTTACCGCGCTTGCGGGCGGCTTTGCCGGTCTTGCCGGCATGCTGGAAGTCGCAGCCGTGCAAGGCAGCGCCAACGGCTCGCTCGCCGCCGGCTATGGCTACACCGGCATCCTCGTCGCATTCCTCGCCCGCCACAACCCATTGGCCATCATCCCGGTTGCCATCCTGCTTGGCGGCATCGACGCATCCGGCGGGCTGATCCAGCGCCGCATGGACCTGCCCGACGCCACCGTGCTGCTGCTGCAGGGCATGCTGTTCATCGTCATCCTGCTCAGCGAGACCTTGTACGGCCGCTTCAAGGCCTTCAATCCCGATTTGTGGCGGAGGGCCTCGTGATGGATGCGACCGGGATCGGCCTCTGGGGCGTGCCGCTCGCCATCCTCGGCGGCGCGATCCGCGTGTCGACGCCCTTCATCTTCGTTTCGCTGGGCGAGGCCATCACCGAGCGCTCCGGCCGCATCAATCTGGGGCTGGAAGGCACGCTCGTCTTCGGCGCCATGACCGCATATGCAGTCGCGGTCATGACCAACTCGCCATGGCTCGGCCTGCTGGCCGCCGCGGCCGCCGGCCTTTGCTTCGGCCTGTTCCATGGCTGGATCTGCAAATTCCCGAAAGTCAACGACATCGCCATCGGCATCGCGCTGATGCTGTTCGGCTCGGGGCTCGCCTTCTTCTTCGGCAAGCCGTTCATCAAGCCGAAAGCGCCCAACCTCCCGGCCATTCCCTTCGGCGCCTGGTCCGACATTCCGCAGGTGCAGGCGGCACTCGACGTTAACGTCCTGTTCCTGATCGGTGCGGTGCTTTCGCTGGTCCTGTGGTGGGCGTTCCGCAACACCCGCGCCGGCCTCATCGTGCGCGTCGTCGGCGACAGTTCCGATGCCGCGCGCGCCATGGGCCTCAACCCGAACACCGTGCGCCTCATCGCCACCGGCGTCGGCGGCGCTCTGGCCGGCATCGGCGGCGCCTATCTGTCGCTCTACTATCCCGGCAGCTGGACCGAGCGCATCTCGTCCGGTCAGGGGCTGATGGCGGTGGCGCTGGTCATCTTCGCGCGCTGGAATCCGCTCGGCTGCTTTGCCGCCGCGCTTCTGTTCGGCGGCGCCGGAGCGCTCGGACCGGCGCTGCAGTCGGTCGGCGTCACGCAAGGCTACTATTTGTTCTACGCCGCCCCCTGCATCCTCACCCTCATCATCATGATCGCTACCTCGTCGCCGACACGCTCGCTAGCGGGCGCGCCGGGCGAATTGTCGATCACCAAATAGCTGGAGTTTTTTGTCATGAACGCCAGAGCCGAAATCACCCAGCGCTATATCGACGCCGACCCGTATCCGTGGCCTTACAATGGCGAGCTTCGCCCCGACAACACGGCGTTGATCGTCATCGACATGCAGACCGATTTCTGCGGGCCGGGCGGCTATGTCGACCATATGGGATACGACCTGTCGCTGGTGCGCGCGCCGATCGAGCCGATCAAGTCGGTGCTGGCGGCCATGCGCGCGAAAGGCTACACCATCATCCACACCCGCGAGGGCCACCGCCCCGACCTCGCCGACCTGCCCGCCAACAAGCGTTGGCGCTCGCGCCGCATCAATGCCGGCGTCGGCGACCCCGGCCCCTGCGGGCGCATCCTGGTGCGCGGAGAGCCGGGCTGGGACATTATCCCCGACCTCTACCCGGCCGAGGGCGAGCCGATCATCGACAAGCCCGGCAAGGGCTCGTTCTGCGCCACCGACCTGGAGCTGATCCTCAACCAGCGCGGCATCGAAAACATCGTGCTCACAGGCATCACCACCGATGTCTGCGTGCACACCACCATGCGCGAGGCCAACGACCGCGGCTTCGAATGCGTGATGCTGGAGGACTGCTGCGGCGCGACCGACTACGGCAATCATCTTGCCGCGATCAAGATGATCAAGATGCAGGGCGGCGTCTTTGGCGCGGTGTCGAGCTCGGCGCCCTTCGTCGCCCAGCTGCCGTAAGGAAACCAGGATGAGCGCGATCACCGGCAACAAGGCCGTCGGCGTCGAGACCATCGGCATGACCATGCGTTTCGGCGCCTTCACGGCGTTGGGCGACGTCTCCATCAAGGTGCCGGCCGGATCGTTCCACGCGCTGCTTGGCGAAAACGGCGCCGGCAAGTCGACGCTGGTCAAATGCATGATGGGTTTTTATCACCCGACCGCCGGCGACATCCTCGTCGACGGCCGCGAGGTCGCGATCGCCAGCCCCAGGGACGCCTCGGCGCTCGGCCTCGGCATGGTCTACCAGCATTTCACGCTTGTCCCCTCGCTGACCGGCGCCGAGAATCTGGTCATTTCGCGTGAGAAGGTTCCCGGCGTGATCGACTGGCGCAGGGAGCGCGGCGAGCTCGCAAAGTTCATGGATCGAATGCCGTTCAAGCTGCCGCTCGACGTCAAGGTGGCCGAGCTCGCTGCCGGCGAGAAGCAGAAGCTGGAGATCATCAAGCAGCTTTATCTCGGCCGCTCCTTCCTGGTGCTGGACGAGCCGACCTCCGTGCTCACCCCCGGCGAGGCGCAGGAAGTGCTTGGCCTGGTGCGCGCCATGACAAGGGGTGGCAACCTGACGGTGCTGATGATCTCGCACAAGTTCCATGAGGTGACGGCATTCGCCGACGACGTCAGCGTGCTGCGCAAGGGCAGGCTGACCGGCACTGGCCGCGTCGTCGACCTCGACCGCAAAGCCATGGCGGCGATGATGATCGGCGACCAGCCGATCGCGGTCCTCGACAGCCGCGCCGAGCCCAGGCCGGACGCCGAGATCGTCCTCAAGGTCAAGGCGCTGAAGGCGCCGGACCGCACCGGGTTGAAGTCGATCCGGATCGAGGATCTCGGCGTGCGTGCCGGCGAGATTGTCGGCATCGCCGGCATTTCCGGCAACGGCCAGAAGGAATTGCTCGAAGTGCTGGCCGGGCAGCGCCCCCGCGATGCCGGCGAGGTCATGGTGCGCGGCACCGCCTATGCGGCAACGCGGGCCGAGGCGCGCGCTCTCAATGTGCGGCTCATTCCAGAGGAGCCACTGAAGAATGCCTGCGCGCCGAAAATGACGGTGGCCGAAAACATTTCTTTCCGCACTTTCGACATCGACGCCAACGGCAAACCGGTGAACTGGATCAGTGCCGGCGCCATCAGGGCATTCAGCGCCAGGCTGGTCGAGCAGTTCAAGGTCAAGACCGCATCCCTTGCCTCGCCGATCGCCTCGCTGTCGGGCGGCAATGTGCAGCGCGCCGTGCTTGCCCGCGAGCTCACCGGCAAGGTCGACCTTCTGATCGTCTCCAATCCGTGCTTCGGCCTCGACTTCTCGGCCGTGGCCGAAATCCGCGCCCGCATCATGAAGGCGCGCAATGCCGGTGCCGCCGTGCTTCTGATGTCGGAGGATCTCGACGAACTGCTCGAGCTCTCGGACCGCATCTTCGTCATGTCGGACGGTGCGCTGGTCTACGAGACGCCGATTGCGCAGGCCAGTGTCCAGACTATCGGCGAGCACATGGCGGGACATCACTAATGGCGGAAATCGCAGCGCAGCCATTTCCGTTCGCGTTCAAGCCGTGGACCATGGCGCTGGTCGTCATCGACATGCAACGCGACTTCGCCGAGCCCGGCGGCTTCGGCGCCAGCCTCGGCAATGACGTCAGCCGGGTGACCGCGATCGTGCCGACGGTGAAGCGATTGATCGACGGCTTTCGCGCCGCCGGCCTTCCGGTGATCCACACGATGGAGTGCCACCGGCCCGACCTTTCCGACCTGCCGCCGGCCAAGCGCAATCGCGGCAATCCGTCGGTCCGTATCGGCGATGCCGGGCCGATGGGCCGCGTGCTGATCGCCGGCGAGCCGGGCACCGCGATCCTCGACGAGCTTGCGCCGCTGCCCGGCGAGATCGTCATCGAGAAGCCGGGCAAGGGCGCCTTCTATGCGACCTCCTTCGGTGATGACCTGAAAAGGCTCGGCGCCGAGCAGCTCGTCTTTGCCGGCGTCACCACCGAAGTCTGCGTGCAGACGACGATGCGCGAGGCCAACGATCGCGGCTATGAGTGCCTGCTCGCCGAGGACGCCACGGAAAGTTATTTTCCCGAGTTCAAGGCGGCGGCGATCGCCATGATCAGGGCGCAGGGCGCCATCGTCGGCTGGACGGCGACGACCGACCAGGTGCTCGAGGGAATTGCCAATGCCTAATCTTGCCTTTGCCGGCCTGCTCGACGGCGGCTGGCGCGATCTGACGTTCGAGCCTTTCCGAGACGGCATCGGCGTGCACTGGCTGCTGCAGGGCGGGCCGGTCGAGCCGTCCGTCGCGATCCTGAAATATCGGCCTGGCGCCGGCGTGCCGCGCCACCGCCATGTCGCGCTGGAGACCATCGTCGTGCTGGAAGGCACCCAGAGCGACGAGAACGGCGACTATCCTGCCGGCAGCGTGATCCTCAATCCGGTCGGAACCGAGCATTCGGTGTGGACGAAGGACGGCTGTGTCGTGCTGATCCAATGGGACCTGCCGGTGATCATTCTGGGGGAGACGAAATGAGCGATGTCCACTTCGACATAGCGAGCCTGCGCGCCGCCTATCGTGGAGGTGTCGGCGTTGGCGATGTGATCGCGGCGATTTATGCCCGCATCGAGGCAGCTGATGATCCGGGCATCTTCATCCATCTCGCCGCCAGGGCGGATCTGCTTGCCGCGGCCGAAGCGCTCGGCCCGTTCGACCCGGTGGCAAAACCGCTGTGGGGCATTCCCTTCGCCGTCAAGGACAACATCGACGTCGCCGGCATGCCGACGACGGCCGCCTGCGCGCAATACACCTACTGGCCCGACAAGGACGCCACCGTGGTGGCGCGGCTCAAGGCCGCCGGCGCGCTGGTCGTGGGCAAGACCAATCTCGACCAGTTCGCCACCGGCCTCGTTGGTGTGCGCACGCCCTGGCCGATCCCGCGCAACGCCATCGACGCGGAGCTGGTGCCGGGCGGCTCCTCGTCCGGGTCGGCGGTGGCGACGGCGCGCGGTATCGTCTCCTTCGCGCTTGGCACCGACACCGCCGGCTCCGGCCGCATCCCGGCCGGCCTCAACAACATCGTCGGGCTGAAGCCGACCGTCGGCGCGTTGTCGACGGGCGGCGTCGTTCCGGCCTGCCGCACGCTCGACTGCGTGTCCGTGTTCGCGCTGACCGTCGACGACGCCTATGCAGTGTTCTGCGTCGCGGCAGCGCGCGATGCAGCCGATCCCTATTCGCGCGACATCGCCGTCCGGCCGCTCGCCGCGCGCCCGCCTGTGCCGAGCGTCGGCATCCCGGCAAAAGCCGACCGGAAATTCTTCGGCGATGCGGCGATGCAGGCCGGCTTCGAGGCCTCGCTCGCCATGCTGTCGCGGCTCGGCTGCCGGCTGGTCGAAATCCCGTTCGGCGACTTCTACGCCACCGCCAACCTCCTCTATGAGGGCGCCTGGGTGGCCGAGCGCTATGCCGCGATCCGCGATTTCATGGAAGCCAACGAAGCCGCCATGCATCCGGTGACGAGCAGGATCATCGGGGGCGCCAGGAAGCTGTCGGCGGCGGACGCCTTCCGCGGCCTCTATGCCTTGCAGGCCTACCGGGCCAAGCTCGCCGCGCTCATTGCCTCGGTCGACCTGTTCTGCGTGCCGACCGCGCCGACGCATTACACCACCGCCGCCGTGCTCGCCGATCCGGTCGAGACCAACAGCCGGCTCGGCACCTACACCAATTTCGTCAATCTGCTCGACATGTGCGGCATCGCCGTGCCGACCGGCACGCGCGACGACGGCCTGCCGATGAGCGTGACGCTGCTTGCGGCCGCCGGACTGGACGGCCTTGTGGCGTCCGTCGCGCGCGATCTCCATGCCGCGAGCGGGCTCACCCTCGGCGCGACCGGCTGGGGGCAGCCGAGCGTGCAGCCTGTCGGCGCTTCGGCCGAAGACGGCACAATCGAATTGGTGGTGGTCGGCGCTCACCTCTCGGGAATGCCGCTCAATGGCCAGCTCAAGCA
Source organism: Mesorhizobium sp. B3-1-9 (assembly GCF_006439595.1). Classification (NCBI taxonomy): domain Bacteria; kingdom Pseudomonadati; phylum Pseudomonadota; class Alphaproteobacteria; order Hyphomicrobiales; family Phyllobacteriaceae; genus Mesorhizobium; species Mesorhizobium sp. B3-1-9. The sequence continues at coordinate 73,252 of NZ_VFTJ01000026.1, forward strand.
GGCCGGCGCCAGGTTCTGCCGGGCGACGAGGACGGCCTCTTCATACAAGCTTTACCAACTCGCCGGCCAGGCCACGCCCAAGCCCGGACTGGTCCGTGTGGAGAGCGGCGGCACTGCGATCGACGTAGAGGTCTGGCGGCTGCCTGCCGAGGCCTTCGGCCACTTCGTGGCCGCCATCCCGCCGCCGCTGGGCATTGGCAACATAGAGCTTGACGACGGCAGCAGCGCCAAAGGCTTCCTGGTGGAATCCGTGGGCTTGCTAGGCGCCTCTGATATCTCGTCGTTCGGTGGCTGGCGCCGCTTTCTGTCGGATCGCGTTCCCGCTTGAGCACTTCGTCAACGGCGTTTGCGAAAAGCAAGGACAACTCAGGAACCTGCGGCAGGTTGAGCGTCAGATATCTTTCGCTTCGAGGCCGGAAAGCCGCCATTCCGCCTCCGGCCCCAAATAAGACGTTCATGATCGTTGTCATGGGCGCTTGTCTCCGGGTAGGCCGAGGCTTGATGTAGGCAAGCCATCGTAGCTCGGAGACCTGGCCAACTACTCCGCTTTGCTTCTGAGCCATCGACGCCGCCAGTGCCTCCGTCGCCATTTCTCAGAGCGCACCAACGACCTCTCGAACGGGCTGATCTGGCCGAAGGACGGCTGAAGCCTCGACCGCCTATGCCGCAACGGCACGTCGCGAGTTTCTTCCCCTGGGCGAAGCCCATTCCTCGCGAAACCAAGAAACGCGCGCCTGCGCCATCCTCCGCTTCGCTGCGGTCGCAAGCGATGCGGCGACGGTCGCCTTCGGCCTCACGATCGCCATCGAGGCCGCATGGTGCGGGCTCGGAAACGAGAACGGAGACTGAAAATGGCTACCATCGGCACCTTCAAAAAGACCAATGCGAACGAGTTCACCGGCGAGATCGTCACCCTCAGCGTCCACGCCAAGAGCGTGCGCATCGTCCCCGATACCCGCGCCAGCGGCGAGAACGCACCAAGCCACCGCGTGGTGGTCGGCAAGGCCGAGATCGGCGCCGCCTGGTCCAAGCGCTCCAACGAGGGTCGCGATTATCTCGGGCTCAAGCTCGACGATCCGAGCTTCACCGCTCCGATCTACGCCAACCTCTTCGCCGACGAGGAAGGTGAGGGCCATAGCCTCATCTGGTCCCGCCCCAACCGCCGCAACGGCGAGTGAATCGGCAGACGCCTCGCCCGCTATCGGGCGAGGCGTCTCCTGATGCCGCGAAAGCCTTCCGCCGCGCCGGTCCGTCCGATCAGTTTCTGTTACCGGATGCGCTGCACGATGGCGCGAAGATGGTTGAGCGTACCGCCGCTCGCTGGAGGCGCCGCCGCCACTCCCGAAGGCCTCGTAGCGGTGCGAAATAGCGCCCCTCAATTGCACACCTGATCACCGTCCCCTTGCTCCTCCATCCTGGCCCTCGATCGCCGTTCAACCGCAACGGCCGGAAGGAGACACCTCATGAACGCCGACGCCGCGCCACTGCCGCCGCGCTACCTGCGCACTTCGGAAGCCGCGCATTTCCTCAGCCTCTCGGCGCGTACGCTTGAGAAACATCGTACCTACGGCACCGGGCCTGCCTACCGCAAACTCGGCGGCCGCGTCGTCTACTCAGTCGACGACCTCCAGCTCTGGGTTCAGCGCGGCGCGATGACATCGACATCCGATCCGCATGGCTCGGTGCTGCCCGCCAAGCCTCAGGCCGCCCGCCTGATCCCCTATGCCGGGCGCGAAAGGCGCTGAGCCCGCTGATCTCCCCCATGTCGGCACGACCACGTCAACCATTGGAGCGCGAACAGCTCGACCTGTTCCAGGCGCTGCCGGGCGTCGTCGCGCCACGCGATGCGCAGGACCTCATGGCCTATCCCTTCTTCTCCCTCGCCAAATCCAGGCGCATCGCGCCGATCGACTTTCGCGCCGGCGATGTGGCGATCCGTGTCGAAGCGATGCCCGATCACGGCATGGCGACGATCTGGGATGCCGATATCCTGATCTGGGCCGCGAGCCAGATCGTCAGCGCGCGGGACGCCGGATTGCGCACATCCCGCCTGATGGCCGCGACGCCATACGAGATGCTTACCTTC
>NZ_VFTJ01000027.1:0-69101 GCF_006439595.1 Mesorhizobium sp. B3-1-9
GTTCTAATGTCTATGACCCCATCAGATCCTTGGCTGATCGCGTGGCCAAGCTCGCTGGCCAAGGCGAACAGTGAACCTTCTGCCAACTCAACATGCCGGAACAGCGACTTCGCTTGCGTGAAGTCGATCACGAAATCATGGCAAGGGTAGTCCTGAGCTAAGCTAACCACAGCATCTTCGTCGGCATTGCCTGACAGCGATGCCAATTGGATTCCGTACTTGATTCCCTGCTCCGTTCCGCGTTTCTGTCGGCCGAGAATTGCGGGGTCTACTCTGGCTACCAATGGCGAAACGATGTTCGTGGCCATCGAACCACATATTTCTGCAGCGAGCTTGAAGCTGACACTACCCTGGCTTAGCAGGATAAGATTGGCGACAGAGGTTTCGAAGAATTTCGCTGACGCCTGCATGATAGCTTCGAGGGAGGCCCGCGTAGACAGACTTGAATCCACGATTCCGAGCTCGTCTCGCTGCAACCCTTGAGCATCAATGGGACCTAGTTCCGCGAACGGAGACATCCACAGACGATTGGCGCCAAGTGCAACGATCGTCCCGGCACTCTTGCACTGAGCCGGAAGCAAGATATCGAAGCTGTCGTAGCAAGTTTGGAAAATTCGGGAGATTTTGAAAGCGGCGGTATCAGAGCCGCCGGGAGTGATCAGAATTAGTAGGACTTTGTCTGATCGTCGGGCAAATAGCACTTCTTTGCGAAGCGCCTCATACCCTGTTTCGTCTATTTTCCCAGCGTACAAGTAGATGTCGCTGGAGTGTTCTTTTGAGGCCTTCAGGCCAAGTTTACCGAGCTTAGTTTTCGAGGATGTCGATCCTGCCATGCGTTTACTAGTCCCTCCGTTGGCGCCTTGCAGAGGTGTCCCCGCAGGCGGACCGGGTAGATAGGTGCGACAAGTGGTCGGCGCAAGTACCCCTTAAATAAAAATTTGCGAAAATTTGCGACCGCTCCTTCCCGCCTCCGGAAATGCCCGTCGGCGCCCATTTGGCAAACGCATGGTCGAATCGGTGGATCACCGTTACGCTACTTGGATGGAACCGTCGTTTGACCACTCGAAGTATTCGTCGATCGTCTTCATCGACAGCATGATTGCTCTTGAAGGCAAGCCACTGGAAAAGCTGCCGTGGCACGAGCTTGATGCAACCGGTCCTATCCTCGTTCTCGTAGTTCCCCAGGTAAATGCGGAGATAGACAAGCGGAAACGAGATGGCCGATTGGCGAAGCGTGCTAGAACCTTCAATCGCCTAATCGCTCCTGCCGCTGAGACTGCGGCGCCGCATCAGATAGCCAGCGGTCCTCCTGCTGTCGAGATCGCAATTGCCAGACCCACCCGCATTAACTGGGATCAGTATGATGATCTCGACCCCGGTGAGGGTGACGATCGTGTCGTCGCCCAAATTCTCCATGCACGAGACGTGCCGGAAGAGCGTAAGCGACTGCTTACACATGATACAAATCCAATCGCGATTGGATCACGTCACGGGCTGAAGTCCTGGCGGATGCCTGATCATTGGTTGTTAGAGCCCGAGCCGAGCCTGAGCGACAAGGAGGTCGTCCGGCTGAAAGCCCGAGTGCGCGAACTGGAGGAAGCGCAGCCGTCGATAGACGTTTCCCTGCAATTTCCCTTGCCTCAGCCCAAAACGATCTTCCGTGTTGAACCGGTGCCTAGCGATGCCAGGAGGGCGATCACCGCGCACGTCATCCAACGGAACCCCAGTCAGGACGACGATTCTCCATATAGTCTCCGCCGTGACTACAGCTATGGGGATCGCTATCGCGACTACCGGGCCAAGGTCGTGCCGGCATACACCGCGTCAGTCCACCGGTTTCTTGAAGTCCTCTACGCGCAAATTCCCTTCACGTTCAACCTGAAGAACGTCGGGAGTTTGCAGGCTGAAAGCCTGGTGATCAGGCTTACGAGCAAAGGCGGCTCTCTTCACAACCGCTTCACCTATTATCCGATCTTTGGCCCGGCTGCCCCTAAGCCGAGATCAAGCATCTATCCCATTCGGTTTGCTGAGAATGCCCGTAGTCCATTAGTCGTTGGCAGGCATGAGATGCAATTTGCTATCGGCCCGAACCGAACTCCCATCGTTGAGATCCATTGTGCTGATTTCCGGCATGGTCGCAGTTGGCAATTCGAAGGGATTGCGACGATCGATCCCCAGCACGAAGGACCGTTCGCGATCGAAGTTGAGGTCACGGCGTCCAATATGCGCGGAATTCGGACTGAGGTGTTCGATTTTGCCCGCACAGTTGAGAATGCAAGAATTGGCGATCTCGTTGATCTGTTAGGAACAAGCTACAAGATTGCCTTCCCCATGATGGAACGCTTCAAGGCCGAGGTCCGAGCCAAAAATTGGGACTGGATCGAAGCTGTCGACGTTGATGGCCAAGAGGCGGAGGTCGACGAAGACGATGATGAACCGTACGATGAAGATACTGACTGAACAAGCTTGGATCACTTTGCCCGATCAATGCAAGGATGCTTGTCCCTTCGGGATCGGCAGAACCCTGAAATCGTCGGCCACCAATAGCTCTGAATTGTTGTGCCCTATGAATTTTGCCATGTACGAGGTAGCACGACCCTCACCCGTCGAATTTCGATGATCGTGATCGAGAGCCTGGATATCCATCTCCCTTATCGAGAACCGTTCCTTGATGGCTGAAAACCGTTGTTCGTCGGCTATAAGTTTTCGAAATCCCTCTCGAACTTGATCCGTGAAAATCCAGATCGAATGGATATGAGGATTCTCAAGCTCTCCGATCGATTTCCAGTATCTCGATCCGTTCATGTCCAGGCAACCGATTGCTAACGGCTTTAGCGGGTAGAAGAACGGTCGATGGTAGTTCCGTCCGATCAGGTGCCGGCAGATGTAGTTGTACAGGTCGGTGAACGTACCAAGCTCCGATTTCGCCTGTGAGCTATCGATCCATGCGGAACTTTCAGGCCGCTGATTTCGACGGTTGTGATCGAAGGAGATTGTGATCAGAAACCCGTTCCGTCTCTTGAATGTTGAGACGGAATCGAACCTGCCTTTGTGCTCGTCAATGAATTGATTGATCCGGTCATCGAACCACGATGCGTATTGAGACGTGATGGTCGTTGGAGAGGGATTTGAGAAGGACTGCAACATGAGAGTGGCTTTTTTCAAAGGGATATAGACCCATCGGAATCCGGTGGGCGGGAAATGGATTTGGGTGTTCGGAGTCGTGCGAGGATAAGCCGTCGGCACGGGTCGAAAACCGATGTCGGATGGGAACACTGGGAAAATCGGAAAAGGTGGTTCTAGGGGTTCTGAGAAGATAGCCGGTTAACCGGCACGGCTATTTATGGCGATGAGATCGCAAGGGTTTTCGTCGGGAATAGAAAAAATCTCTCGGTCACTGAGCCGAAGCAGGCTCGTCGAATACGTTGTCCCATCCGTCAGACCAGCCAATAGGCATCCCGCGATCACTGCCGGAGATCGTACCGTCTTTGTCGACCAGAACCTGTGCAATGATGTCTGTTGGTTCCTCGCTTCTCACGATTACATAGCGCGAAACACCATCGGCCAGCTCCACTTTGAAGCTACGATTGTACCGTTGCCCTTCCTCGTTGGACCTTTCGATGTGGTCGATCAATCGATCCCGTTCATCGGCATTCAGCTCCTGGCCCTCCAAGAAGGTCCTGATCCTCTCCATTTTAGGCCGTCTACCATCTGCCGCTATCCTCAATGACGTAACCAAAATGCTCAGGCGATTAGCCACTGCTGCTCGCCGCTCATAAATGTCTGGAGCGGACATGTCCTGAACCGACGCGATCAATGTACGCAACTCGTCGGCGGAGATGGTTGGCAGCATGTCGGCTGTGGATTTTTGCTCACGGATTTGCGCGATCAGTGCTTCCTCGGCAGCGATTGACGCTTCACATTCGTCAAGCTTGCCCTTGATGAAGGCCGTGGATGATCCCGGTTCGGTCAACAGTTCGAAAATCCGCTCCCGCTTGGCACTGAGTTGGCGAATCTTATCCTCGATCGCCGTGATTTGCTGTTCGACCGATACACGCTCGGAATTCTCGGCCGCAGCCCTCAACGTAGCGGTGAGGTCGATCTCTTTGACGAAGTAGAGAAAAGACGTCTCGAAATCGGAATATCTCCAACTGACGCTTTCACACCCGAGACCGCGAACCGCGTTTGTGCATTTCAGTGCCTGCGATCCTTTGGGCGGGCGTCCTTTGTGGACGAACCTCATCGGGGCGCCGCAGTACTCGCATTTGGCTATCTTCGTGAACAGATTCCGGTATTCAGGGCCTTTTCGTCCTGCCCCTTCAACCAGTCTCTTTCGGCGCGACGCTTGGACGCGATGAAACTGGTCTTCGTCGATGATCTTCGGAAAGTAGTCCGCCACCGGTTCGCCGTGCGGAACACGATCCCCGTGGTCGTCATAGCGATGCGGCTGAAACTCTCCGAGCACGGCTCGATTGTTGAGAATCTTTGTGATGTAGGATTCGTGCCAGCCGTTCGATTTGGTGAATGTTGGTATGGCTGACTGATTGAGGCGACGCGCGATGGAAAAGGACCCGTTACCTGTGTCGGCCAACTGAAAAATCTGACGAACAATTTCGACCCTGTCGGGAACTAGGTCAAACCCCGCTCGGTCTTCCTGCAATGATAACCAAGCCGGGCAGACCTTGGTCAGTTTCCTACTGCCAGCATTCTTCCGCTTGTTCTCCCAAGCTGCACCAACGCGCATGCTCTTGGTCTTGGATTCCTCATATGCTCGACCCAGGACGACAACCGAGTAGATCACATCGGCGAAATTGGTATCGCCGGCTCGATAGACGTGATTATCGGCGAGGGTAACGACATTGATTCCGCCCTTCACGATATCGAAAAATATGGGCACGGAATCGAGTATCTGCTGACGGCTGATACGATCAAGCGACTCGACCAGTAGATACGAGCCTTTGGCGATTTGCCCGCCCTTCACAAGGTCCAGAAATCTCCCGAGTGCCCCAGAAGAGAAGTTGGCGCCCTTGAAAGCCGAGACGCCTATATCCTCAAGCTTGAAATGTTCAACGAGCTGTAGGCCGTGTTGTTCGGCATACCTCTTTGAGGCCTGCTCTTGCCTTCGGAGACTATCACCTCGCAATTGAATGTCGGTGGACATTCGGATGTAGGAATAAGCCAGCGGACCGGGAAAATCAGAAGCCATACGAAGCTATGTAGACCGGCCGAAAGTCAAGCTCAACGAGCTTTGGCATCAGCGGCTGACGAGAAATTAATCCGCCTTACCATCTGCATGCCGACCTTGCCCGGCCCGACCATCACCTGGACATCGACCGGCACGGCCTCGATGCCCTGGAAAGCGACCGTGCGAACCCGCGCCACCATGTTTCCCGCCCCCGGATTCAGGCTCCTGCACGGCGCTGCGATCAGCCCGCCCAAGACCTCACGCCAGACAACCACAGATTTGTCGCTGAGGCAAGAACATTACAAGAACATCGATTCGGCCGCGGCAACGGTGCGTGGCCGAACCGGTATATTGTCGCCTCCCCAGCCTACCGGTCCAGCCACACCTTCTCGAAATGCTGCTCGAGATTGGGATGCGCCGGATTGTCCTTCACCGCCGCCACCGAATGGGTGAACAGCGAGCGCCAGTAAGGCTGGATGAGGATGCCGGAATCCTGGAGGATCTGCTCGACATCCTTCATGATCTCCTTGCGCTTTTCGACGTCCGGCACGGCAAGCGCCTCGTCGAGCTTCTTGTCGAACGCGGGATTCGCGTAGCCGGATTCGTTCCACGCCTCGCCGCTGCGATAGGCGAGCGCGAGGTTCTGGACGCCCAGCGGCCGCATGCCCCACGACGTCATCGAGAAGGGATATTTGGTCCAGTTGTTCCAGAAGGTCGAGCCCGGCAGCACGGTGCGCTTCACCTTGAAGCCAGCCTCGCGCAGCTGCGCGGCGATGGCGTCTCCGGTGCTGCGGTGCCAGTCCTCGTCGCCGGTGATCAGCTCGTGCTCGAAATCGAGCTGCCCGGCCTCCGCCATCAGCTTTTTGGCGCCTTCGAGGTCGCGCGCCTTCTTCGGCAGCGCGTAATATTCCGGATGCAGCGGGCTGACATGGTGGTTCTCGGCGACCGTGCCCTTGCCGCCATAGCCGAGCGTCAGCACGGCCTGATTGTCGGTCGCCATTTGCAGGGCGCGGCGCACGCGTATGTCGTCATAGGGCTTGTTGGTCACATTGGTGCGGGCAAGGATCGTCGCCGCCGTCACCACTTCCGACTTCACCAGTCCCAGGCCGTCCATGATCGCGACATAGTCGGCGGTGGTCTCGAAATTGATGTCGATCTCGCCGGCTTCGAAGGCGCTCACCCAGGCGCCCGGATCGGTGCCGTAGTCGATGAACTCGATGCCGTCGAGATAGGCCTCGCCACCCCACCACTTGCCGTTCTGGCGCCGCTTGACGACGGCCTTGGTGCCGACGTCGTAGGAGACCAGTTCGAAAGCGCCGGTGCCGACCGGATGCGCGACGAGATTGGCGCCGGCCTTCTCGTAGCCGCGATGCACGATCAGCGCCAATATTCCGTCATCGACGGTATGATCGAGATGTCGGATGAGGACAGTTTCAGCATCACCGTGTGGTCGTCGGTCCTGATGATGGCGCCGTCGCGCGCCTTGCCGGTCTTGGCGTCGATCAGCGCGGTCATGCGGCCGGCCATGGAATTGCCTTCGGCCGCCTTGTCGCACCAGCGCTCGAGGTTGAAGACCACGTCCTCGGCGGTGAAGTCGTCGCCATTGTTCCAGGTCACGCCGCGTCGCAGATTGAGCGTGTATTCGGTGGCGTCGTCATTGACCTTCCAGCTTTCGAGCAGCGAAGGCTTGAACGTGTAGTCGGTGTCGTAGCGCACCAGCGTGTCGAGGAACTGGCGCGCGATATTGGCCATTTCCGGCCAGTCATAGGCGCGCGGGTCCTTCTGCTCCTTGACGAAGGTGGAAACGCGCAGCACGCCGCCCTTCTTCGGCTCGGCGGCTCGCGCCGGCGTCGGCGCGGCGAGCCCGATCAGGCCATAGGCGGCCACCGCCGATGCGCCGAAAATGCTTGCCATCGCCAGGAACTCGCGCCGGTGAAGGCATCCGCCCCGGACCTCCGCCGCCAGGCCCTCGACCAGCGCATGATGGCGGTCGAATTCGCAATGCTCGCTATCCTGCCCCATTTATCTCCCAGCTCCGAAAAGATCGACGAACCAGTCCCAGAAGCCGTCGACGTCGATATCGACGGCCACCCGCGCGTTTGGCGGCCTCTTTGATACATTGTTGAAATCGGCGATGGTCATGCCGCGGGTGACCTCGCCGCCGGTTTCCAGATGCACGTAATAGCTTTCGAACCTGAACAGCGACGGTTTTACGATCGCGGCGAGCGCAATCACGTCATGCAGGTTCGGGTCGTCGGCGCCGAATTCGTCCTTGCGCCGCATCATGAAGTCCAGCACCCGCACCACCACATCCGCTTGCGGACCTGATGCAGCCCTTATCCGGTCGAACACATGGCGCGGCAGCTCCGGCTTCAGCGTGACGTCGAGGCCGACCATCGTCAGCGCGCAGCCGGATTCGAAGACGATGCGTGCGGCTTCGGGATCGCAATAGAGATTGAACTCCGAGGCCAGGGTCATGTTGCCGCCGCGGATGGCGCCGCCCATGATGGTGATGCGTTTGATCAGCGACGGCAGCTCAGGGTGTTCGATCAGCGCGGTGGCGATGTTGGTCAGCGGCCCGACGGCGAGGATCTCGAGCCTGCCCGGGTGCTGCTTCGCCGCCTCGTGGATCAATTCCGTTACGCCGCCCTCGGCAAAGCCGCGCCGCGCGGCGGGCAGCACCACGTCGCCCAGTCCGGTCGTGCCGTGGCTGACGGCGGTGCACAATGGCCTGGCGAGCGGGCGAGAAGCGCCGACATGCACGGGCGCGTCGCAGCCGAGAAAATCGATCAGATCCAGCGTGTTCCTGGCCGTCTTCTCGATCTCGACATTGCCGCAGACGGCGCCGATCCCGACCAGCTCGATCCTGTCCGCGCAGAGCGTCGCCGCCGCGATGCAGACGGCATCGTCGGTGCCGGTGTCGACATCCATCACCAGCGGGATTCTGGAAAGCATGGTCACGTCGCGGTCTCTTGCGTTGCCGGGCTTGCACTGTGGGACAGCGGAACGGGCATTGGAAAGTCTCATATATCGAGGGAGTTAAACGTTTACCTACGGCAATGCCAGCCAGCTGTCAACACGATCGGCCGGCCGGAGCCCCTGCTCGCCACCTGTGCCGGTCGACTTTGCCGACGTAAGAGGCTACGGGATCAGGACGACGGTGCTTGGCAAGCAATGCGAGGACATGTGGCGGCGACCATCAAGGATATTGCGAGAGGTGCCGGCGTATCCATCGCCACCGTCTCCAAGGTCCTCAACCGCAAGGACGCCTTCATCAGCGAGGAAACGCGCAGCCGCATCTGGTCGCTGGCGCGCGAGCTCAACTACACGCCCAACTCCATCGCCCGCTCGCTGGTCACCCGTCGCTCGCAGGTCCTCGGCATCATCGTTCCGGATATTCTCAACCCCTATTTCACCGAGCTGGTTCGCGCCTGCGACGACGCTGCCCGGCAGCGCGGCTATACGACGATCCTGTGCAACTCGGATGGCATTCCGGATAAGGAGGAGGCGCATCTGGCCTTCCTCGCCGGCCATGGCGTGGACGGCATCGTGCTGGCGGCGAGCGGCGTGATCCCGAATGCCGGCCTGCTGCGGGGCCTGAACATCCCGTTCGTGTCGATGGACCGCGAGGTCCCGGAGCTCGATTGCCTGGCGGCGACCGTCGATACCGACTATCGTAACGGCGCCTTCCAGTCGGCCGGCTACCTGATCGCCAAGGGTCATACGCGCATCGTCTTCCTCAGCGGTTCGGCGGAAAGCTCGAACACCAGGATCAGGCTCGCCGGCTTCGAGGAGGCGCACCGCCAGGCTGGCATCGCCGTCGATCGCGACCTCGTCCGCTGTGGCGAGTTCCAGCACAGTTTTGGGCGCCAGGCGACGCGGGAGCTGCTGGAAAGCACCCGGTTTTCGGCCATCTGCTGCATGAGCGACATGCTGGCCATCGGCGCCACGGTTGCGCTCCGCGAAAAGGGGCTTGTTGTCCCCGACGACTGCGCCGTCATGGGCTTCGACAACATCTATCTGGCGCCGCTGCTGGAACGCCCGCTGTCGACGATCGACCGCCGCATCTTCGAAGCAGGCACCATCGCCATCGACGCGCTGGTCGACTTCCTCGAAGGGCCCGACCGGCGTCGCGCGGCGATCGTGATGGAGCCAAGCGTGGTCGAGCGCAAGACGGCCTAATTAGCGCAGTGGGACGACGCCCGGAGCGCTACCTAATGCATGTCGCGCAAAACCGAGGTCACTTTTGCGCGACATGCATTAGGCGGTGATGAAGGCATCGACCGTACCTGAAAGCGATCGATCGATTGCGATGTGGGGTGGAAGCCACTCCATGACAGGATATCGGAAAGGCCAAGGCATGGCGATCCGGCGCAAAGAGCCGCTTTCCAGAAAAATCTCATTTACAAGGTCTATGAACCGCCCGCGGTCTCGTTCAACTCGTTTCAAAGTTTGCGAACGAATATAAGCCCGGGGGATTCGTCGCTCCTTCAGCGCTAAGACAGCCTCCGCGATGGATCGAGGATCGGGTGGAACTGTAAGCGAATAATCGTCATCCAGATAAAGGTCTCGGCCACCATGGTTCGGGGTCGTGACAACAGGTAGCCCCGCGAGAAGATATTCTGTGCTGGCGAACATTGGTCCCTCCATTTCAGAGAGACAAATTCCCACGGCTGCACGATTTAGATGCATGTTCACGTGAGCCGGCGCCAATCGGACAGGCTTGCCGGTGCTGTCAAACTCATTGATAAACACGTGACCCGGCGCGAACTCCTTGTGCCGATTTATTCGCGCCCTTTCCGACTCCGTCGTAGATGATCCGACTAAGTCACGATAAAAGACAAACGCGCAACGCTCGATGCCAAGAGACAAGTCGTGGCGTTTCCACGAAGCCAGTTGCGCATTGTAGATTGCATCAAATTCTACAGGGACGTTCTTGAGGGGCCTGAATATGTATTCGGAGGTTGTTGAAGTCTTGTTGTGCAGGACAGCCGCCTCACCGGACTGGTTCAAGAGGTCAGCCTCGGCTTGTGTGTTGCATAGGAAGATCAGCGAGTGACGGGGGTTCCTAAGTCTATGCAGAACGGCATAGGTCCGGATCGTTTTGACGCTGGAATTGTTTTCGATGGACCAGGTTGGCGAGATGAGAAACCAGGCACGGTGGCTGCGTGGAAGGAGAGGTATGTGACTTGCCAATCCGAGGGGCGTACCGGACATTCCCGAATAGGATATGAACGGATCGTCCGACAGCAAACTTGCCTGAAGAGCAGGTTGCGACTTCGCGGAAGGGTACCCTTTCCGGAGATAGCGGCGATGACGCAGCATTGCTCCGACAATTTCGAATAGGGTAGGAGGGCGATACCCGTGCTGTAGAGTCAACATGCGGCAACTACGCGGCCGACTTCAGCCGCTTCTCCTCCACGCAATCCCAGAACAGGGCAGCTATATCGGCGCCGCCGAAACGCTGCACCTCGCGCACGCCGGTCGGCGAGGTCACGTTGATCTCGGTCATGTAGTCGCCGATCACGTCGATGCCGACCAGGATGAAGCCGCGTTCCCTGAGCGCCGGTCCGATGCGGGCGCAGATCTCGCGCTCGCGTTGCGTCAGCTCGGTTTTTTCGGCGCGGCCGCCGACATGCATGTTGGAGCGGGAATCGTGATCGGCCGGCACGCGGTTGATCGCGCCCACCGGCTCGCCGTCGATCAGGATGATGCGCTTGTCGCCCTTGAGTTCCGAGAACTCGGTGACGAAGATCTTTTTCCGGGCGACCGTGCGAATCCGCGCCACCATCTTTTCTCAAGCCCCCGGATACCGGCTCGCTCGCGGCCCTGCGTCAGGTTGCGAGCGAGATCAAGCCAGACAACCACAGATTTTTGCTTTGGGCAAGAACATTACGGGAACATATCGACGCTGAGGTTATGCCAGCCACGCACGATCCTAACGGTGTCCAAGCTGGGGCGGGAGGCACGCGAAAGTCGCGGCATCAACGGCCTCGCCAAAGAAAAACCCTTGTCCGAAGCGGCAATTCATATCCCGTAGACGTGCGCAGTCATCGCCCGTTTGTATCCCCTCCGCTACAACACGAAATCCGAGTTCGTTCGAGATCCTGATGATCGATTCGACGATGATCTGCTTGGAGCGGCTCTCTCCAAGCCCCGTGACAAAGGTGCGATCGATTTTGATCTCCGTAATTGGAAGCTCTTCCAGGTAGCGCAGGTTCGCGTAGCCCGTCCCGAAGTCATCGATCGAGAGCCCGACCCCAAGTTGACGAAGGTCTCTCATTATCGACAGCATTTCAGCGGAGCTTTCGACCATCAAGCCCTCGGTAAGCTCAAGCGTGATCCAGGCGGGATTGACCTCGCGTTCCGACAGAACCTCGGAAACGAATTGCGGCATATCGCGAAGCTTGAATTCGATCGCCGAGACGTTCATCGAGAACTTGAGCGCAGTCGACCGGCCGTCGTTTGTCCGCTGCGCATAGTCCACGACTGCCCGCAAACCGCGGAACCCGATGTCAAGTATGAGGCCCGTGTCTTCGGCGTGCTCGATGAATCTACCGGGCTGCTGAGTTCCGAACAGGCCGTGATGCCATCGCAACAAAGCCTCACCGCCGACCAGAGTTCCCGTGTCCAGCTCGACCTGCGGCTGATAATAAAAACCGAATTCGTCATTGGCCAATGCCTGCTGCATTTCGCGGGTCAGGCGCAGCCGATTGCGGGCCTGCCGCTCATCCTCGGGTTTGAATTCGCGAACCTCCAGGAAAGCCGATGATTTTGATCTGCGCAAGGCAACGCCGGCTTGGCGGGCCAGAGTCATCGCATCGGCCTTCGGGTGTCCGACGACATAACCCATGGCGAACCGCATGTTGATGGTGGCGCCGGCAACGACGAAGCTTTGCGAAAGGACCGACCGGATCGTCGCATTGGTGATCTCAGCACTTTGGCCGGGCGTCAGCGGATGCGCGACGCCAAATTCGTCTGAGCCGGTCCGCGAGACGACGGCGATGCTCGCTCGGGCGAGCCGCTGCGCAATCTGTTTCAGGACCTGATCGCCGACGTCGTAGCCGTAGCCTTCGTTGATGTCATGGAACCCTGCCATGTCGATCTTGGCGATCAGGATCTGTTCCTGCCGGCCAACCAGGAGATTTCCAATTTCCTCGATAAAGGCATACCGATTGAGGGCCCCGGTCAGAAGGTCTGAGCGCGCACTATGCTCGATCTGCTCAGCGGCGTTCTTCCCTGCGGTCACATTGCGGATCAATCCGATGTAGTGCGTTGTCTCCTGCCCATCCGCACTGACCGGCACGAGCCGAAGATCATTCCAGAACAGACTGCCGTCTTTGCGATAGTTCCTCAAAGTGACGGATATGCTCGTCCGCCTCGCAATTGCCTTGCTAACCGCATGTATTTCAGGCTGGAGCCGGTCGCTACCTTGCAGAAAGCGGCAGTTTTTCCCGACAAGCTCGTTGCTGACGTAGCCTGTAATCTCCTGGAAGGCCCGGTTGACGTACACCAGCGCGCAATCCTTGTCGCGGAGATCACTGATGGCCACGCCGTCTCGTGAGAGATCAGGCAGCCTATTCGTGATTGTTTCCGGTAAGTGGTCGCGAAGCCAGTCCGAGCGTTCATTCCCTGTCGAGGTAACCAGCGCGCCGAAACCGGCCTTGAATTTTGGTGGCATGGCTCGCCTGCAAGACATGTGGGTTCAGGCAGAAAGTATCAGCCGCCATCACACTTTCTACTGGGAGGAATAACAGGGCAGATGTTCACGTCCAGCGTAGCGGCGCCAGTCTGGTGCGCCACTTGGTGAGGCGGGAGCGCGAAAAATGAGTACTCCGCTGGCAGACTGGCGGACCTTCCGAAGTCCGTCGGGAATGAACCTTGCTGTGTTCGTTCGCGCTAATCGCTCAGGACGATGCGAAGCAGGTCGACGGTGCTCCTCGCCCCGGTCTTCTTGATTAGGTTCTCGCGGTGAAACTCGACGGTTCGGGGGGCGATGTTCAAGATGCGGGCGATCTCCTTGCTTGAGTGCCCTTTGACGATCTGGGCCAGCACCGTCCGCTCTCTTGACGTCAGCGCATCATGTCCCGGAAATGAATTCGGCAGAATGTCCGGCGCGCCGTTGGGCTTCTTCCCGCCCTGCTGTTTTGGTTGCCTGAGCTCAGGGGACTCAAGAAACTCCCAATCATTGTTTTGCCTGATAATCGTGCCCTGATGGGCGCGCGCCACCTCGAGAAGGTCCACGATCCCGCTTTTCGCCATGGAATAAGTGCACAAGACGAGCATTTTCTGGCCAGCGACGGACCGGTCCAGGTCGTGCTCATATTCGCAAAACTTCTCCCAATGGTCGGTGCCGAGCCAGAATGCGTTCCCGCTGATCCGTATTCCGTCATAGCCTTTCGTCAGTGCGTTCCGAAGCTTTTCGTTCCAGCTTCGGATAATCCGTTTCAGGTCAAATTCACCGCCGGGCAGGTACCACTCGGCAGCACACACCATTTCGATCTGGCCGGCAGATAGCCGCGCGTCGATATCGGGAATGGAACCTCGCAGCGCGTTTCTGGCTTCTTCCTCTGTGATCGGCTCGGAGATCGCCCATAGGCAAAACTCGTTGTTCTCCAACCCGGCCTGAAAGTATGCGACGTTGGCATCTAGCAAATCTTGTGCGGCTTCGTAGAAAACGCACATATGCATGCCCCAAGAAATCTCGCCGAAAACGCCTATCCCTGACTTGCGCTGTGGGCCGGTCCCATCGCCGTCATGCCATTCTGAGGAGTGCCTGGAGGTCATCGGAAAATCACCTGCAGCGCAGGCGTTGCATCTCCTTAATCGCAACATAGGGTCGCACATGGACCGGAAAGCGACGAGGCGCTCGCCGCGACATGAAAACTCAAGATGGGCATCCCTTGCCTATCACTCAAATAGATTATACTGATGTCATTAAGCGATTTGATAGCTTAATTAAAGGACGTTTCCTTGGAAATTCGACAGCTGCAGCATTTCGTAGCCGTGGCGGAGGAAAAGCACTTCACCCGTGCCGCGCAGCGCGTGAACATCGTGCAGTCGGCGCTTTCAAATTCGATCCGGTTGCTCGAGGAAGAACTCGACGCCAAATTGTTTATCCGGAGCACGCGTCAAGTAAGGCTGACTGACGCTGGACGAATCTTGCTCGACAAGGCGAGGAGTGCGCTGGATTCCATCCGGGATGCGCGCGAGTCGGTTGCAGCTGTCCGCAATCTGGAACGAGGAACATTGAGCATCGGTACGGTCCAAAGTCTGCCGGCGTTTCTTGATCTGCCCTCGCTCATCGAAAAATTCCACGCCTTGCATCCCGGCGTTGAGGTCAAACTCCGCCAAGGCAGCTCTTCGGAACTCATCGAAAGAATGAGAAACGGTCGTCTCGATCTGGCGTTTTTCCCCCTCAGCGAGTCACCAGCCGATATCAAGACCGATATGATTGCCTGCGAGCCTCTCGTCCTGGCATGTGCTCCAGGGCATCCCCTCGCGGGGGCGCAAGGCGTCTCTTTTGCCGCTCTGAAAGATGAGCCCTTTGTCGATTTCGAACCGACCTGGGGGACGCGATGGCTGGTTGACCAAGGATTTCTCGGCGCCGGCATTGGCCGACACATTGCCTTCGAGGTCAGCGATCTCGAAACTCTCTTCGAGTTGGTGAGGCGAGGCATGGGCGTGGCTCTTTTACCCGAAGCGATCGCGGAAGCTCGTCTCCCCTCGCTCGGAATTGCTCAACTCGCCGGGCCGGAGATTTGCTGGGAACTCGTGGTGGCCTACCAGACAGTAGAAGGCGACGATGAGGGACCGCCAGATCATGCTGCGCGAGCCTTTTTGAATCTATTGGATATGCCATAGGGTCAGTCGAACGCCACTGCCCGAACTGACCCATAGCGCAGGCCGAAGCTACCCCCGCTTGCCTTCCACGCAATCCCAGAACAGGCTGGCTATATCCGCGCCGCCGAAACGCTGCACCTCGCGCACGCCGGTCGGCGAGGTCACGTTGATCTCGGTCATGTAGTCGCCGATCACGTCGATGCCGACCAGGATGAAGCCGCGTTCCCTGAGCGCCGGCCCGATGCGGGCGCAGATCTCGCGCTCGCGTTCCGTCAGCTCGGTTTTTTCGGCGCGGCCGCCGACATGCATGTTGGAGCGGGAATCGTGATCGGCCGGCACGCGGTTGATGGCGCCCACCGGCTCGCCGTCGATCAGGACGATGCGCTTGTCGCCCTTGCGCACGTCCTTGAGATAGCGCTGCACGATATAGGGCTCGCGGAACAGCTGGCCGAACATCTCGAGCAGCGAGGCGAGATTGCGGTCGGCTTCAAGCAGATGGAAGATGCCGGCGCCGCCATTGCCGTAGAGCGGCTTGACGATGATGTCGCCGTACTCCTTGCGGAAGGCGGCCACCTCCTGAGGGTCCTTGGTGATCAGCGTCTCCGGCATCAGGTCCGGGAATTCGGTGACGAAGATCTTTTCCGGGCTGTTGCGCACCCAGGCCGGGTCGTTGATCACCAGCGTCTTCGGATGGATGCGCTCCAGTATATGCGTGGTGGTGATGTAGTTCATGTCGAAGGGCGGGTCCTGCCTCAGCAGCACCACGTCCATCTCGGAGAGGTCGGTGCGCACCTTCTCGCCGAGCGAGTAGTGGTTGCCCTTCTCGTCGCGCACCTGCATCTCCTCGATGCGCGCGAACACCTTGCCGCCCAGCATCGACAGCCGGTCCGGCGTGTAGTGGAAAAGCTTGTAGCCGCGCCGCTGCGCCTCCAGCGACAGCGCGAAGCTGGTGTCGCCGACGATCGACACGGTCGAGACATGGTCCATCTGGACGGCGATCTTCAGCGGCATTTGCGGTCTCCGGGGAACTCAGACGCCCGATATAGGGAAATCGGCGGCGCCTGCCAATCGTGCTCGCTTGGTGCAGACGCTCAGAGACCCGTTTCGAACTTCGCTCTGGCGAGTCATATGGTGGTGGTTTCGAGAACCGGAGCGGAGCGGACGTTTGGGTCCGTGAGCACCGGAAGCGCAGAAACCGCCATCAGATGGCCGCCAGAGTAGAATTTCCAAACGGTCTCAGCGGTCGAAGACCAGCCTGGAATAGCCCATAAACGACAGCGCCATCGCGACGATCGAGGCAAAGGCCAGAGCCGCGAGCGGCGGCAGCGT
Source organism: Mesorhizobium sp. B3-1-9 (assembly GCF_006439595.1). NCBI lineage: Bacteria > Pseudomonadati > Pseudomonadota > Alphaproteobacteria > Hyphomicrobiales > Phyllobacteriaceae > Mesorhizobium > Mesorhizobium sp. B3-1-9. Next base: position 16,358 of record NZ_VFTJ01000027.1, read on the forward strand.
CGGCAGGGCGAACAGGATGGCGCAATAAACCAGGTAGTTGACGATGCCGGTGGCGATGCCGACGCCGCCATAGCGCGCACCCTCATGCGCCAAGCCTCGGCTCGACGGCGAGAAGGTCAAATGGCGGTTGATCTGCCAGGTGACGCAGAGCGCGAAGCCGATCGACAGCACGCGCGCCGCCATCGGGCCGAGCGGCGTCGCGGCAAGCAGCAGCCAGAGCGCCGCCGCGTCGGCGACGAAACCGATGCCGCCGGTAAGGATGAAGCGGACGAGGCGGCCCACTATGCCGCCCGCGAGGCCTTGCCCGGCTCGCTTTTCGATGAGGCCTGCCCGGATATCCCGCGCTCGGCCCGGCCGGAGGAAATCGACAGGTAGAAGATGCGCTTCTGCTCGGCCCGGCCGCGCGACACCGAATCGAGGATCAGCCCGGTCATCATCGAGAGCATGGCCAGAAGCAGCATGCCGATCGACAGCACCCAGGTCGGCATGCGCGGCACCAGTCCCGTCTCGGCGAATTCGACCAGCACGGGTATCATCAGGCCGATGCTCGCCGCCAGGAAGAACAGCGCGAACGTGCCGAAGAAGCGCAGCGGCTGCGTCTCCTTCACCAGCATGGCGAACATCCACAGGATCCTGGCGCCGTCGCGGAAAGTCGACAGTTTCGACGACGAGCCCTCCGGGCGGCGGCCGTAATCGAGCGCCATCTCGCTCACCGGCAGCTTGAGCTGCGAGGCATGCACCGACATCTCGGTTTCGATCTCGAAGCCGCCGGACACGGCCGGGAAACTCTTGACGAAGCGGCGCGAAAACACCCGGTAGCCGGAGAAGATGTCGGTGAAGTCGGTCCCGAACAGGCCCTTGTACAGGCGGTTGAAGACGCGGTTGCCGAAGGCGTGGCCGTTGCGGCCGGCATCGTCGGTGACGCCGCGCCTTGTGCCCACCACCATGTCGGAGCGCTCCGTCTGCAGCACATTGATCAGCTGCGGCGCATCTTCCGGCGCGTAGGTGCCGTCGCCGTCGGCCATCACATAGATGTCCGCGTCGATGTCGGCGAACATGCGCCGCACCACATTGCCCTTGCCCTGGCGCGGTTCGCGCACGACGGTGGCGCCGGCGGCGCGAGCTTTCAGCGCCGTGAGGTCCTTGGAATTGTTGTCGTAGACATAGATCGCGGCTGAAGGCAGCGTCTCGCGGAAGCGCCGCACGACCTCGCCGATCGTCAGCTCCTCATTGTAGCAAGGCAGGAGCACGGCAATAACCGGCTCGTGGCGGACTGCATGCGGCATGTCTGTCTCCGGACGCTCGACCAGCCTCCGGCCGTCCCTGTGCCGGCCCCCTCGAGCCGTTTTACTATTTATTGAAGCCGTTAAGGCTAGGTTTAAAACCGATCCTCTCCCTGCAAAGGCCACCGCAATGGGCACAGCCGAAACCGGCGCCGCCACCTGGAAGTCCGATCTGGCGCTGGCGCTGCTTGCCGCCCTGCTCGCTTTCGCCGTCGATGCGTGGGCCGGCTTTGGCCAACTGACCGATGCCGGCGGCGACAACGACAATCTGCTGCGCCTCGTCGAGGTTCGCGACCTGCTGGCCGGCCAGGGCTGGTTCGACCTGCACCAGTACCGGATGGGGCTGGAAGGCGGCTTCGTCATGCACTGGTCGAGGCTGGTCGACGCGCCGATCGCCGCCATCGCGCTTGCCGCCTCGGCGCTCACCGGCAGCAGGCCGCTTGGCGAGGACGTGGCGCAGGTGCTGTGGCCGGCGCTGCTGCTTTGGTCGGCCTTGTTCTTCACCGCCCGCGCCGCGCGCAGCTTCGGCGGCGGCGCGGTGCTGCCCGCCATCCTGATTGGCGCGGCCGGCTACTATTTCATCGGCATCTACGACCCCGGCGCGCTCGATCATCACAACGTCCAGCTGATGCTCACCATGGCGAGCCTCGCTTTGCTGCTCGAGGCGCCTTCCCGGCGCTGGGCCGCGCTGATGTCCGGCCTCTGCGCCGCGCTGACGCTCGCCGTCGGCATGGAAACCGTGCCCTACGTCGCCACCATCGGCCTTTGCGTGTCGTTGTTGTTCGTCGCCGATCCGGGCGGCGAGCGGGCGATCGCCCGGGATTTCGGCCTCGGCTTCGCCGGCGTCGCGGCGCTTGTCTTCCTGGTCACCATCCGTCCGTCTGATTGGGGCGCGGCGCAGTGCGATGCCTTCTCGGTCGCGCAGTTCGCCGTCGCGGCCATTGCCGGCATCGGCCTGGCGGCAATCGCCTCCGCCGAACCCGCCGCAGGCAGCTGGCGGCGCAGGCTGGCGTCGCTTGCCGCGCTGGGCGTCGTGCTCGGCGTGGTCGTGGCGGTGCTGTTTCCGCAATGCCTCTCGGCGCCCTACGCCTCGCTTGACCCGCGCCTCAAGGAATTGTGGCTCGACCATATCGATGAAGCCCAGTCGCTGTTCACCCTGCTTGTCCGCGATCCGGCGCGTGTCGCGGCGCGTTATGCCACGCCGCTGGTCGCGATCGTCCTGATGGCACGGCACTTGCGCCGCGGCGGCTGGCGGCGGCAGGACAGCCTCGTTGCGGCACTGCTCGCCGTCGCCTTCGCGGTCGGCGCCTGGCAGGTGCGCGGCACCACCTTCTCGATCGCCTTCGCGGTCGTCCCGCTGTCGGCGTGGATCGCCAAATGGCGGGCGCGGGCCGAAACCAGTTCCTCGCTTGGCGTGGCGCTGCGCCTTGCGGCTGTCTGGCTGGTCTCGATCAATCCGGTATGGACAGGCGTCGCCGCGGCCGCCTCGGTCGCGTTCGAAAAAGGCAAGGCCGTCGCTGACGGCACCACGACGGATCAGACCTGCGAGAAGAAGGCCACCTTCGCGCCGCTTGGCGCCATGGCCGATACCACCGTGCTCACGATTTCCAATCTTGGAGCGCCGGTCCTCGTCTATAGCGACCATCGCGTCTTCGCCGGTCCCTATCACCGCAATGTCGCCGGCAATCTCCTGGCGCTGGACGCCTTTCTCGGCTCGGCCGACAACGCGCGAGCAATCGTCGAGGCGCATCGCGTCGGCCTCGTCGCCGTCTGCCCCGGCAATGTCGAGACCCTGATCCTGACCCGGAAAGCCCCGCAGGGCTTCCTTGCCGGCCTGCTGCGCGGCTCCGTGCCGGACTGGCTCGAGCCGGTCAGCGGGAAAGGCAGCCCGATCGAGCTCTACCGCGTAAAGCAAGCCGGCTAAAGCAATGTCCCGAAAGGTGCGAAGCGCTCATCCGTTCGCCTCAAACGGGAGCATCCCGGAAAAGATCGTTCGATATTTCTATTAGAGATTACGCATGAACGACTATTGGGCTAGATTACCGTTTTTTGCCCGAAGCTGAACAACCGCCAGCGAGGCAAGCAACTTTTGCATAACGGAAAATCGATTTTCCGATACTTTTCCTAAACGCTTTGCTGCCAGTGTGGCCGAAAATACCGACATCAGAACAGAGGCATGATGCAAACGACGTTTGGCACCAGTCAGCCAGGCAAGGAAAATACGGATCTGGCCTTCACGGATTCGTTGACCGGGCTCGGCAACCATCGTCGCTTCTTCGACAAGGTCGATCGCCTGATCAGCGACCGCGCCGACGATCCCGCGCCGTTCACCGTCGGCATCCTCGACCTCGACGGCTTCAAGCCGATCAACGACCTGTTCGGCCACAAGGCCGGCGACGACATCCTGATCCAGGTGGCGATGCGGCTGCGCGCCTCGATGGATGGCTACTCCACCGTCTGCCGCATCGGCGCCGACGAGTTCGCCTACCTCTACCCGATGGTGTTCTCGGAGGAGCAGGCGGCCGAGAAGTCGCGCATGCTGATCGAGATTCTGTCGGCGCCCTATGATGTCGGCGAACGCACCGCCAGGCTTTCGGCCTCGGTCGGCTGCTCGCTTTTCTATTCCGGCGACGAGACCACCGAGATCCTCATCAACAAGGCCGAGACCGCGCTCTATCATGCCAAACGCTCGGGCCGCGGCCGCGTCGTCGTCTACACCCGCGAGATGGAAGAGGCGGCCAAGCGCGTCACCCGCATCGAGCAGGCGCTGCGCCGCGCCGTCTCGGCCGGCGAGGTCGAACCGCATTTCCAGCCGATCGTCGACTTGAACAGCCGCCGCACCATCGGCTTCGAGACGCTGGCGCGCTGGACCGACCGCGACCTCGGCGTCGTGCCGCCATCCGTCTTCATCCCGATCGCCGAAGAACGCGGCATCATCGGCCCGCTGTCGCAGCTGGTGCTGCGCAAGGCGACCGAGGCGGCGCGCAGCTGGCCGAAGGAATTGTTCCTGTCCTTCAACCTGTCGCCGTCGCAGCTCGTCGACCAGAACACCGGCCTGCATATCCTGGCCATCCTCGACCGTACCGGCTTCGATCCGCGCCGGCTGGAGATCGAGATCACCGAGACCGGCCTGATGAACGATCCGGCCTCGGCCGAGAAGATCGTCGAGGATCTGCGCCGCGTCGGCATCCGTGTTTCGCTCGACGATTTCGGCACCGGCCAGTCGTCGCTCGGCCGCCTGCGCGAGTTCCATTTCGACAAGCTCAAGATCGATCGCGCCTTCGTCTCCTCCATCCTCGACGATCGCCCGTCCGAGCACATCATCCGCGCCATTCTTGCCATGTGCGAGGGGCTCGGCATGGATGTCGTCGCCGAAGGCATCGAGGACGAGGCGCAGGCCGACCGCCTCGTCCAGTTCGGCTGCGCCGGCGGGCAGGGCTATCTGTTCGGCAAGCCGGCCGACGCCGACGCCACGCTCGGCTATCTGCGCGATTCCTATCGCGGAGCGCTGCACGCCAAGGCAATCTGACAAGGTCTGTTGATATTCAGGTGAGGCCGGTCTGCAAATGGCGGTCTCCTGCGCTTCCGGTGCTCACGTACTTTAGGTACGCTCCGCTCCGGTTCTCGGAACCCACCATTTTCGATTCGGCCTGACCTGAATCTCAACAAACCTTGAGCTGCTTCCGGGAGGCGGAAGTGCAGACCTCATTTGTCGGACATAAGCTTCCGAAATCCGACGTTTCTCCCTTGCTCCCGCGCTTTGTCTGGCTAGGATGCGCGCCGGCAAAACGGGAGAACGGATCATGATGCCATCGGCGCGTTTCGCCGACCTTGACGGCGCCTCGGTGCTGATCACCGGCGGCGGCTCCGGCATCGGCGCCGCGTTGACGGAAGGCTTCATGCGGCAGAACGCGAAAGTCGCCTTCATCGATATCGCCGACAAGCCAAGCACTGCCCTTGCCGACCGGCTGGAGAATGAGATTGGCCGCCGCCCGCTCTATCTCAAGGCCGATCTGCGCGACATCGAGGCGCTGCGCGCCGCCGCGGCCAGGGCGGCTGAAGCGCATGGCGACGTCACGGTGCTGGTCAACAATGCCGCGCTCGACGAGCGTCACGCGGTGGAAGACGTCACCGTCGAGTTCTGGGACAACAATCTCGCCATCAACCTGCGCCCGCATTTCTTCACCGCCCAGGCCGTGGCGCCCGGCATGAAGCGCGCCGGCGGCGGCTCGATCATCAACTTCACCTCCACCTCCTATCTGATCAACCACCCCGACATGCCGGCCTACACCGCGGCCAAGGCGGGCATACTCGGCCTGACCAAGGGCCTTGCCGGCAAGCTCGGCGCCGACCGCATCCGCCTCAACGCGGTCGCGCCGGGCTGGGTCATCACCGAACGGCAGCGCGAGCTTTGGGTCACCGATGCGGGGCTTGCCGCCCATGTCGCCAAGCAATGCATCAGGCAAGTGATGCAGCCCGACGACATGGTGGGCACGGTGCTGTTCCTGGCGTCGGATGCTTCGCGCATGCTCACCGCACAGATGTTGATCGTCGACGGAGGCTTCCTGTGAGCCCGGCACCCGCGGTCGCCGCGCTCGACTGGGGCACGACCAGGCTCAGGGCTTGGCTGCTCGATGGCACCGGCAAGGTTCTTGCCGAGCGGCGCGGCGACGACGGTCTGATCACCGCCCGCGAAAAAGGGTTTGCCAACGTGCTGGAAGGCCATCTTGGCGCCATGGGCGCGCCGGACACGCTGCCCGTCATCATCTGCGGCATGGCCGGTTCCCGGCAAGGCTGGATCGAGGCGCCCTACGTCACCGTGCCGGCGCCGATCGGCGCCATCTTGCGCGGCGCCGCCCGCATCGAGGGCTCGAGCCGCGACATCCGCATCGTGCCAGGCCTCGCGCAGCGCCTGGCCGAAGCGCCGGATGTCATGCGCGGCGAGGAAACCCAGCTTGCCGGCGCCGGTTTGCCGGCAAAGGGACACCATCTCGTCTGCATGCCCGGCACGCATTCCAAATGGGTCGCGGTCGACGCTGGCGCCGTCGAAGGTTTTGGCACCTGGCCGACCGGGGAATTGTTTTCGGTGCTCGCCACGCACTCGATCCTGAAACATTCGCTGGGCGAGCATCCCGCTCCGGTCGCCGCGGACAGCCCATTCTTTCGTCAGTGGTGCGAGCGGGCCCTGGGCGAGGGTGGTGATGTCACCTCGAAACTGTTTGCCATCCGCGCAGCCGGCCTCTTGCAGGATCTGCAGCCCGCCGATGCGGCGGCATGCCTGTCCGGACTTCTGATCGGCGGCGAGATCGCCTCGGCAAGGCGCCGCTATGGCGCGAGCGACGCACCGGTGGCGCTGGTCGCTTCGGGCGCGCTGGCCACGCTTTATGGCGCGGCGCTCGGCCTTTCCGGCCTTGCTTTTCGCACTGTCGACGCCGATGAAGCGGTGCGCGCCGGTCTCGTCGAGGCCGCGCGCGAGAACGGCATGATTGGAGGCGCTTGATGAGCCAGACCGCACCCTTCCCGAAGCTGAAACGCGGCCTTGTCGCCATCCTGCGCGGCCTCAAGCCGGCGGAAGCGGTGGCGATCGGCCGGGCGGTCCACGACGCCGGCATCGAGGCGATCGAAGTGCCGCTCAATTCGCCGGAGCCGTTCGCCTCCATCGCCAGCATCGTCGAGGCGTTGCCTGAGACCGCGCTGGTCGGCGCCGGCACGGTGCTGACGGCGGCCGACGTCGATGCCTTGCACAAGGCCGGCGGCCGCCTGCTGGTCAGCCCCAACATCGATCCCGAGGTCATGGGCCGCGCCATGCATCATGGCATGGTGACGATGCCAGGCGTGTTCACGCCCACCGAGGCTTTCCAGGCGATCCGGCTCGGCGCCTCGGCGCTGAAATTCTTCCCCGCCAGCGTGCTTGGATCGAGCGGCATCGCGGCGATCCGCGCCGTGCTGCCGGCAACGACGCTGGTCGGCGCCGTCGGCGGCGTTTCCGACAAGGATTTTGCCGGCTACAAGGCGGTCGGCGTCAGCGTCTTCGGACTGGGGTCGAGCCTCTACAAGCCGGGCGCCAGCGTCGAGGACGTGGCGCAGCGCGCCCGCGCCGCGGTCGCCGCCTGGGATGAAGCTTTCGGAGTGGCGTGATGGACGGCGTTTCGGTTTTTTCCGACCATATCTGCGAGCTCGGCGAAGGCCCGAGCTACGATCCCGCCACCGACACGCTGTTCTGGTTCGACATCGTCAACGGCGAGCTTCTGGAAAAGCCGCTTGCCGGCGCGCTGAAGGTGCATGATCTCGGCGTCATGGCCAGCGCCATCGCCGTCATCGACGACGACCGCCAGCTCATCGCCACCGAGGTCGGCCTGCAGGTCCGGGACGTCAAGACCGGCAGGCTGACGCTGCACACGCCGATCGAGGCCGACAACCCGCTGACGCGCTCCAACGATTCCCGCGTTCATCCCTGCGGCGCCTTCTGGACCGGCACGATGGGCAAGGACGAGGAGAAGGGCGCCGGCTCGATCTACTGGTTCTTCAAGGGCGAGCTGCGCCGGCTGTTTTCGGGCATCACAGTCTCGAATTCCATCTGCTTCTCAGAGGACGGCAAAATCGCCTACTACACCGACACTGCGACCGGGCTTCTGATGCGCGTCGCCTGCGATCCGGCGACCGGCCTGCCGGCCGGTGAAGTGAAAGTGTTCGTCGATCATCGCTCCTCGAAAGGCTATGTCGACGGCTCGGTCGTCGACCGCGACGGCGTGCTGTGGAACGCCGTCTGGGGCGGCAGGGCGGTGAAGGCCTATGCGCCCGACGGCACGCTGCTGCGCGAGATCGCCATGCCGGTGACGCAGGCGTCCTGCCCCGCCTTTGTCGGCCAGAAAGCCGACCGCCTAGCGGTGACCTCGGCCTGGAAAGGCAAGGACGAGAAGCAGCGCGCGCTCGATCCGCAGGCCGGCATGACCTTCCTGCTCGATATTCCGGTCAAAGGCCGCTTCGAGCCGCGCGTGCTGATCGCCTGAGCGGAACGGCGCGCAGCTGTCGCGCAACCGTCCGGCCCGGTCGGTTTCCCGCAAGCCAATCATCGGCGCCATGCGATGGTGGCGGCCGACGTCCCTCCAGAGCAGTCCACCCATGCCGCGTAGCAATCCCAAGCTGATCCTCGTCCATGAGCCCGAGAAGGCTTGTTTCGACCGGCTGGTCGCGGACGGCCATGCGCCGGATCGCGCCGCCGAGATATCGTCCTACCTGGCGCAGTCGACCGATCTCGCGCCCGATTTCGATGCGCTGGCCGTCGCCTGCGACAAACGCGGCCTCGCCTTCGTACCGGTGGAACTGGATGCCGCCGCAAACGCGCTCGCCGGGGCTGACCCAAACGTCACGCTGGTCTGGACGCTGACCGACGGCATCGCCTATTTCCGTGGCGGCGCGGCCCCTGCGCTCGCCCGCCTCAACGGCCTGCGCACCATCGGTGCCGACGATTCGCTGTTCGCGCTTTGCCAGGACAAGTTCCGCTGCGGCGCCGTGCTTGGCGCTCTCGGTCTTCCGGCGCCGCAAGCAGGCCTTGCCCGACACGGCGAATGGCTTGTCGAGCCGCCGCCGTCGCCTGCCGGTTGGTTCGTGAAACCCAACCGGCTCGGCGCCAAGATCGGCATCTGGCCGGATTCCCGCGTCACCGATCTCGGCCATGCGTCGGAGCTTAGCCGGCGTGTCTTTTCCCATTATCGCGACGATGTCGTCGTCCAGCCCTATGTCGCCGGCCGCAACGTGCGCGCGAGCTTCCTCGGGTTGAAACCCGAAACCGGCGTCGAAGCTTTGGGCATCTTCTTCGTCGATTCCGGCGGCGACTTTCAGACCATGGCCGATAGCATGGCGCTCTATGGTGAAACCGGCCAGGCCGCGAAGGATGCGGGCACCTATGCCGAGCCGGAGCTCGAGCCGGTCGGCTCGAGCCAGCCGGCGGCCGACCGGAAAATCCGCGCCATTGCGCAAAAACTGATAAGCGGTCTTGGCCTTCGGGATGTCTTTTCCGTCGATTTCAGGGTCGAGGCCGACGACACCGTGCATCTCATCGAGTTCGAAGTGTGCCCCGGCCTGCCCTGTTTCGATTTTCGCGACTATTGCCGCACGCAGTGGGACCTGAGCCTCGCCGATGCGATGGCGGAGACAGCGGCCAACAGGCTCTTTGGTTGAGACAGGCTCTCGGCGCGATAGCCGCGCCTTGACGCTTGATTCATCGCCTCTACTGTCGCGGCTGTGTCAACGAGAGCCGCGCAATGAACACAACGCCCGTCAGCGTTCAAAGTCTCCACCATCATTTGAAGCGCATGAGCGGCCGCGACCCGCATGAGGAGCATCGCGTCGCCACGCCGCTCGAGCTGCTCTTCGACCTGACTTTCGTCACCGCTTTCGGCCTCGCCTCCTCGCAGCTGGCGCATGCCCTGGCCGAGGGCCATTATGCGGCCGGCCTGCTCGGCTTCGGCTTTGCCAGCTTCGCCATCTGTTGGGCCTGGATCAATTTCTCCTGGTTCTCCTCGGCCTATGACACCGACGACTGGGTCTTCCGCCTCATCACCATGGTGCAGATGATCGGTGTGCTGGTGCTGGCCATCGGCCTGCCGCGCATGTTCGCCTCGATCGAGCATGGTGAGCATCTCGACAATTCCGTCATGGTGCTGGGCTACGTCATCATGCGCGTCGCCATGATCTTCCAGTGGCTGCGCGCGGCCAGGCAGGATCCGGCGCGGCGCGGCATCTGCCTCACCTATGTCACGGCCATCGCCATCGCCCAGGTCGGCTGGGTGGTGCAGATCCTGGTCGATTTCTCGATCGAGACCAGCGCCGTGCTTGCAATCATCCTGCTGCTGGTCGAGCTTGCCGGGCCCGTGCTCGCCGAGCGCAGGAATGGCGGCACGCCCTGGCACGCGCATCACATGGCCGAACGCTACAGCCTGTTCGCCATCATCGCGCTTGGCGAAGGGGTTGTCGGCACGTTGGCCTCGTTGTCGGCCGTCGTCGAGGAGCAGGGCTGGAACCTCGATGCCGCGCTTGTCGGCGTCGCCGGCACCGGTCTCACCTTCGGCATGTGGTGGTGCTACTACATGCTGCCGTCGGCACCGGTCCTGCATGCGCACCGCGACCGCTCATTCGTCTGGGGCTACGGCCAGATGCTGATCGTGGCCGCGATCGTCGCCACCGGCGCCGGCCTGCATGTCGCGGCCTATTTCCTCGAGCACAAGGCCCATATCGGTCCGCTGGCGACGCTGCTCTCAACCGCGATCCCGCTCGCCATCTTCCTCGGCATGATCTATGTGCTCTACTATTATCTCGTGCGGCGCTTCGACCCGTTCCACATCTGGCTGCTGCTGGCCACGGCGGCGGTCGTGACACTTGCCGTCGCCGCCGCCATTGCCGGCGTCGACATGGCGGTGTGCCTGATCATCCTGACGCTGGCGCCGGCGGTCACCGTCGTCGGCTACGAGATCCATGGCCACCGGCATGAGGCGGAATCGCTCGCCATCGACGAGCGGCACACGCTGCACTGACGGGTTTTCGAGGCTGGTCAGATGCCTTCGACCAGCACGATCTCGCCGTCGGCCACTTTCTGACGGATGGCGACGGCGCGCTGGTATTCCGGCGAGTGGTAGCAGTCATGCGCCGCCGCAAGCGATTCGAATTCGATGATGACGTTGCGGGCGCGGCCCGGCCCTTCGGCCTTTTCGTGCTCGCCGCCGCGCGCCAGGAACTTCGCGCCGAAGCGGTCGAAGGCGAGCTTCGCGGCGGCGACATAGTCCTTGTAGCCCTCGGCGTCGCGCACATCGACACGGGCGATCCAATATCCCTTCGGCATTCTTTTTCTCCTGTCTTTCTTTCGCGACCGAGGACCGGACCTCAGGCCGATTGCATTTCGGCGAGTATCGCTTCGGCCGCGGCGCGCCGGTCCGGCGCCGCGACGATCGGCCGGCCGACGACCAGGTGGCTGGCGCCGTTGCGGATCGCCTGCGCCGGCGTCACCACGCGTTTCTGGTCGCCATGGTCGCTGCCCGCCGGCCGGATGCCCGGCGTCACCACCGCCATGTCGGGTCCGACGATCCGTCGCACCGCCTCGGCCTCCTCGGCCGAACAGACGATGCCGCCCATGCCGGTGTGCAGCGCCTGTTCGGAGCGTCTGAGCACCAGCGTGTGCGGGTCGTATTCATAGCCGGCGTCGATCATGTCCTGCTCGTCCATCGAGGTGAGCACGCTGACCGCCAGCAGGCAAAGCTCGCTTCCCCTGGCCGCCTCCACGGCGGCCCGCATGGCCTTCGGATAGGAATGGATGGTGAGCATCGTCATGCCCATCCTGACGATGTTCTCGACCCCTTTGGCCACCGTGTTGTCGATGTCGAGCAGTTTCATGTCGAGGAACACCTTGGTGCCGCCGCTGGCCAGTTCCCGCGCGAAGTCCAATCCGCCGGCGAAGGCGAGCTGGTAGCCGATCTTGTAGAAGGAAACGGCGCCTTCGAGCTCGCGCACCGCCTTCTCGGCCTCCTTCAGCGTCGGCAGGTCGAGCCCGACGATCAGCCGCTCCCGCATTGCATCGGCCTCCGCGAAATTGATCACGCCTCGATCCGGGTGGACAGCATGCGCGAGGTTTCGATCAGTGTACGGCATAGGCGCTCCATCGATTGGTGTAGTCTGGCGTCCTTGAACTGTCCGTCCTCGGCGAACGCCGTGTCGGCCTCGGAGACCGAGCATTCCGGCGTGATCACCTCCATCTGGCAACGCACCAGCACCGCGCGCAGATGATTGATGCAGCGTATGCCGGCGAATTTGCCCTCCGATGACGAGCAGAGTCCGACCGGCTTGCCGGCAAACGGTCTGTACGCGCGGCTGCCGTCGCGCCGTATCCGGCTCACCCAGTCGATGCTGTTCTTGAGCAGGGGCGGGATCGAGCCGTTATATTCGGGCGTCGCGATCAGCAAGCCGTCATGGGCGGCGATCTGCCGGCCGAGCTTGACCGCGTTCTCGGGGATGCCTTTTTCCTTTTCCAGGTCCTCGTCCATGATCGGCAGCGGATAATCGCCGAGCGAGATGCGCGTCACCTCGGCGCCCTGCATGGCGAGTTCCTTCTGCGCCGCATCGGCGGTCCGGCCGCTGAAGGCGCCGGTCCGGACCGAGCCGGCGAAGACGAGGATTCTTGGGATCACGGGCATTGCTTCGCAAAAGGCAGTAGGCAGTAGGGGATAGGCATTAGGAGAGTGGTTTCCTGACTATTCCCTACTGCCTACTGCCTTATCCCTCCCTTCGGTAGATCCAAAGCTGCGTCGGCGGGATGTTGCGGATGATGAAATCGAAATGCTTGACCGTGTAGTTGCCGCGGCCGGGCGGGATCGGCGACAGCGGGCCGTAGGTCAGCTGCACGATCGGCCTGCCGGCGGGAATGCGGTCGAGCAGGCTTTCGATATAGGCGATGCGCTGGGCGACCGGGAAGTTGAGCAGCGGCACGCCGGAAACGACCGAATCGAACACCATGTCGCGCTTGTCGCCGAGCGTGGCATTGAGATTGAAGGCGTCGCCCTCGATCACGTTGACGCCCGGATAGAGCCCGCGCAGATGGCGCACGAAGTCGGTCGAGTATTCGACCGCGTAGAGGTTTTCGGGCTTCACGCCCTGGGCCAGGATGGCGCGGGTGATGACCCCGGTGCCGGGCCCGACCTCGAGCACCGGCAGGCCCGATCTCGGATTGACAATCGACGCCATCTTGCGGGCGGTGATGGAACTGGTGGGAACGATCGAGCCGACGGTTTTCGGCTTGTCGATCCAGCCTTTGAAGAACTTCAGCTCGTCGTCGAATTTTTCCGCCAGCGCTTTGCGCAACCCGGGACTACGTGCCATGCGAGCTCTCCTCAATGCTCACCCCCCGATCCGCTACTTAGCAGTTGGGTGGGACAAGGCAAGGCGTCAACCTGGCATAAGGTGTTGACGACGCTTGGGAAGCCGAACGCAAGTCGCTCAAAAGCGCGAAGCGGTTTTGGGACAACGACTTGCGTCAAAAAGACCTCAGCCTTCGCCGAACGACTCGAGGAAGTCCTTCATGCGGGCGAAAAAGCCGCTCGACTGGGGCGAATTGTCCTTCGAGGAGAGTTGCTCGAACTCTTCCAGCAGTTCGCGCTGGCGGCGCGTCAGGTTCTGCGGCGTCTCGACCGCCGTCTGGATATAGAGGTCGCCGACATTGGGCTGGCGCAGCACCGGCATGCCCTTGCCCTTCAAGCGGAACTGGCGGCCGTTCTGCGTGCCTTCCGTCACCTTGACCTTGGTCTGCGTGCCATCGAGCGTGGTGACCTCGAAGGAGCCGCCAAGCGCGGCCGTCGTCATCGAGATCGGCACTTTGCAGTAGAGATCGGCGCCGTCGCGCTGGAAGAATTCATGCGGCTTGACCGCCAGGAAGATGTAGAGGTCGCCGGACGGTCCGCCGCGCAGGCCGGCTTCGCCCTCATTGGCCAGCCGGATGCGGGTGCCGTCCTCGATGCCGGCCGGGATGTTGACCGACAGCGAGCGCTCCTCGGTGACGCGGCCCTGTCCGGCGCATTTCGGGCAGGGGTCCTTGATCGTCTGGCCGCGGCCCTGGCATTGCGGGCAGGTGCGTTCGATCGAGAAGAAGCCTTGCGTGGCGCGCACCTTGCCGTGGCCGTGGCACATCGAGCAGGTCACCGGCTGCGTGCCGGGCTTGGCGCCGCTGCCGGAGCATTCCGAGCACGAGATCGAAGCCGGCACGCGGATCTGCGCCGTCTTGCCGGCAAAGGCTTCTTCCAGCGTGATTTCCATGTTGTAGCGCAGGTCGGCGCCGCGTTCGCGGCCGCCGGAGGAACGGCGCTGGCGGCCGCCCATCATGTCGCCGAAAATATCCTCGAAGATGTCGGCGAAGCCGCCGGCGCCGAAACCGTGTGCTGCGCCGTTCATGCCGCCCTGCTCGAAGGCGGCGTGGCCGAAACGGTCATAGGCGGCGCGCTTCTGCGGGTCCTTCAGCGTCTCGTAGGCTTCGTTGATTTCCTTGAACTTGTGCTCGCAGGCACCGTCACCCGGGTTGCGGTCGGGATGGAACTGCATGGCGAGCTTACGGAAAGCGCTCTTGAGTTCCTTGTCGTCGGCGCCTTTTTGCACGCCCAGCGTTTCGTAGAAATCAGCTTTCATTTTTTCCCGCTGTCCGGATGCTCAATGTCTTCAAGCATTGTTGGCGACGTTTGCCGGCACGTTCTTGGATTTAGGAGCGATGTTTCCCGGATGCTAGTACCAAGCCGGCGCCACTCCGGGTTTTTCCGTCACATTTTCAGGCAGATCCGCACTTTTTCAACGAAGGTTGCAAAAAAGCCCGGCCTTGCGCCGGGCTTTTGCACTTATTCGCCGTCAGCCGGCTCAAGCCGACTTCTTCTTGTCGTCGTCTTCGTCGATTTCCTCGAAGTCGGCGTCGACCACGTCCGAATCCTTGGCGGCATCCGCCTTGGCGTCGGCTTCGGCCGCTTCCTTCTGCGAGGCCTCGTACATGGCCTGGCCGAGCTTCATCGAAGCTTCGGCAAGCGACTGCGACTTGGCCTCGATATCGGCCGGGTCGTCGCCTTCGGCCGCGGCCTTCAGCGCGGCGATGGCGTCGGCGATCGCGGTGCGGTCAGCCTCCGAGACCTTGTCGCCATAGTCCTTGAGCGACTTCTCGGAAGAATGCACCAGCGCTTCGGCCTGGTTGCGCGCCTCGACGAGGGCACGGCGCTTCTTGTCCGCGTCGGCATTGGCCTCGGCGTCCTTCACCATCTTCTCGATGTCGGCGTCGGACAGGCCGCCCGAAGCCTGGATGCGGATCTGGTGCTCCTTGCCGGTGCCCTTGTCCTTGGCCGAGACGTTGACGATGCCGTTGGCATCGATGTCGAAGGTGACCTCGATCTGCGGCACGCCGCGCGGGGCCGGCGGGATGCCGACCAGGTCGAACTGACCGAGCATCTTGTTGTCGGCCGCCATTTCGCGCTCGCCCTGGAAGACCCGGATCGTCACCGCCGACTGCGAATCCTCGGCGGTCGAGAAGGTCTGGCTCTTCTTGGTCGGGATCGTGGTGTTGCGCTCGATCAGCCTGGTGAACACGCCACCCAGCGTCTCGATGCCCAGCGACAGCGGCGTCACGTCGAGCAGCAGCACGTCCTTGACGTCGCCCTGCAGCACGCCGGCCTGGATGGCGGCGCCGAGAGCGACGACCTCATCCGGGTTGACGCCCTTGTGCGGCTCCTTGCCGAAGAACTGCTTCACGATCTCCTGGATCTTGGGCATGCGCGTCATGCCGCCGACCAGCACCACTTCGTCGATCTCGCCGGCCTTCAGGCCGGCATCCTTGAGCGCCGCCTTGCAGGGCTCGATGGTGCGCTGCACGAGGTCCTCGACCAGGCTTTCGAACTTCGCCCGGGTGAGCTTCATCGTCAGGTGCTTCGGGCCGCTGGCGTCGGCGGTGATGAAGGGCAGGTTGATTTCGGTCTGCGTCGTCGACGACAGCTCGATCTTGGCCTTTTCCGCGGCTTCCTTGAGGCGCTGCAGGGCAAGCTTGTCGTTCTTCAGGTCGATGCCCTGTTCCTTCTTGAACTCGGCTGCCAGATACTCGACGAGCCGCATGTCGAAGTCCTCGCCGCCGAGGAAGGTGTCGCCGTTGGTCGACTTCACCTCGAACACGCCATCGCCGATTTCCAGCACGGAAATATCGAAGGTGCCGCCGCCAAGGTCATAGACCGCGATGGTCTTGCCGTCCTTCTTCTCCAGGCCATAGGCGAGCGCCGCGGCCGTCGGCTCGTTGATGATGCGCAGCACCTCGAGGCCGGCGATCCTGCCGGCGTCCTTGGTCGCCTGGCGCTGGGCGTCGTTGAAATAGGCCGGAACGGTGATGACCGCCTTCTCGACCTTCTCGCCGAGATAGGCTTCCGCCGTCTCCTTCATCTTCTGCAGGATCATGGCCGAGATCTGGCTGGGCGACTGCTTCTTGCCGCCGGCCTCGACCCACGCGTCGCCATTGTCGCCCTTGACAATCTTGTAGGGGACAAGCTTCTTGTCCTTCTCCGTCACCGGGTCGTCATAGCGGCGGCCGATCAGGCGCTTGACCGCGAAGATGGTGTTTTCCGGATTGGTGACCGCCTGGCGCTTGGCCGGCTGGCCGACGAGACGTTCACCGTCATTCGAGATGGCGACGATGGAAGGCGTCGTGCGCGCGCCTTCAGCGTTCTCGATCACCTTGGGGTCTTTGCCATCCATGATGGCGATACAGGAATTGGTGGTGCCGAGATCGATACCGATAACTTTTGCCATTGTTCTAGTCTCTCCTCTAAGCAGGCTCTCAGGACCCTTCAAAAGGCGTTCCGACGAAAGCCCCTGTTCACAAGAAATCCCATCGCGGTCCCCGCTTTTCGAGGCCGGACGGCTGGCGCGTATATAAGAACAGGCGACACAAGGCGCAAGCATTCTGCGCAAGGTGTCCGTCGTCTCGACGCGGGCCGGAAGGCGAGCCGCCGCGCCTTGCGGCAGGACCGGCGCGAGATTGCGCTATCGCATTGTTCCGGATCGCTTTTTTGAAACAGGCGCAGTTGACGGCGCGCGGATAGGCCTTCCGGGCAGGGCAAGGCTTGCCCTGGCGGGCGTGACTTTCGGTCGCGAAAGAGCCGGAAATCCGCGTTGCCGCCATGGTTTCGGCACCTGGCGACGAAATTGAAGAGCGCCCGGCGCCCAGGCAAAAGCCCTGCCGGGCGCGTGGCCCGGCAGGGTATCCCGGGCTTAGAGCCCGTTGTCCTTGAGAATCTTGGCGGCGTTGTCCTTGGTGACCTTTTCCGTCGGCAGCGTGATGGTCTTCTCGACCTTCTCGCCGTTCAGGAACTTGATCGCCTGGCGCAGGCCCTCGGCGCCCGGCGTGACATAGGTGAAGGTCGCCGTCAGTTCGCCCTTGTTCACCATCTGCACGCCTTCGTTGGGCAGGCCGTCGATGCCGATGAACTTGATGTCCTTTTCGCGCCCGACATCCTTGGCCGCGAGATAGGCGCCATAGGCCATCGGATCGTTGTGACCGTAGACGAGGTCGATCTTCTCGTTGGTCTTCAGCGCGTTGGCCATGATGTTGTAGGCCTGGTCCTGCTTCCAGTCGCCCGACTGCTGGTCGAGCAGGTACTTGATGCCCGGCTCCTTGTCGGTGAACTCATGGAAGCCGTCATGGCGGTCATGCGCCGGCTGCGTTCCCATGCCGCCCCAGATCTCGACGACATTGCCGGCGGCCTTGCCCTTGCCGCCGAGGAGCTCGACGGCGTATTCGCCCGCGGCGCGGCCGATCAGCGCGTTGTCGCCGCCGACGAACTGCGTGTAATCCTTGGTGTCGACATTGCGGTCGAGCACGAAGACCGGGATCTTGGCGTCGATCGCCTGCTGCACCACGCCGGTGAGCCCGGCCGATTCCTTCGGCGACACCAGCAGCGCGTCGACTTCCTGGCGGATCAGGTTCTCGACATCGGCGACCTGCTTTTCGGTCTTGTCTTCGCCGTCGGTGATGATCAGCTCGACTTCCGGGTGCTTGGCGGCCTCCGCGATGATGTCCTTGTTGAACTGGGCGCGCCAGGGCTCGATGGTCGTCACCTGCGAGAAACCGATCTTCCACTTCTTGTCCTGGGCAAAGGCATGGTTGCCAGACAAGATTGCGGTGGTCGTCAGCAGTGCCGCCGCGAAAGTGGCGAGCTTCAGCATATCACGTCGTTTCATGGTCCTGTTTCCTCCGGATTATAGAGACGAGGTCTCCTGTGACGGTCGCTTGGCCGCGGCCGTTTCCTTTTGCGCCGCCCGTCCGTTGGGCAGGCGCAGATAGCTGAGAAGGTCGCCGGCGTTGCGCTCCTGCACGAGCACGGTGCCGATGATGATCGCTCCCTTCAGCACCAACTGAAGGTTGGAATTGATGTTGTGCAGTTGCAGGATGTTGGACAGCAGCCCGAAGATCAGCACGCCGCAGAAGGTGCCGATCAGGCTGCCGCGCCCGCCCATCAGGCTGGTGCCGCCGATGACCACGGCGGCGATGGCGTCGAGCTCGAGCCCCGCGCCGGCATCGGGCTTGCCTTGCCGGTACTGCGCCACGTAGAGCACCGCCGCGATGCCGGCGAGCAGGCCGGACACGGCATAGGTGGCGATCTTGACGCGCCCCGCGGCGATGCCCGAAAGCCGCGCCGCCTCCTCATTGCCGCCGATGGCGTAGACATAGCGGCCGAAGGGCGTGAAGCGCAGCACCGCGCCGTAGATCACGATCGCGCCGAGGAAGAACAGGCCCGGCATCGGTACGACGCCGAACACCAGCGAACGCAGGATCTCGAATTCGGCGGTGGCGTTGGAGCCGGTATAGACCGGCAGCACCGCATTGTTCTGGCCGGCGGTCAGCCTGGCGATGCCGAGCGCCGTCACCATCATCGCCAGCGTGACGATGAAGGGCTGCAGCCGCCCGGCGACGATGATGAAGCCGTTGATGGTGCCGAACAGAAGGCCGACGCAAGGCGCCACCAGAAGCACGCCGAGCACACCGAACTTGGTCTCGACCTGCGGCAGCAGGTACCACAGCGAAAGGCAGCATAGGATGACGCCGACCACGCCCGGGATGACCAGCCCGCGCGCCTTGTCCAGCCGCACCTCGCGGCCGGCTTCGGCGCCGGCGCGGGATTTCTCGATGTTGAGCAGGATGAAGCGGGTGACGAGCGCGCCGAGGCACAAGGCGACCAGAGCCGTTGTCGGCACGCCGAGCGCCGCCGACGGCGTGACGCCCGGCACCGTCAGCAGCATGGCGCAGACGACCGAGCAGATCGCCATCAGCGAGCCGACGGAAAGATCGATGCCGCCGGTCAGGATCACCGCCGTCATGCCGGTGGCGATGAGGCCGGTGGTCGACACCTGGCGCAGCACGTCGAGCAGGTTGCCGTAGGACAAGAAGATGTTGTTGCCCTTGGAACTGATCGGCGAGCCGAACACGCCGATCAGGAAGATGGCGATCAACCCCCAGTAAAGCTTGGTGCGGGAGAGAAGGCTGATGAGGTTCATGCGGCGGATCTCGCTGTGCGTCTCGGCGCGGCGAGCCGCATGATCGCTTCCTCGCTGGCGTCGGCGCGGGACAGGATGCCGCGCTGGCGGCCTTCCGCCATGACCAGGATGCGGTCGGCCAGATGCAGAAGCTCGGGCAGTTCGGAGCTGATCACGGCAATCGCCAAACCGTCGCCGGCGAGCTTGAAGATGAGGTCGTAGATTTCGCGCTTGGCGCCGACATCGATGCCGCGCGTCGGCTCGTCGAGCAGAAGCACGCGCGGCCGCGTCGCCAGCCATTTGCCGATCACCACCTTCTGCTGGTTGCCGCCCGACAGCGTGCCGGCGGCCTGCTCGATGCTCTCGCAGCGTATGCCGAGCGCGCCGACCGCCTCTCGCGCAAGGCCTTGCTCGCCCGAGCGCGAGCGCAGGCCAAAGCGCGCCAGCGCGCCGACCAGAGGCAGGGCGACATTGTCGGTGATCGAGGCTTGGAGATGCAGGCCTTGCGTCTTGCGGTCCTCGGTCACCAGGGCGATGCCGAGCCGTCGGGCCTCGCGCGGCGAGCCGATCTCGACCGGCGCGCCGTCGAGCCGGATCTCGCCGCCGGACCTGCCGCCGCTGGAGCCGAAGATCGCTTCCAGGATTTCGGTGCGGCCGGAACCCAGCAGCCCGCCAATGCCGAGGATCTCGCCGGCGGCAAGGTCGAAGCCGACGCCGTCGATCACCGTGCGCCAGCCATGGCGGTCGGGCTTCGACAGCGACAAGTCCCTGACCGAGAGCACCACCTTGTCGCCGGGGCCGCCTTCGTGGCCGGAGGAAGCGAGGAGGTCGCGCCCGACCATAGCCGAGATGATGGCGTCTTCGCCCAGTCCCGCCATGTCCTCAGTCAGCACATGGCGCCCGTCGCGCAGCACCGTCACCCGGCTCGCCAGATGCATCACCTCGTCGATGCGGTGCGAGATGTAGACGATCGCGACGCCGCTTGCCGCAAGCTGGCCGATGATGCGGAACAGCCGCTCGCACTCGGCCGGCGACAGCGCCGAGGTCGGCTCGTCCATGATCAGGATGCGCGCCGATTTCGACAGCGCCTTGGCGATCTCCACCAGTTGCTGCTCGCCGACCCTGAGCGTGCCGACCCGCGCTTCCGGATCGAGCTCGATGCCCAGCCGCTGCAGCAGCGCGCTGGCGGCGCGGCTGCTCGCCTTGCGGTCGACGACCAGCCCGGCGATCAGCTTTTCGCGGCCGAGGAAGATGTTGTCGGCGACGCTGAGCTCGGGAACGAGGTTGAGCTCCTGGTGGATGATGGCGATGCCGGCATCCTCGGCGTCGCGGACGCCGGTGAAACGCACCGCCTGACCGTCGATCGCCACGGCGCCTTCGTAATCGGTATAGACACCGGAGAGGATCTTCATCAGCGTCGACTTGCCGGCGCCGTTCTCGCCCATCAGCGCATGCACCTCGCCGGGCCTGAGGTCCAGGCTCACATCGGACAGCGCGGCGATGCCGCCAAATCGCTTGGAAATGCCGGTCGCGCTCAGGACGACGGCGGGACCGTCGGCGGCCGCAATGCCAGTCGTGATGGAATCAGCGCGCTGCATGGCAAAAGGACGGCCTCCCTCCGTCGTCTTCAACTGCCCGAACGCTAATCTAAACGTTTCGAACGTGTCAAGCGTCTATCTCCTCACCGAGGATTGATGCATTTCAATTCTTGCGAAAAACGCCGGGTTTACGTAGGTTTAGCCAAATAAGGGTGGCTAAACGTTTCGAAAATGACGGTATCAGGGCGGAAAAAACAGCGGAAATCCACGGCGCCGACCATGCTGCATGTGGCGGAAGCGGCGCGTGTGTCCGTGGCTACCGTGTCGGCATTGCTGAACGGCACCGCCACCGTCAGTCCGGAGCTTACCCAGCGCATCGAGCAGGCGATCCGCGACATCGGCTACAAGCGCAATGCCATCGCCCGCAGCCTCAAGATGGGCACCACGCGGACCATCGGCCTCACCGTGCCGCACATCACCAACCCGTTCTTCACCGATGTCGTCTCGGTCATCCAGCAGGCGTTCGACCGCGCCGGCTATGCCGTCATGCTGTGCTGCACGGACGAGGATTTGAACACGCAGGACGAGCAGATACGCCTGCTGCTCGACCGCATGGTCGACGGGCTGATCGTGGCCCGCGTCGGCGACGGCGGCATTTTGAAGAGCATCGTCGAGGACGCGAATGTCCCGGTGGTGCTGCTCGACCGTCTCTGCGAAGGCGTCGACACCGATGCGGTGGTGCTGGACAACCAGCGCGCCGTGTTCGACGCCGTCACCTATC
The DNA here is from genome assembly GCF_006439595.1 of Mesorhizobium sp. B3-1-9. NCBI lineage: Bacteria > Pseudomonadati > Pseudomonadota > Alphaproteobacteria > Hyphomicrobiales > Phyllobacteriaceae > Mesorhizobium > Mesorhizobium sp. B3-1-9. The sequence goes on from NZ_VFTJ01000027.1 coordinate 37,984, forward strand.
TGATCCATCTTGGCCACCGGCGCATCGGCTACATCACCGGCACCTCCGACATATCCCCCATGCATGACCGCATGATCGGCTACCGCGAGGCGCTGCAGGCGGCCGGCCTGCCGGTGGCTGAGGAGCTCGTGCGCTCCGGCAATTTCCACGAGATCGACGGCTACAACGCGACCATGCAGCTCTTGTCGCTGCACGACCGGCCAAGCGCGATCTTCTCGGCCAACAACCCGATGGTGATCGGCACCATGAAGGCGATCCGCGACATCGGCCTATCCTGCCCCGAGGACATCTCGGTCGCCTGCTTCGACGATTTTCCCTGGTCGGACGTGTTCGTGCCGCAGCTGACCACCGTGGCGCAGCCCGTGCAGGCGATCGGCGAGCAGGCGGCGAACCTTCTGCTCGACCGGCTGGCCGGCAATCGCGACGCGCCGCCGCGCAAGCTCGTCCTCAAGGGCCGGCTGATGATCCGCAATTCGTGCCGGCCGCTGGGAGCGGTCGCGCAGACAGTCAGCGCGTAAATCCGAAGGCGGTCTCGCAAAGCAGCTGCAGCTTGGGGAAGATGTGTTTGCCGCCGGTGATCACCCGCGTGCCCTGGGCGAGCACCCTCTTCGGATCCGCTTTCAGCACCGTGCCGCCGGCCTCTTGGACCAGCAGCATGCCGGCCAGGCAGTCCCAGGCATTCATGTGCTCCTCGATATAGCCGATCAGCCGGCCGGACGCCGCATAGGCAAGCATCAGCGCTCCAGAAGCATTGCGGTAGAAGACGCCGCCTTCGCCCATGATCAGGCCGATGAGCACGACGACATTCGTGGTCGAAGCGCGGTTGGAGAGCCCGGTCCCGACCGAACCTTCCGAAAGCGAGGTGGCATCGCTGGCCTTGATCGGCTTGCCGTTGAGGAAGGCGCCGCCGCCGAGCCGGCCGTAGAAGGTCTCGTCGGTCGAAGGCTCATGGATGACGCCGACCTCTGTCTCGCCATCCCTGGCACAGGCGATCACCACGCACCAGGCGGGAATGCCACGCACGAAATTGGCGGTGCCGTCGATCGGGTCGATCACCCAGACATGACCGGTTGTTCCGGCCACGGCCGCGTGCTCCTCGCCAACGATGCCGTCTTGCGGATAGGCCTCGGCAATCGCCGCGCGGATGAACAGCTCGACCTCGCGGTCGCCTTCGGAAACCAGGTCCTGGTGGCCCTTGCTCTCGACGGTCAAATTGTCGAGGTCGCGAAAATATTTGAGGCCCAGCTCGCCGGCGCGCCGCGCCAGGTCGATGGCAAAATGCATGCGGTCGTCGAGGTCGTGGGTCACGGGGGAAATCTTTGTTGAGGAAAGGCCGTCCGCGCCCTTAGCAGACCGGTGTGTCATTCAAAAGCGGCCCTCTCAGGCCGCCTTCGACGTCGATTTGTGCACGTCGGCGAGGATCTCGAAGGAACGCACGCGCGCCGCGTGATCGAAGCACTGCGCCGTCACCATCAATTCGTCGGCGCCGGTGCGGCCTATGAAGGCGTCGATGCCCTGGCGCACCGTTTCCGGCGAGCCGACGACGGCGCAGGACAGCGCCTGGGCAAGCATGCTCTTCGCGACGGCATCGAGATCGCGGTCGTAATTCTCGACCGGCGGCGGCAACTGGCCGGGCCGGCCGCTGCGCAGATTGACGAAGGCCTGCTGCAGCGAGCTGAACAGAAGCTTCGCTTCGGCGTCGGTCGGCGCGGCAAAGACATTGAGGCCGAGCATGACATAGGGTTTGTCGAGCTGCGCCGAGGGCTGGAACCGCGTGCGATAAACCTCCAGCGCATGGTCGAGCTCGGCCGGCGCGAAATGCGAGGCGAAGGCGTAAGGCAGGCCGAGAAGTGCCGCGAGCTGCGCGCCATAGAGGCTGGAGCCGAGGATCCAGACCGGTACGGTCTGGCCTTCGCCGGGCACCGCGCGGATGCGCTGGCCTTCCTCGGCCGGCTGGAAATAGCCCATCAGCTCGACCACGTCCTGCGGGAAGTTATCGGTGGACTCCAGGTTGCGGCGCAGCGCTCGCGCGGTCAGCATGTCGGTGCCCGGCGCGCGGCCGAGACCGAGGTCGATGCGGCCGGGAAAAAGCGCGGCCAGCGTGCCGAACTGCTCGGCGATCACCAGTGGCGCATGGTTGGGCAGCATGATGCCGCCGGCGCCGACGCGGATCGACTTGGTGCCACCGGCGACATGCGCGATCACGACGGACGTCGCGGCGCTGGCAATGCCCGGCATGTTGTGGTGCTCGGCCAGCCAGTAACGCTTGTAGCCCAGCCGCTCGGCATGGCGGGCAAGGTCGAGCGAATTGGCGAGCGACTGCGTTGCGGTGCTGCCTTGCGTGATCGGCGACAGGTCGAGAACCGAAAGGTCCGTCATTGGTCAGGTCTCCACGATGCGTTTTTCCCGCAGCCTTGTCTCGAAGGCGGCGCGGTCGGGAATGACGATGGCGAGCTGGTTCTCCAGCACGTCGGCGAGTTCGGCGGCCATCGCGATTTCGCGCTGCTCGCTGCGGCCGCCGGCATGATGTGTCGACAGCCGGTTGTTGCGCAGCGCATAGCGTCGGTCGGGCAAGGCGAGCGCGGCCACCAGCGTCGTCAGGAAATGCGAGCTCGGATGCGTCGACAGGAAATGGCTGGCGACCCGGTAATCGACCTCATAGGCTTGGCTCATGTCGAAGCGGTAGAGCGTGCGCCAATCACCGCCAATGCCTGCCTGCAGGCGGAAATGGTCGCCGGTTCCGACGACGCGGAAGGCCTCGTGCGGCGTCTGCTGTTCGAGGCCCGGCTCCAGCAGCAACGGCGCCGTCAGCGTCAGGCCGCCGAAGCCAACATCGGCGATATAGGCACGGCCGCCAAGCTCGATGCGCAACAGCATATGGCTGCGCGCCGTAATGGCGTCATCAGGCTGGCCCCAGAGCACGCGGGCGGCGAGCCCGCCGACGGTGAAGCCCAGCGCGTCAAGCGCATGCATGAAGATCAGATTGTGCTCGAAGCAATAGCCGCCGCGGCCCTGGCTAAAAATCTTGTCCTGCAGCGAAGCGATGTCCAGGCCGACGGAAACGCCCATCAAGGCGTCGATGTTCTCGAACGGGATCGCCCGCGGGTGGATTGCGTGCAGCGCCTGCAGCGTGGCGAGCGAAACGTCGGTTGGCCCGTCATAGCCTATCCGGGCGAAATAGCCATCGAGATCGAAGTCGCTCATTCAGGGGACAGGTCCGGCTTGACCGGTCCGATATAGGCACTCGCCGGCGGTGCCGCAAACAATGTGCGAGGTTTGAGATTATGCCAGGGTTTCAGGGCGCGGATTTGTGATTGTTCTCGGTCGCTTCCTCGTCCACGGCCATGGACTGCTGCGCCGCGAGGAAGTTGCCGACATGGCTCAAGCCCTCGAAATGGTCGCAGAAGACCTTGATGACGACCAGCAACGGCACCGCCATCAGCGCGCCGACGAAGCCCCATAGCCATGACCAGAAGGCGATGGCGATTAAGATCGCCACCGCGTTGATCTCGAGGCGCCGGCCGACCACCGTCGGCGTCACGAACTGGCCTTCGACGATATCGCACAACACCACGAAAGCCGGCGGCAGCAGCGCATAGGCGATCGTGTCGAAGCTGATCAGCGCGATGATGGCGACGAGCAGGACGGTCATCAGCGCGCCGACATAGGGCAGGAAATTGAGCAGCGCCGCCGCCGCGCCCCACACCAGCGGGGTGGGCATGCCGAGCCCCCAGAGGCCCAGCCCGATTGTCGTGCCGAGGCCGGCATTGATCAGGGCAACGGTAAGCAGATAGTGCGAGATTTCGTGCTCGACGTCATAGACCACGCGCAGCGCCCGCTTCTTCTGGGTCATGCTGGTGAAGGACTGCACGATCTTCTCGTAGAACAGCGTGCCCGAGGCGAGCAGGAACAGCGACAGCACGAAGACGATGGTGATCGAGGTGCCGGCTTCCAGGATATTGCTGGCCGCCGTGGACAGAACGCCGGAAGGCGCCACCGCGACCCGCTGCACGCCTGGCTCCTGCGAAGTCTCGGTCAGCGCTTCGAGCTGATGCGCGAGATCCATCACCCGTTCGAGCGGCCGCTTGAACGGTGCCAGCCGCTCGGTGAGCTGCTGGCCGATCGAATAGGAGTTGTTGATGAGGTCGATGACCGGACCGCTGAGCAGATAGCCCGCGACGACGAAAACAAAGATGGAAAGCAGCACCAGCAGCGTCGCCGAAACCACCTCCGGTACGCCGTGCTTGCGCAGGAAGCGCACGATCGGCGTCAGCGTCAGCGCCAGCAGGAAGGCGAGGATCACCGGCATGAAGAAGTCACGGGCGAAGTAGAGCGCTGCGATCGTCAGCAGAATGAAAATCCCGATCACCAGCGACCGCGTCAAGCGCATGTCCGCCCGGGCGTTGGCACGCGGATCAGGGCTTTCGGCAACGCTCGCGCCCGAAGCAATCGGTTCGGTTTTCATCGGTTCCCCTTGCAGCCCGTCACCCAAACAATGAATGCATGGCAGGCTTCTGCGCGAAACGCGGGAGTTCCGGGCAAGGTTCCATGAGCCGGCTTTCCCCGGCATCGCTCATGCGGTCGCGCTATTACATGACGTGTAATTGAGCCGCCGCGCCGGCCTGGCCTAATACGGGGCAGGCTTTCGCGACGACAGATCGAGCCGCAAACCGTCGCCGCCCAGGAACCGCGTGTCGAGTGCATGTTCCCGGCCGATGAGACAACCGAGACGCTCCATGCCGAAATGGCCGTCGGCGCCGGGCATCCAGAGGCCTAGCGCGTTTCACCGTTTCACGGAAACGGCGAACCGCTCTATCTCTTTGTTTCTACGCAATTCCGGACGGAAAACCGCTCACACTTTTCCTGGAATTGCTCTAGCATCTGGAGACCGGCTTCGACTGCCGCTCAGGCGACGGGCGCCAAGATGGCGGGCGCGGCCTTCGCCGTCTCCTTGCGCACGATCGGCGCCACCCTGGTGCCGTAGAGCTCGATCGCCTTCATGATCTTGGCATGCGGCATGGTGCCGATCGCCATCTGCAGCAGGAAGCGGTCGTTGCCGAAGATCTTGTGCTGGGCGACGATCTTTTCCGCCACAGTTTCAGGATTGCCGACGAAGAGCGCGCCGTTGGGTCCGCGCGCCTGGTCGAAATGGGCGCGCGAGGTTGGGCCCCAGCCGCGCTCGCGGCCGATGCGGTTCATTACTTCGGCCTGCGGTCCGTAGAAATCGTCGGCCGCCTGTTCGGTCGTCTCGGCGATGAAGCCGTGCACGTTTATGCTGGTGGCAAGCGTTGCGGGGTCGGTGCCGGCGCGCCGCGCCGCCTCGCGATAGATATCGAACAGCGGCGCGAAACGCGCCGGCTCGCCGCCGATGATGGCCAGGGCCAGCGGCAGGCCGAGCACGCCGGCGCGGGCGGCGGATTGCGGCGTGCCGCCAATGGCGATCCAGACCGGCAGTTTTTCCTGCAACGGTCGCGGATAGACGCCGCGGCCGTTGATCGGCGCGCGCAGCTTGCCCTGCCACGTCACTGTCACCTGGTCGCGGATGGCGAGCAACAGGTCGAGCTTCTCGGCGAAGAGCTCGTCATAGTCCTCGAGATTGTAGCCGAACAGCGGGAAGGATTCGATGAAGGAGCCGCGCCCGGCCATGATCTCGGCGCGGCCGCCGGACAGAAGGTCGAGCGTCGCGAATTGCTGGAAGACGCGCACCGGATCGTCGGAGGAAAGCACCGTGACCGCGCTGGTCAGGCGGATGCGCTTCGTGCGCTCGGCCGCCGCGGCCAGCGCCACGACCGGAGCCGAGGCGGCATAGTCGGGGCGGTGATGCTCGCCGAGGCCGAACACGTCGAGGCCGACCTGGTCGGCCAGCTCGATTTCCTCGATGAGGTTGCGCAGCCGCTCATGCGGGCCAATCGCGCCGACACCCGGCTCCGGGCTGACATCGGCGAAAGTGTAGAGACCGAGTTCCATCTGGTTTTTATCCTGAGGTGTTCATATGGGTGTTGCTTGTCGGCACTAGAGGTAGCCATCTACCGTTCTGCCCGCCAGAGGTGCGATCTGTGAACAGTGCATCGCGCGCTGCCGAGCCGTATCCCTTCGGCAACAAGCCCGGATTTTTCATGGCTGGTATACCGTTTTGGCGCTTGAACTTGCCGCTTTCACGCGTATGTAAGCGTCGCGAATAGACTGCAGGGAAGTGCACTTGGCTATCTACAGGGAAAAAGACATTTTCGAGCGGCGCAATGCCGCGAACGAGGCAAAGAAGGCGCTGCTCGAGCGCTTCAAGGCAAAACCGGCGGCGGATGATCCGACAGTGCTGGCTCGCCAGGCCGAACGCAAGGCTATCCTTGAGGCCCGCGCCATCCGCGAGGCGGAAAAGGCAAGGCTGAAGCAGGAAAAGCTGGCGCGCGAAGCGGCCCAGAAGGCCGAGCGCGAGGCGATTGCTGAAGCGGCGCGTCTTGCGGCGGAAGCTGCGGCGGCCGAAGAGGCCAAGCGCCGCGAGGCCGAGGACTCCGAGCGCATCGCTTTCGAACTCGCCGATGAGGCCGCGCGCAAGGCCAAGCGTGACGCACGCTACGCCGCTCGCAAGGCACGCGTCGGCCGCACGCCTCCGGGCTTCTCCGCCCGCTAGAGCAATTCCAGGAAAAATGGTTCAGGGTCGCCGAAAGCGGCCCTGAACGCGTTTGTGCTGCGGATAACGGGCTAATGCATGTCGCGCAAAAGTGACCTCGGTTTTGCGATAACGACATGCATGAAAACAAAGGCTTAAAGCGCATCGCGTGAATCCGTTTCGACGCGACGCGCTTTTAGGCGACCAGTTTCAGCCCGACGATGCCGCAGACGATCAGGCCGATACAGGCGAGCCGGACAATCGTCGCGGGCTCGCCGAGCAGCCAGATGCCGAGCAGCGCCGTGCCGACGGTGCCGATTCCGGTCCACACCGCGTAGGCCGTGCCGACGGGCAGCGTCTTCAGCGCCAGCCCGAGCAGGCCGAGGCTGACGATCATCGAGGCAATGGTGAGAAGGGTCGGCAGCGGCTTCGAGAAGCCGTCGGTATATTTGAGGCCGATCGCCCAGCCGATCTCGAACAGGCCGGCGAAGAAAAGAAGAATCCAGGACATCGAAGACACTCCGTCATTCCGGCATCACTTGAGATGCCTGGTGGCGGGTCGTCCCGGCCGGTTTTCGGGGAAGCGAGGTCGTCCTCGCCCTTGATATGGGGTGGCCTGTTTCCCGATCAACAAAACACCGGCAGCATTGTCATGCCGCCGGTTCAAAGTCTGCATTGAGCCGGATCGACCGAATTTCGGCCGCTTACTTTTCCTTTATGCGCATCGCCTTGACCGGCGGCGCCTTCGGAGCCGGGGCCGCAGCGGGCTTCTTGGCGTCCTTCTTCGGCTTGCGGGCTTCCTTGCCCGCCTTCATCGCACCTTTAGCCATGATTCGCTCCTCCGATTGTGGACGTGCAAGTGAAACAAGAGAAATGCCGGACCGCAAGAGGCCCCGCCTCGCTTGCGAAGCCGTCCAGCCGGATGTCAACCGGTTTCCCGACGCCATGCTGGCTCGAGCGCGCTGTGGTGGCTTGAACTTCGGACTGCCTGGCGCATTGTCTGTGGAGTTTCGCCCGGGTGGGCATCAATGCTCGGGCGCGCCGGGAGATCGAATGGCAGGACATAGCGGGTCAAGACGAGTGATCTATGCCGCGCTCGCCGGCAATTTGGCGATCGCGCTGACCAAATTCGCGGCGGCGTTCTTCACCGGTTCGTCCTCCATGCTGTCGGAAGGCGTGCATTCGCTGGTCGACACCGGCAATGGCGGGCTCCTGCTCTATGGCATGCACCGCGCCGCGCGGCCGCCCGACCGCACCCACCCGCTCGGCCACGGACGCGAGCTCTATTTCTGGAGCTTCATCGTGGCGCTTCTGGTGTTCGCGCTGGGCGCCGGCGTTTCCTTCTATGAGGGCGTTATCCACATCATGGCGCCCGAACCGGTCGTCAATGCCAAGGTCAACTACATCGTGCTTGCCCTCTCCTTCGTCTTCGAGGGCAGCTCATGGCTGGTGGCGCTGAAGGAGTTCCGGCAGCAGAAGGGTAAGCAAGGCTGGCTGCAGGCTGTGCAATCGAGCAAGGATCCGAGCGTCTACACGGTGCTGTTCGAGGACAGCGCCGCGCTGCTTGGCCTCATCGTCGCCTTCGCCGGCATCCTGTCGGCCGAACTTCTGGAAATCCCCGAGCTCGATGGCGTCGGCTCGATCGGCATCGCCATCATCCTGGGCGCCACGGCCATCTTCCTGGCGCGCGAGAGCAAGGGCCTGCTGCTCGGTGAACCTGCCTCGTCCGAAGTGCAGAAGAAGGTGCTGGCGATCGTCCAGGAGGATCCGGCGGTCCAGCGGGCGAACGGAATCCTGAGCGTCCATATCGGTCCGGAGGAAATCGTCGCGGGTTTGAGCATCGAATTCGAGGATCATCTCACCGCGCCCGAGATCGAGGCCTGCGTCGAGCGCCTGGAGGCAAGGCTGAAGCAGGAAATGCCGCAGATATCCAGGCTCTTCGTCAAGCCGCAAACGACTGGCACATGGGAGCAGCGGCGCGAGGCCATCGCCGAGGCTTCGGACGAGAGTTAGGTTCAACGCAACGAACTTCGTGAGGAGGAAAGCTGATGAAGATCGACGGCGGATGTCATTGCGGCGCGATCGCCTATGAGGCGGAGGTCGATCCGCAAAAGACCTCGATCTGCCACTGCACCGACTGCCAGCAGCTGACCGGCACGGCCTTTCGGGTGACCGTTCCGGCGCCGGAAAGCGACTACCGGATCACCAGGGGCGCGCCGAAGATCTACATCAAGGTCGTGGCAAGCGGCGCCAGGCGCGCCCAGGCTTTTTGTGCCGACTGCGGCTCGCATCTTTATGCAACGTCGGTCGGCGATGGTCCGAAGGTTTATGGGATCAGGGTCGGGACCGCGCGGCAGCGTCAGGACTTGGTTCCCAGACAGCAGAAATGGCACCGGTCGGCCCTGCGCTGGCTTCCGGAATTCGAGGGCATGGCGACGACGGAAGAGCAATAGCGCTATCGGATCGGCCAGCTGGCGCGAGCCTTGGCGATTGGCCGAATCTTCCGCGACTACTCGTCGCCTTCGACGACGCGCAGCCTGAGCTGACCCGTCTTGGAATCGGCCACGCGCGCCCCGGCCTCGACCTTGGCCGGCCCGTTGCGCGGCGGCTCGGCCTCGCCCTCGGCAAACTCCAGCGCCTCGATCTTCTGGCCGCGCTTGGTCACTTTCGACGTCGACACCAGGATGTCGTCGATGTCCTTGGTTGCCTGGCCGAAATGCGTCTGCAGCCGGCGCACCCGCTCGTCGACCCGCGCCACATCCTCCATCAGCCGGATGACCTCGCCCTGGATCAGATGCGCCTGCTCGCGCATGCGGGCGTCCTTCAGGATCGACTGGATGACCTGGATCGACAGCATCAGCAGCGAGGGCGAGACGATGACGACGCGGGCGCGGTGCGCCTTCTGCACCACCGCCTCGAAGTTCTCATGGATTTCGGCGAACACCGATTCCGACGGCACGAACATGAAGGCGGTGTCCTGCGTCTCGCCCTGGATCAGGTATTTTTCGGCGATATCGCGGATATGTATCTCGATGTCACGCCGAAAAGCCTGCGCCGCCGCCTTCTGCATGTCGGCGCCCTCGGCGGCCCGGATGGCGTTCCAGGCTTCCAGCGGGAACTTGGCGTCGACGGCCAGCATAGGCGCGCCGTTCGGCATCCGCACCAGGCAGTCGGGCCGGCTGCCATTGCTCAGACTGGCCTGGAATTCGTAGGCGCCGTGCGGCAGGCCGTCGGCGACGATCGCCTCCATCCGCGACTGGCCGAAGGCGCCGCGCGTCTGCTTGTTGGAGAGGATCGCCTGCAGTTGCACGACCTGGCCGGCCAGGGACTGGATGTTGCCCTGCGCGGTGTCGATCACCGCCAGCCGCTCCTGCAGCTTGGCCAGGCTCTCATGCGTCGACTTGGTCTGCTCGGCCATGGTCTGGCCGAGACGCCCGGTCATGGCGTCGAGCCGTTGTCCGAGCGACTGGGTGAGCTCGGCCTGCCGTGCCCCGAACACTTCGGCGATCGCGCCCATGCGCCCCTGCATCTCGGCCTGCGCCTGCATAATGTCGGCCATCCTCGCCTCGGCATCGCGGGCATGGTCGGCGGCTTCGGCGGCGGCCACCGCGCGCGCCCCGGCCGCGCGCCACAAGGCGACCACGAGCGCCACGAACAGCGCAAGCAGAAGGATTGCGCCGAAAGCCAGCGCCTGGCCAAGCGTGATGGTCGTGGCGCCAAGCCGCGCGATGGGCTCGGAAAGCATGGAGGTCATGTCGTTCATTTGGCCAGCATAACCGATTCGGCCTCCTGGCACAGATCAAAACGTGAACAAGCCAAAGATGCCCCGGTTGACGCTTTTCAAGCGAGGTCTTAGGTGAGACGCCATGTCGATCAAGCCTCTCATCATCCTTCCCGATCCTGTCCTGCGCCAGGTTTCCGAGCCGGTCGAGCGCGTCGATGCCGATTTGCGCAAGCTCGCCGACGACATGCTCGACACCATGTATGACGCGCCGGGCATCGGCCTTGCGGCGATCCAGGTCGGCGAGCCGCGGCGGCTGCTGGTCATCGACCTCGCCAAGGAAGGCGAGCCGCCGGAGCCGCATGTCTTCATCAATCCGGAAGTGCTCGAAAGTTCCGACCAGCGTTCCGTCTATGAGGAAGGCTGCCTATCGATCCCAGACTATTATGCCGAGGTCGAGCGCCCGGCTTCGGTGCGGGTGAAGTATCTCGACCGCGACGGCAAGTTGCAGGAGATGCAGGCGGAAGGCCTGATGGCCACCTGCCTGCAGCACGAGATCGACCATCTCAACGGCGTGCTGTTCATCGACCACATCTCGAAGCTGAAGCGCGACATGGTGGTGAGGAAGTTCAAGAAGCTCGCCAGGGACAAGGTGCCGGGCAAGATGGTGGGCTAGGGGCGGTCTGGACCGCGCGAGCACCTGGAGCTGCCACGAGACAGGATCGCAGGACGTCATGCCGCTTCGCGTCATCTTCATGGGCACGCCGGATTTTTCCGTGCCGACCTTGCGCGCCATCGCCGAGGCCGGCCACGAGATCGCGGCCGTCTACACGCAGCCGCCGCGCGCCGCCGGCCGGCGCGGGCTGGAATTGACGCCCTCGCCGGTGCAGCGCGAGGCCGAGCGGCTGGGGCTCGAAATGCGCACGCCGACATCGCTGAAAGGCGAGGCCGAGCAGCAGGCCTTCGCCGCCTTGCGGGCCGATCTCGCGGTCGTCGTCGCCTACGGATTGCTATTGCCGAAAGCCGTTTTGGACGCGCCGAGGCTAGGCTGTCTGAACGGCCACGCCTCGCTTTTGCCACGCTGGCGTGGTGCTGCTCCCATCCAGCGCGCGATCATGGCCGGCGATGCGGAGACCGGCATGATGATCATGCGCATGGAAGAAGGTTTGGATACCGGGCCGGTGGCAATGGTTGAAAAAGTCGCCATCGCACCCGATATGACGGCCGGCGAATTGCACGACCTCCTGATGGTTCAGGGCGCTTCGCTGATGGTTGAGGCGCTCGCCCAGTTGGGGATAAATTGTCTGACATTTACCCAACAGGCGACGGCAGGGGTGACCTACGCCCGAAAGATCGATAAATCGGAGACACGCGTAGACTGGACGCGGCCTTCTGGCGAAGTCCACAATCACATTCGCGGCCTCTCGCCCTTTCCGGGCGCGTGGTGCGAGGTCGAAATTGGCGGCCGCATGGAGCGGCTGAAACTGCTTCGCTCGACGCTCTCGGATGGCGTCGGCGAGTCGGGAGGAATTCTCGATGACCGGCTGACGGTCGCCTGCGGGTCGGGCGCGGTCAGGCTGGTCGAAGTTCAACGGGCGGGCGGAAGGCCTGCCGCCGCGCAGGAGTTTTTGCGCGGAGCCAAGATCGAAAAAGGAACGAAACTCACATGAGCATGATGTCGATACGCGCGGCGACGCCGCGGGATCGCGAGGCGATCCGCCTCGTCGAAGAGCATGCCTTTGGCCAGCAGGCGGAAGCCGGCCTGGTCGACGCGATTGTCACTGGCGGCGATGCCGTCGTCGAACTGGTTGCCGAGGAAGACGGCCAGGTCGTCGGCCATATTCTTTTCTCGCGGCTTTTCGTGCAGAACGGCGCCAAGCAGTTCGCCGCTGTCGCGCTGGCGCCGCTGGCGGTCGAGCCCTCCTTCCACGGCACCGGCATCGGCGGCGCGCTGATCCGCGAGGCGCATGTGCGGCTCAAGGAAGCCGGCGAGACGCTGGCCGTGGTTTTGGGCGATCCGGTCTATTACGGCCGCTTCGGCTACACCCACGCCCGCGCCGGAAAGTTCGAAAGCGAGTACCAGGGCGAGGCGCTGCAGGCGCTGGCCTGGGGCGACTCGCCCGAGACCGGCAAGCTGGTCTACGCTTCAGCCTTCACCGCTTTAGCCGCCTAGGTTAAGGCGAAAGCACAGCTGGCATGCCGCGTTTTCGGCTCGATATCGAATATGACGGCAGCCAGTTCGCCGGCTGGCAGCATCAGGCCGACCAGCCCTCGGTGCAGCAGGCGATCGAGCAGGCGATCGAAAAGTTCTGCGGCGAGGCCGTAAGAATACGTGCCGCCGGCCGCACCGATGCCGGCGTGCACGCCACTGCCCAGGTGGCGCATGTCGACCTGGCCAAAGCGTGGTCGGGCGACAAGGTGCGCGATGCGGTGAACGCCCATCTGCAGGCGGCCGGCGCGCGCGTCGCCGTCCTGAATGCGGCCGTCGTCGCCGACGGTTTCGACGCGCGCTTTTCCGCCACCGGCCGCCACTATCTCTATCGCATCCTCAATCGCCGGGCGCCGGCGGCGCTGGAAAAGGGCAAGATCTGGTGGGTGCCGAAGCGCCTCGACGCCGAGGCCATGCATGAGGCTGCCAAGGTGCTCCTCGGCCGGCATGATTTCACCACCTTCCGCTCGACCCAGTGCCAGGCCGAAAGCCCGGTCCGCACGCTTGACCGCCTCGACGTCAGCCGCGATGGCGACTTCATCCAGGTGCGCAGTTCGGCCCGCTCTTTTCTGCACAACCAGGTTCGCTCGATGGTCGGCTCGCTGAAGCGCGTCGGCGACGGCTCCTGGGGCGCCGCCGATCTCAAGGCGGCGCTCGAAGCACGCGACCGCGCCGCCTGCGGCCAGGTAGCGCCGCCGGATGGGCTGTTTCTTGTCGGGGTGGATTATGCGGCGGCAACCCAAGAGCCAAACGCCGCAGCCGAGGATACAGTGACCTAACCCGTCGTGCCGTCCGGTATGTCGATGCCGAGCAGTGCCTGCAAGCCAAACAGGACGAGCAGCGAGGCAATGAACATGCCGACGAACACGGTGGTGCCCACGGCGGCGCCCCTGCCGATCGATGCATTGGTCATGCGCCATGTCAGCACCATCGAGAGCGCGAACAGGAACAGCGACACGAGGCTGTTCACGTCGCTGGTCGAAGGCAGGAAGAGCCTGAGCAGCGCCGAGGGCAGCATCAGCCAGGCGATGATCGCCGACGTCCAGTTGGAAGCGACGACATAGTGGACGAAGCGGCCGCCGATCCCGGCGCGCGGCGCGACCAGCGCGAGCGCCACCAGCGGCAGCACCCAGGAGCCGATATCGACGGTCGCCAGCCGTATCAGCATGCCGAGGCGTCCGGCGAAGGCGTCCGGATCGCCGATCTCATTGGCTATCCCGACCCAGCCGACGATCAGCGCCGGCGCCGCCACGACAATGGCGAAGAAGGAATTCCAGAAACCGTCGGCCGAAAGGTCGAGCAGGCGCAAGCCGTCGGCCTTGCCGAACATCAGCCGCCAGGCGCCGGCCAGCGAAGCATAGGTTTCGTCCGCCGAAAGCATGGTCACGAAAGGCCTTGTCCGAACCAGTCTTCGATGAAGCGTTCGTAGATTTGCGTCAGCGTCTCGAGGTCGGCAAGCGCGACGCGCTCGTCCACCATATGCATGGTCTTGCCGACCAGGCCGAACTCGACCACCGGGCAATAATCCTTGATGAAGCGCGCGTCCGACGTACCGCCGGAGGTGGAGAGCGCCGGCGTCTTGCCGACCACCGCCTTGACCGAGCTGCCCAGCGTATCGATCAGCTTTTCGTCACGCGTGAGGAAGACATGGCTCGGCCGATCGCGCCAGACAAGCTCGTACTCGACCGGCGCCTTCTTGCCCGGCCGGTATTTCTTGCGCCCGGCGGCCTGGTCGAGCCGGTTGTGGATATCGGCCTGGACGGTCTCCGCATCCCAGGTGTCGTTGAAGCGGATGTTGAAGATGGCCGTCGCCTTGGCCGGGATGACGTTGGTCGCCGGATTACCGACATCGATCGACGTCACTTCGAGGTTGGTCGGCTGGAAATCCTTCGTTCCCTTGTCGAACACCGGATGGAGCAGCGCGTCGACCAGGCTGATGAGCCCGCGCACCGGGTTGTCGGCAAGCTGCGGATAGGCGGCATGGCCCTGGCGTCCATTGACGGTCACGCTGCCCGACAGCGAACCGCGCCGGCCGATCTTGATCATGTCGCCGAGCGCATCCGGATTGGTCGGTTCGCCGACGATCGAGGCGTCCCACTTCTCGCCCTTGGCCGCCGCCCAGTCGAGCAGCTTCGTCGTGCCGTTGATGGCCGGTCCTTCCTCGTCGCCGGTGATCAGCAGCGACACCGAGCCTTTCGGCCCGCCATTCTTCGCGACATGGCGCGCCACCGCGGCAATGAAGCAGGCAATGCCGCCCTTCATGTCGACGGCGCCGCGGCCATACATCTCGCCATTGGCGATTTCGGCGGCGAAGGGCGGATGCGTCCAGGCCGCCTCGTCGCCCACCGGAACCACATCGGTATGGCCGGCAAACATCAGATGCGGGCCGTTGCCCGAGCGCCGCGCATAGAGGTTTTCGATGTCCGGCGTGCCGTCTTCCGAGAAGACCGGTCGCTCGATCGAGAAGCCGAGCGGCTTCAGCATACCCTCCAGCGCGGCAAGCGCCCCGCCTTCGGCGGGCGTCACGGAAGGGCAACGGATCAGGGCGGCAAGATTCGCGGCGGGATCGGTCGGCAATGTCATGGGCAAAGCGATAGTCGAAAGCGTTTGTCGTGTCACGATGGCAGATCATCGCCGGTCATGCCGCCGACAATATGGTTTTCGTGGCGTATAAATGCATGTCGCCCGGAAGTGTGGGCGGCGTTTCTGGGAAAACGACATGCATAATAGCAAGTTGCGGGCCAAGCCAGGACGAATGCATGGCCAGTGAAACAAGCGCCATCGCGATAGCCGGCGCCGGCAGCATCGGCTGCTATGTCGGCGGCTGCCTGGCGCTCGCCGGACGCAAGGTCGTCTTCCTCGGTCGCGGCCGCGTCGTCGAGGCCATGCGCGAAAGCGGGCTGCGCGTCAGCGATCTTGACGGCCGCGACCGCCGCGTCGAAGCGCGAGCGATTTCGGCCACGGACGATCCGGCGGAAGCACTCCCCGATGCGGACGTCATCCTGGTGACGGTGAAGAGCGGCGCAACCGCGGAGATGGCCGGGCTGATCGCCGCCCACGGGCGCCCGGATGCCGTGGTGGTCAGCCTGCAGAACGGCGTCGACAATGCGGACAGGTTGCGCGCCGCGCTCCCTGGACGGCGGGTGCTGACCGGCATGGTCATGTTCAACGTCGTCCAGTCGCCCGACGGCGAGGCGCCGTTGCGTGCGCATCGCGCCAGCCAGGGCGAGGTGATGATCGACGATGGCGTCGATGGCCTTGCCGGTCTGCTCGACGTCGACGGGCTTGCCGTCGAAGCGCGCGCCGACATGAAGGCGGTGCAGTGGAGCAAATTGCTGATGAACCTCAACAATGCCCTGGTGGCGCTCTCCGACCTGCCGCTGGCGAGGCAACTGGCCGACCGAAGCTGGCGCGTCATCCTTGCCGCCGAGATCGACGAGGCGCTCGCCGCGATGAGGGCGGCGGGCATAGCGCCGGCGCGTATCACCGGCCTGCCGCCGGCGCTGCTGCCGAAAGTGCTGCGGTTGCCCGACTGGCTGTTCGGGCTTCTGGCGCGCCGCATGCTGGCGATCGACCATCAGGCGCGCTCGTCGATGTGGGACGACCTCAAACGCGGCCGCCCGACTGAGATCGACGAATTGCAGGGCGCGGTCATTCGCCTGGCCAGGCGAACGGGCGCCCCGACGCCGGTCAACGAACACGTCACCGCGCTGGTGCGTCAGGCGGAAGCGGCAAAGCGCGGTCCGCCTGGTCTTAGGCCGGAAATGGTCAGCGGCGGTCCTCGATCAGCGTGATCTTCTGCCAGATCTTGCGCGACAGGTTGGAGGACAGGTTCTCGATGTCGTTGACCGCATTGACGACGACATCGTCGTTGACCGACTGCGCGAACAGCGCCGCGATCTTGCCGGTGATCGACAGCATCTCCGAGCAATAGTCGAGATAGCGCGCCAGGTCGGCGGGGTTGGTGATGCGAGCGGGTGAGTGCGAGGTCGGCTTGAAGTCGGCCGACAGCGTCGCCGGATCCTTGGTCAACTGGTGCATGTCGATGACATGGATCAGCGAGCGCAGCCCGTGCAGCTGCCGGAACACTTTCTTGCGCTTGATCCGCTCCTCGGCGCGGATCAGCGCCAGCAGGCCGAGCACCGCCAGGATGACCGTGTTGATCGTCGCCTCGATGCCCTGCATCGACTGCACGGCATCGTCGGCGCCCGAAATGCGGTCGAGCGGCAGGATGGTGCCGACGAACAGGAACATCGCCACGCCGGCGATGAAGGCCGCGACGATGACGCCGCGCAGCCACCAGATCGGCGCTTCCAGCTGCTTGGCGGCCTTGGCGAGGTCCCGCGACAGCGACACCAGTTCGGCGGCGACGGCGCGCAGGCCCTTTTCCGGGAACCGCTCGGCGACACGCTCCTCCAGCCTTTGGGCGGTCTCGATGATCCGCGTCGGATCGAGCGTGCGGTAGCGCATGGCGACCTCAGCTATCGCCCGGCGCGTTGGTGCGCCTGCCGTAGCGGTTCGGTCCGGGATCGCTGCGGAAACAGGCGAGGATGATGAGCAGGATGGGACCGATGATCAGCGAGATCAGCGCAAAATAGGTCGGCTTGCCGAAATCATGGAAGCGCTTCGCCGTCACCGCGAACGTTGCCCAGGCCGAGATGAGCAGCACGCCCCAGCATATCATGGCCCAGTTCTGGCTGGCGCTTGTGTTCAGCTCCACCCGCGCGAACTGGTAGAACGGGAAAAACTGGACAAGCACCAGCAAAATCCCGGCCAGCGCATAGGCGACCGGGCTCAGCCGTCCCGAAAGGCTGAAGAACAGCCAGAGGAATTGCGATCTTTCAGACACTAGCGTCCGCTCCGTGGTGGAGGATCAATCGCGCAGCAATTCGTTGATCGAGGTCTTGGAACGGGTCTTGGCGTCGACGCGCTTGACGATGACGGCGCAGTAGAGACTGGGACCTGGCTCGCCATTGGGCAGCGGCTTGCCCGGCAGCGATCCGGCGACCACCACCGAATTCGGCGGCACTTCGCCGTAAAAGACCTCGCCGGTGGCGCGGTCGACGATCTTGGTCGACTGGCCGATGAACACGCCCATGCCGAGCACCGAGCCTTCGCGCACGATGCAGCCCTCGACCACTTCGGAGCGCGCGCCGATGAAGCAATTGTCCTCGATGATGGTCGGGCCGGCCTGCATCGGCTCCAGCACGCCGCCGATGCCGACGCCGCCGGAAAGATGCACGTTCTTGCCGATCTGGGCGCAGGAGCCGACCGAGGCCCAGGTGTCGACCATGGTGCCCCTATCGACATAGGCGCCGACATTGACGAAGGACGGCATCAGCACCGCGCCCGGCGCGACATAGGCCGAGCGGCGCACGATCGAAGACGGCACGGCGCGGAAGCCGGCCTTCTCGAAGTCGACTTCGCTCCAGCCGTCGAACTTGGATGGCACCTTGTCCCACCACACCGCCTGGCCGGGACCGCCCTTGATGATCTCCATCGGGTTCAGCCGGAAGGAGAGCAGCACCGCCTTCTTCAGCCATTGATTGACGTGCCACTTGCCGTCGTCCCGCTTTTCGGCGACGCGGGCGACGCCGCGATCGAGCAGGTCGAGCGCCGTCTGGATGGCGTCGCGCGTCTCGCCGCGCGTCGCGGTCGAAATCGTGTCGCGCTCCTCGAAGGCCTTTTCGATGGTCTTTTCGAGGCTCGCCAGATCGGGCTTCGACATGATTTCGCTCCATTACCAAGCTGTTAAGGGGCTGCGCCTTAACCTGTTTAAAAGTCGCGCGGACCCTATGTTAAGGCTCAATGGGGGTCAATCGCGCCTGCGTCACGGGACGGCGCAAGTAAGGGAATTGGACGGGTGGATTCGATGACTCCCATGGAAAAGGCGGGATGGACGCCGCTGCCGCATTCGGACGAGGATCTGGAACGCTCGAAAGGCGTGCCGGATACCCCGCAGACACGCGCCGAGACCTACCGGCTGGCCTGGAACGATCCCGACTTCATGACGCGTCGCGAATTGCGCGCCGTACGGCTGCAGCTCGAGCTGCTCAAGCCGGAAATGATCCTGGCCGAACGCGGTATTCGCTCGACCGTCATCCTGTTCGGCGGCGCCCGCCTGCCCGAACCGGGTGGCGAGGCCTGGGCGGCGAAGAACGAGACGCAGAAGAAGAACCTCGAGGCGAACAGCAAATATTACGAGGAAGCGCGCAAATTCGCCCGCCTGTGCTCGCAGCAGTCGGCCACCTCCTATTATCGTGAATATGTCGTGGTGACCGGTGGCGGGCCTGGCGTCATGGAGGCCGGCAACCGCGGCGCCGACGATGTCGGCGCGCCGTCGATCGGCTTGAACATCGTTTTGCCGCACGAGCAGGCGCCTAACGCCTATGTCACGCCGGAGCTCTGCTTCAACTTCCACTACTTCGCCATCCGCAAGATGCATTTCGTCATGCGCGCCAAGGCGGTCGCGGTGTTTCCGGGCGGCTTCGGC
Organism: Mesorhizobium sp. B3-1-9; assembly: GCF_006439595.1. Lineage (NCBI taxonomy): Bacteria > Pseudomonadati > Pseudomonadota > Alphaproteobacteria > Hyphomicrobiales > Phyllobacteriaceae > Mesorhizobium > Mesorhizobium sp. B3-1-9. The sequence goes on from NZ_VFTJ01000027.1 coordinate 57,014, forward strand.
ACGATGGACGAGTTCTTCGAGACGCTGACGCTTATCCAGACGGGACGCATGGAGCGCGTCCCGGTCATCCTGTTCGGCAAGGCGTTCTGGCAAAGGGCGATCGATCTCGATTTCCTCGCCGAGCAGGGCACGATCTCGCCCGGCGATCAGGACATCATCGATTTCGTCGACACGGCCGACGAAGCCTGGGACATCATCCGCCGCTTCTACAAGCTCTGAAAGCGCGGCCCCGGAAGCGCAACCTGCCGGTTCGCCTACACCGGCAGTTCGATCAGCCAGCCATTCGAGTGCGCGAAGCGCACGATGGCAGCGCGGGAGTGAAGTTCGAGCTTGTCGGTTGCCCTGGTGCGATAGGTTTCGATCGTCTTTATACTGAGGCTGAGCCGCGACGAGATTTCCTTGTTGCTGTAACCGAGCGCCACCAACTGGATGACCGACCGCTCCCGTTCGCTGAGATTGCCCGGATCGCCCTGCGCGGCGCCGCGTGGGCTCAATATGCGCGCCGCAAGCGCCGGATCGACATAGTTGTCGCCGGCCAACACGCATCGGATGGCCTGCAGCAGGTCCGTCGCGGTCGACCGCTTGACCACGAAGCCGCGTCCGCCCGCCGCCAGCACCTGGCGCAGGCAGCCCGGGTCCTCATGCGCCGTCAGCGCTATGCAGCTGACCTCGGGAAAGCGTTCGCCAAGCCGCTCGATCAGCGTGACCCCGTTGATGCCCGGAAGCGATATGTCGACCACGGCGACGTCGGGCAGCGACTTGCCGATCCCCTCGAGGGCATCGTCGGCATTGCCGGCCAGTCCGACGATCGTCAGATCGTCCTGGCTGTTGATCATCGCCCCGACCCCCGACAGGATGATCGGGTGGTCATCGACCACAAATATCCGTCTGCAGCACACCTTTAACCTCCATCAGTCGATGAAAGAGCCTCTCGCTTGGAGCGGGCTCTCTTGTTCTTGATGGTCTAGGCAACTGCCCCGCCTGGCGCGGGACGCCCGTCTGTCCTGGCAGGCCTGAACGGCCGCAACGGGTAAGCCATCCCCCGCCTAACCCAATGATGCCGCACTGTAAGCCGCGGCTAATGTCCGGGATGTGCAGCGCTTCACGTAATCCCACCTGACGCCGAAGATGCCGTTTCAGACCCGATCGCATCGTTGCCGGCTCGAAGCCGCCGGTCAGCCGGCGAGGGGCACATCAGCGTAAATGGTGGTCCCCTTGCCCCAAGCGGTTTCAACCGACAATTTGCCGCCGACCAGCGCCAGCCGCTCCCGCATTCCGGCAAGTCCCAAATGGCTCGGACCAGGTTCGGCGCTGCCGTCAAAGCCGCGGCCGTCATCCTCGATCGTCAGGCGCATCCGATCGTCCTGGATGTGCGCCGTGACGCTGACGCGGCTCGGCGCGGCATGCTTGCCGATATTGGTGAGCGCTTCCTGGGCAATGCGGTACAGCGTGAGCGCGATCTCGGCAGGCGGCGGGCTCGACAGGGCTTCAAGGTCCATCTCGCATGCAATGCCGAGTTGACCGCAAAGCATGATGGTCAGGTCCTCGACCGAAGCCTTGAAGCCGAGGCGATCGAGGTCCGCGGGTCGCAGGCTCCAGGCGGCGTCATGCACCCTGGCGCTCAGCTGGTCGATAAGCATCGCGGCGCGCTCGAGGCGGGCGTCCATCTCCGGCGAGCCGGCGCGAACGATGTGCAATTCGAGCGAGACGCTGGCGAGCATCTGGCCCAGATCGTCATGCAGCTCGCGCGACAGGCGCAGGCGCTGCTCTTCCTGCACGGCAACCAGATGCCGCGCCAGGCCACGGCGCTTTCTCGAGCTATCGTCTTTGCCGGTGTCGATGCCACCCTCCATCGACTTCTTTTCCGTCAACGCCGCGAAGTGCCGGCCCCGCGAGAAGAGGCACAAGGGGTTGATGCTCCGCGCAATATACACCCGGCATACGCCTTTATGCCTGTCAGTTTTTTCCCGATTACTTCAACTTTCCCTGACACGGGGATCAGCAGAAAAACCGACGGCACCTGCCGATCAGCCCGAATTCATGGGCGCTATTTCTGCGTGCATCCTTGGAGCGTCCTCTCGGTCATCTTGAACTGGCCGGGAAGCTCAACACAAACCAAGGAGAACGTCATGAAAAAGATCATCCTGGCCGCGGCTGTCCTGTCGGCTCTGACTGGTTCGGCATCCGCATTTTCGGTCGGTAGCGGCAATGGCAACGGCAACGGCAATGTCGGCGTCGGCAACGGCAACGGCAATGGCAACGCCAACACCGGCGCCTTCAACGGCAACTTCAACGGCAACGGCAATTTCGGCGCTGGCAACGGCAACGGAAACGGAAACGCCAACATGGGTGCCTTCAGCGGCAACTATAACGGCAACCTCAATGCCGGCGCCGCCAACGGCAACGGCAACGGCAACGGGAACTTCGGCCTCGGCAACGGCAACGTGAACGGCAACGGCAACTTCGGCCTCGGCAACGGCAATGCCAACGGCAACGGCAACTGGGGCGCCGGTAGCGGCAACGGAAACGGCAACGCCAACCACTAGCGTCGCCAACTTCAGCGTCGCCAAGCTTTAACTTGGAAAGACGCAGACGTCTCTGGGATCGCCGAGCCACGCGCCCGTCCCCCGCGCAAGGCTATCGCGACATGTCGCCGGCGGTCCCAGTCCTTTTCGAAACAGGTGCAATTTCAAAAAGCTAAGCCATGGAAGGAGCTCGCAGATGAAACGCTACGTCATATCGGCGCTATGCCTGGGGTTGTTGAGTGCAACCGCGGCGAAGGCTGACACCGCGACGGGCAGCCAGGCCTTCGGCATGTCGGCTGTCCAGGGGGCGGTCGGCAAATACGGCCAAGCCATCGGTTCGAACGTCAGGAGCATGAACCCGCTCGGCAACTTCGGCGGCAATGTCGGCTACAAGAACAGCGGTACCGGTAATATCGGCGCCTTCAACAGCGGCACCGGCAATGTCGGCGCCTTCAACGGCAACAGCAACACCTCGCCGACAAGCGGCAACAGCAACATTGGCGCCTTCAACGGCAACTCCAACACCGGCCAATACAACGGCAACAGCAACATCGGTGCCGGCAACGGCAACTTCAACGGCGGCAACTTCAACGGCAACGGCAATGTCGGCGGCTTCAACGGCAACTCCAACGGCCGGGGGAACCGCTGATGACCAGCTTGAGATCAGCCGCGCCCGTTCGGCCTCGCCAGCGCGGCGTGGCGGCGAGGCTGCTTGACGGAAACCGCCTCGCGCTCGGCACGCTGCTTGCCGCGATCCTGGCTGCCGACGCCTCGACCCTGGTCAGGATTGCCGACCTTCCGATCGGCGTCGGCGTGACCAACGGTCTCGGCAACACCGGCAATTTCAACGGCAACGGCAATTCCGGCAACTTCAACGGCAATGGCAACAGCGGCAACTTCAACGGCAACGGCAATGCCGGAAGTTTCAGCGGCAACTTCAATGGCGGCAGCTTCAACGGCAACGCCAATTGCGGCAACGGCCACGGCAACGGCTACTCATCCGACGGCAATGGCAACGGTACGGGAGCCGGAGGCACGCCGGACTGGTGCCGGTATCTGAAGGACCTGAATGGCCGGCTGGGGCTGCAGCCCGGCACGATTCCGGATTTCGATTAGGTCCTCGATACAAGATTGCAGGCCCATCGATAGGCCAGATATTCACCGCTCATTCGATGAAATCAGGGCAAACGCTGGGGATTGGCCGAAGCCTCCCAGCCTCGTCATTCTAGCGGAGCAGCCGCGAAGCGGCGTCGTGCAGACCCTGGAATCCATTCCGTGACCTGGGCCGTGGAATGCAGCAGAGCAGAATTCTGCACCGCGGCAACGCTCGAAAGCCACGGAATGGATCCTCGGGTCTACGCGCGTCGCTTCGCTCCTTGCTCCGCCCGTGGATGACGATCGCGATGGGCGTTTCGGCCAACCTCCCAGGCTTGCCCTATGCAAACATCGTTCAGGCCACGACCTCGACGATCGCGGTCAGGAAGCTGGCGAGATCGTCGGTGACGAAATCGACGTCGTCCTCGTTTGCAGGGTCGCGTTCCCAGATCTCCGAAAAGGTCGGCTCGAAATTGCGCGGCACCACCAGCACGGTCGTCATGCCGAGCGTTTTCGGCACGGCCAGATTGCGCGCCAGATCCTCGAACATCACCGCATTATGTCCGGTCACCGAGTGCAGTTCGGCAAAACGCTCATAGGTCTGGCGCTCCGGCTTGGGATTGAGCCCCGCCGCGAATGTCGAAGATGGCGTCGAAATGTTCCAGTATGCCGAGCTGGCGCGCGGTGCGCTCGGCATGCCTGCGGTCGCCATTGGTGAAGATGAATTTGCGTCCTGGAAGCTGGCGGATCGCCGCGCCCAGCACCGGATCCGGCACCAGCCGCGAATAGTCGATGTCGTGCACCTTCTCGAGGAAATCGTCGGGATCGATGCCGTGCCGCTTCATCAGCCCGTTCAGCGTCGTGCCGTATTCCAGGTAGAGCTCCTTCTGCAGCTTGCGCGCCTCGTCGCGCGAAAGCGTCAGCAACTCGCCGACATAGGCGGTCATCTTGACGTCGATCTGCGCGAACAGGTTCGAATGATGCGGATAGAGCGTGTTGTCGAGGTCGAACACCCAGTCCGTGACATGGGCAAAGCGGGCAGGATCGGGTGTCATCGTCATACGCTTCTTATGGCACGCCGGCGCGGAGGTTATCCACAACTTATGCGCGTCACGAAGTGTGAAAATGGCGTCTCACTTCAAATTTTAAAAGTCTCGGAAAGGTCGCCTTCAGCGCTTGCTGGCACAGAGGCTATCCGTTGGGAGCAAGTGATGAGTCGCATATTTTTGAGGGCCGCTGCCGTGGCGTTCGCTTCGGTCGCTGCCTCGCTGTTGTTGACGCTGATTGTGGTTCCGGCAATGGGCTTTCCGATGAGCCGCACCGTCTGGCTGGCATCGACGGTTTGCCCGCTCGTGCTTGCCTGGGCCGCCAGCGCCAGCAGCTTCTGGCAAAGCGACCGGTTGCAGAACGCCCATCGCGAGCTTGCCCGCGCCCATGCGCAGCTTGCGGCGGCGCACAGGCGCCTGTCGGAAAAGGCAAGCCGCGACGACATGACCGGCATGCTCAACCGCGAAACCTTCTTTGCCGCGCTCGACGGGTCGCGGCGCAAGAGCGATCGCGGCGCGCTGCTCATCATCGACGCCGATCACTTCAAGAGGATCAATGACAGCTACGGTCATCTGACGGGAGACGAAGCGCTGCTTCTGATTGCCGGCGCCATCGAACGCGGCATTCGCAGCGGCGACATGCTCGGCCGCATCGGCGGCGAGGAATTCGCGGCTTTCCTGGTCGGCGCCAGCGAACCGGAAGCCAAGCATATCGCCGAGCGTATCCGCCGCGAGGTCGAGCTGATCCGCTTCCGCCCCGTCGACGAGCGGACCGTGCCGCTCACGGTCTCGATCGGCGGCATAAGCTGCGGCGAGAGCGCTACCGTTTCCGATCTGATGCGCGCCGCCGATCGCAGGCTTTACGAGGCGAAGAACCGCGGCCGCAATCTTTCGATCCTCGACCGCGAACTCCCCGAGGCGGCATGAAGCCGCGGGCGTTAGGAAAACCCTAACCATGTCCATATTCAACCGCGCTGAACGTCCGGGTGTAACCCCGTTTTCACCTAGGTTTGGCACGGAATTGGCCTCCTTGGCGGCATGTGTGCCGTTCAGGAACGGCATGCGTGGATCGACGGCCCTATCGAGAGACGTGTCATGAGCAGGTTCATAAGAAAAATGTCGCGCCGCGCGATCGTGCAGGCGCTGATCGCGCTGCCCGCGCTGTCGCTGTTCCGCAACCAGCCGGACGTGGCCGACCCCGATGAAATCGTCGAGATCAATGGCTGGATCCTGCGGCGGAGCGATCTCGCATGATCTTCGACAGCTACGAAGCCTACAAGCAGGCCGGCTTCAAACCCAAGGCCTGTATCCTCGGCTCCGGTCCAGCCGGTACGACGATCGCCAGGAAGCTCGGCGCAGCCGGCATCCCGGTCGTCGTCCTGGAGGCGGGTTCGCGCGAATTCAGCGACGAGTCGCAGGATTTCTATCGCGGCAGGACGGTCGGCGATTTCTATTTCGACCTCGACATCACCAGGCTGCGCTTCATGGGCGGCTCATCCAACCACTGGGCCGGCTGGTGCCGCGTGCTCGACAGCCAAGATTTCGAGCCCAAGGCCTGGGCGCCGGACACCGGCTGGCCGATCAGTCGCGCCGACATCGAACCCTACCTCGGCGAAGTCCACGACATCCTCGAGCTTCCCGACTTCCGCCCCGATGTGCCGGTTTCGGACGACATCCGCTGGGTGCAGTTGATCAAGAGCCCGGCGGTGCGCTTCGGCGAGAAGTTCGCCGACGAACTCGACAAGAGCAAGAACATCGCCGTCGTGCTCAACACCTACGCGACCGAGCTTACCGGCGACGGCAAGCGCGTCACCGGCGCGAAGCTCTGGTCGAACGGGCAGGACGCCGGCACCTTCGGCGCGGACTATTTCGTCATCTGCACCGGCGGGCTGGAAAACTCACGGCTGCTGTTATGGTCGAATGAGCGCTCGAATGGCGGCGTGGTGCCGAACGCGACGGCGCTCGGCCGCTACTGGATGGAGCATCCGACCTTCGAGGGCGGCAATGCCATCCTCGCCAGTTACTCAGAGTTCGAGGTCGACGCCTCGAACGAAGCCTTCTTCTCGCCGACGCTTGCCGCGATGGAGCGGCTGCAGATCATGAATTTCGGCATTCGGCTGATCGAGTCGCCCTATCCTAATGTCAAGAAGCTGATCGCCGATCTCGCCTGCACCGCGCCCAACATGGCGGAGTGGATGTCGTCCCAACTGGACCAAAGGCTGCACTGCGCGGCCCAGCTTTACGTCGCCTGGGAACAGGCGCCGCTTGCCTCCAACCAGATCGAGCTGTCGAAGGTCGATGTCGACCACGCCGGCGTGCCGCGCATCGAATTGCATTGGAAGAAGTCGCCGCTCGAGCGCCGCACGCTGCTCGAAGGCCTGAAGCTTTTCGGCACGACCATGGCGCAGAAGAATCTCGGCCGCGTCCGCATCGACGACTGGATCAGCAATGGCGACGATTATCCGACCAATGAGGAAACGGCCGGCCACCACCACATGGGCGGCACCCGCATGGGCACCGATGTCTTGAAAAGCGTCGTCGACGCCAATTGCAAGGTGCACGGCATGGACAATCTCTATGTCGGCGGCTCCTCGGTGTTCTGCACCTCCGGCCAGTGCAACCCGACGACGACCATCACCGCGCTCGCCTGCCGCCTGGGCGAGCACCTCGGCAAGGTGATCGTCGTCTGATCTACCGAAAAGACCGGCTTGGCCGACGTAAAGCGGCCCAGCCGCCTCTCGGCGGCTGAACCGCCCTGAATGTCGGTTGGGCGAAAACCGACCTCAGACCGTGGCCGGGTCGAGCGCCAGCTGATCCTTGAACCGCGCCACGATGCCGGCGAGGTCGCCATGGGCGAAAGCATCGCGCAGCGCATCGAAGGACGGCAGCACGAAATAGGCGCGCTGGAACTTGTCGATCTCATAGCCGGTGCGCATCACCGTCTCGAGGTCGAACGGCACGTGGTGGGCATCCTTGCTCTCGACCGCGAATTGCAGCTCGGTGAAGGACGACATCAGCCCGGCGCCGAAGGCCTTCAGCGGCTGCCCGGCTTCCTGGATGAGGCCGTATTCGGCGCTGTACCAGTAGAGCCTTGTGATCATCTCGTCGCCGCCCAGCGCAATGACGTCCTCGGCCTTCTCGCCATACATCTGCATGAAATCGGCGAACACCGGCTGGGTCAGGATCGGCACATGGCCGAAGAAATCGTGGAACATGTCCGGCTCGACGATATAGTCGAGCTCTTTCTTCGTCCGCAGCCAGTTGGTCACCGGAAAGCGGCGATTGGCGAGATGATCGAAGAACGGGCCGGCTGGGATCAGGCCGGGCACGGCGACGATCTCCCAGCCCGTCAGCCTGGTGAGCTTTTCGCTGACCTCGTCGAAATCCGGAATCCTGTCGAGCAGGCCGAGCGCGGCGACACCATCCAGATAGGAGTGGTGCGCGAGCTTCTGGGTCAGCTTCGTCTGGCGGTCGCACAGCATGCGCCACACCGCCTGTTCCTCGGCTGAATAGTCGTAGCCCTGCGCCACGGTGAAATCGCCGCGGCAGACCGAATAGTCGCCGCGAAGGCCCTGCGCCGCGCATTCGGCGGCGTAATCGGCAACGCTGATCGTCATCATATCCTCCTCGAGATCGTGATCCGCGGATCGTGGAGAGGAGTTTAGGAGCGAACGCTGAGGTAAATCCGCCTTGTTTGTAGCTCGTTAGCTGATTTCGAGGTAAAAGAACTCAGATAAGCGTGAGATCGACAAAACATGCCTCAATTCGATGATTTCGAGATAAGGATGCTCGATATCCTGCAGCGCGACGGCCGCAAGCCCGTCTCGGAGCTGGCGCAGGAAATCGGGCTATCGACCACGCCCTGCGCGCGCCGCTTCGAGGCGCTGCAGGAAACCGGCATCATCAAGGGTTTTGCCGCCGTGCTCAGCCGCCGCGCCGTGGGCTTGACCGTCGAGGTGTTCATCCAGGTGCGGCTGGTCAGCCACAGCGACGGCTCGCCCGAAAGCTTCATCGCCGCCGTGCAGCGCATGGACGAAGTCTCGTCCTGCTGGACGATGACCGGCGACCACGATTTCCTGCTGCATGTCATGGTGCCGTCGGTGGACGATCTGAATGCCTTCGTCATGCACCGGCTGATGCGCCTGCCCGGCGTGCGCGACGTCCACACGCAACTGGTGCTGCAGAACATCAAGGGCCCCGGCCACGTGCCGCTCAGTCACCTGCGGCGCTGACGCAATTCCAGGAAAAGTGCAACGCGGTTTTCCGTCCGGAATTGCGTCCAAGCAAAAAGCAATTCCAGGAAAAGTGCGACGCGGTTTTCCGTCGGAAATTGCGTCCAAGCAAAAAGCGATTCCAGGGAAGTGTGAGGCGTTTAGGCTCGGCAACTTCGCCGTAGCCCTCCGTCCGGAATTGCTTCAGAACAAAACTTCTCCCGAAAAGCTGCGTGGAAACTGCTGAACCGCGCCAAGGCGGCTTCGACATCGGCGACTAGCACAAGCGGACCAAGCAAGAGGTCCGCCATGAACATCGTGCTGATCAATCCGCCGCACACCGCCATCGGCAGCCGCGTGCCCGACGATCATTTGCCGCCGCTCGGGCTGCTGGCGATCGGCGGCCCGCTGATCGATTCCGGCCATCAGGTCCGGCTGGTCGATGCCGAGTTCGGGCCGATGCCGCTTGCCGTGCTGGTCGACGATGCCCTGCGCGACGATCCGGATTTCGTCCTGATCGGCCATTCCGGCTCGACCTCGGCGCATCTGACGGCCTTGAAGATCGCCGAAATGATCAAGGCGCGCGCGCCGGGCGTCATCATCATCTATGGCGGCGTCTTCCCGACCTATCATTGGCGCGACATCCTGGCGGCGACGGACGTCTTCGATTTCATCGTGCGCGGCGAGGGAGAGGCGACCGCGACGGCGCTGGTCGAGGCGATCGAGATGCGCCAGCCGGTGGCGAGCGTCGCCGGCATCGCCTATCGCGACGACCTCGGCCATCCGGTCGCCACGCAGCCGGCAATGACCGTTGCCGATCTCGACGCCTGGCGCGTCGGCTGGGAGCTGATCGATCATCGCCGCTACTCCTATTGGGGCGGCAAGCGGGCCGTGGTCATGCAGTTCTCGCGTGGCTGCCCGCATCTGTGCAACTATTGCGGCCAGCGCGGCTTCTGGACCCGCTGGCGCCACCGCGATCCCGTCAAATTCGCCAGGGAAATAGCCTGGCTCCATCGCGAGCACGGCGTCGAGCTGATCAACCTGGCGGACGAGAATCCGACCTCCTCGAAGAAGGCCTGGCGCGCCTTTCTCGATGCCATGATCGCCGAGAATGTGCCGGTGCTGATAGTCGGCTCGACCCGCGCCGACGACATCGTGCGCGATGCCGACATCCTCCACCTCTACCGCAACGCCGGAATCATCCGCTGGCTGCTCGGCATGGAGAACACCGACGAGGAGACGCTGTCGCTGATCCGCAAGGGTGGCAGCACCAAATCCGACCGCGAGGCGATCCGGCTGCTCAGGCGACACGGCATCCTGTCGATGGCGACCTGGGTCGCCGGCTTCGAGGACGAGACCTTGCGCGATCTCTGGCGCGGCTTCCGCCAGCTCATCGCTTACGATCCGGACCAGATCCAGGCGCTCTATGTCACGCCACATCGCTGGACGCCGTTCTTCCGCATCGCCAGCGACCGCAAGGTGATCCAGAAGGACGTGCGCCTCTGGGACTACAAGCACCAGGTTCTACACATGACCCGGCTGAAACCCTGGATGCTGTTCTTCGCCGTCAAGCTGATCGAGGTCGCGGTGCAGTCGCGGCCGAAGGCGCTGGCGCGCATCCTCTTCCACCCCGATCCCGAGCAGCGCCATTCGATGCGCTGGTACACCAAGATGGGGCGCCGCGTCTGGTTCCGTGAGGTCTGGGGTTTTCTCGCCCGCGATGGCCGCGTCACGGACGGCCCAACGCTTGCTGAGTTCTGGGGCGCACCGCAGGACGCCGAGGAGGAATCGATGATCGTTCGGCGTCGAGCGCGAAAGCCGGCCATGCCCGCTCTTGAAGGCGAAAGAAGATTAGCCGGCTGACTATGGTAATTCACCGCTTCACGGAAACGGTGTACTTGCCTTCCTACGGAACTATCAGCGTGCCAGCGCCGTGCTCGGTGAAGAGCTCGAGCAGAACGGAGTGCGGCGTCTTGCCGTTGAGGATGACGACGCCTTCGACCCCGCGCTCGATCGCCTCGATGCAGGTCTCGACTTTCGGGATCATACCGCCGGAAACCGTGCCGTCCTTGATCAGCGCCCTGGCTTCGGCGACCGTCAGCTCGTCGATCAGCTTCCTGTTCTTGTCGAGCACGCCGGGCACGTCGGTGAGGAAGAGCAGACGCGAGGCGCGGCATGCGCCCGCGATTGCGCCCGCAAACGTGTCGGCATTGATGTTGTAGGTGTGGCCGTCGCGGCCCGGCGCGACCGGCGCCAGCACCGGGATCATTTCGGAGCGCGCCAGAAGATCGAGCAGCGTGCGGTCGACCTCGACCGGTTCGCCGACGAAGCCGAGATCGAGCACCCGCTCGATGTTGGAGTCCGGGTCGACCATGGTCTTGCGCGCCTTTTCGGCGAACACCATGTTGCCGTCCTTGCCGCAGAGCCCGATCGCCCACTCGCCCTCGGCGTTGATCAGCGCCACGATCTCCTTGTTGATCGAGCCGGCCAGCACCATCTCGACGATCTCGACCGTCTTCTGGTCGGTGACGCGCAGCCCGCCCTCGAACTTGGATTCGATGCCCATCTTGGAAAGCATCGCGCCGATCTGCGGCCCGCCGCCATGCACGACGATCGGGTTGACGCCGGATTGCTTCAACAGCGCGATGTCGCGGGCGAACGCCTTGCCGAGTTCATGGTCGCCCATGGCGTGGCCGCCATACTTCACCACCACGGTCTTGTTCTCGTAGCGTTGCATATAGGGCAGCGCGCGCGAAAGCAGCGCGGCCTGCATTTCGGCGGTGGCGGCGATGTCCGTCATCGAATTGGTTCCCGGCTTCTAGGAAAGGACGGCGGCGTCTTAGCGGGAATTGCCGCAGGCCGCAAACGGCTTTGCGCTCACAATGACGAAATCTGCTAGTTCCCCAGCACAGTGATTTTGACGGGCAGGCCGTATTTGTGTTGGTAGGTGGCATGCCTTGGAATTGGCCGAAGCCTTCCGACCTCGTCATTCCAGGGCGGGAGCAGCCGCGAAGCGACGCGCGCAGACCCGAGGATCCATTTCGTGACGCATGAGCGCCGCAACCGTGCAGAATTCTGCTCTGCTGCAGTCTACGATCAAGGTCACGGCGTGGATTCCAGGGTCTCCGCGACGCCGCTTCGCGGCTGCTCCCGCCCTGGAATGACGAGGTCGGAAGGCTTCGGCCAATTCCCAGCGTTTGCGCTGATCTCA